>CAYTAQ010000047.1:0-26413 GCA_964435695.1 uncultured Desulfobacterales bacterium | reverse complement strand
CGATGCCGATAACCCCTGCACCACCCGCAACAACAGCCGTTTTGCCGTCAAGCCCGAATAATTCTTCTAAAAACGTCATTGTCTTTTCCTCACTAAGTATGGGTCAACAGCCCTATGCTTTCATCGATCTGTGACTTCAACACCTCGGTTTGCATGAGTTGGACCTCCCCGGCAAAAGGTTCGAAGGAAATATCACCGGTATAGCCCAGGGCGATGAGCTGTTCGATCTGCTGGAGGTTTTTCAGCTTGTCCCTGGCGGTGATCAAGACGCGGTGATTATCTCTGTATTCGCCGGCGGGAATATCGTGCTCGACACCGGACACGTGAACGAGTCCGGTATAGGCGACGTCATACGCATTTTTCAGCGTGTCACGGGTATCGGGCCCCAGGTGGTGATGAAATGTGTCGTGAACAATCTTGTAGTTGCCGCAGCCTGATTCCTGAATCGCTTTCATGGCGTCAGTCTTTGAACGCAGCGAGCATTCTTCGAATCCCAGCGGTTCGACGTATCCAAACAAATTGTTTTCTTTGAACAGCGGTCCAAAAGCTTTCAGCGCAGCTATGGTTTCCCGCATCATTACTCCGGGGCCCCTCGCATCATTTACCTCATTGTTCGGTACCAGCACAATGGCCTCGCAGTCTATGGCGACCGCAAGAGAAATCAATTCTCTCAATTCCGCCAGAACGTCCGGCAGGATTCTCCCCAGATTGAATTTTTGCAGGGCATTGATGGTGCAGATGGTAATGCCGTACTTTTCAGACAATCGTTTCACCTGTTCAGGTGAATAGTCATCGATGATACCTTTCCCGGGAAGATCATTGCGAAGTTCGATTTTGTTCAGTCCCAATTCCGAGGTGAATCGAAAAAATTCTTCGAGGCTTGCGGCCGGAAAAAGGATTCTGTTCAGGCTGATGTGCGATCGATCAATCATCATATCCCCTCCTGGCAGTGTGAATGGTATTTGCATGGTTCTTTTAAATAAATTTCATGCTTCCTTTTTGAAAACCAGCGATTGTCTTTCAATATTAAGCTTTGTTTCATGCTTCGTTGTGCGTGCATGGACATGAAAATTTATGATGCAAACGGAAATAAGTCAAGTGCATAACATCTGGGGATCGTTAAGTTTCTGTAATTTATTGCAGAACAGCATAGACAGCCCGCCAACCGGCAGCAGGATTATTGGCTTGACATATTGACGATTTTTGATGATATTTTGGTAATGCTGAAAAACAAAAAAAACCGGCCGCGTATCCGGTTGAAACATATTTGCACGCTTCGGACAAACTTTTTTGCAGGAGGGGGCAATGGCTGAGATGAAAACAATAACGCTTTTTGCAGATTGGGATCCCAAGCCGAATTTCAAGCTTGGATCAAAGGACATTGATGGAAAACTGAGCTATCTGGGCAGCCAGGTTTGGAGAAATCCGAAAATAAAAATCGTCGACAAACCCATCCCAAAACCCGGTCCCGGACAGGTGATTGTCAAACTCAAAGCCTGCGGCATTTGCGGCAGCGACGTTCACATGGCCCAGACCAAATCGGACGGCTATATTTTCTATCCGGGACTGACCGCATTTCCCTGTACCCTGGGTCACGAACTTTCAGGCGTGGTCGTGGATGCCGCAGGCGATGCAGTCAACCGCCGCACTAATAAACCCTTTGAAGCCGGGGAGCCGGTCTGTGCCGAGGAAATGGCCTGGTGCGGCACCTGCCGACCCTGTGCGGATGGTTATCCCAACCACTGCGAACGCCTTCAGGAAATCGGATTCTCCATTGACGGCGCTTTTGCAGAATTCATTGCCCTTGACGCAAAATACTGCTGGAGCCTGCATGACCTCGTGGATCGTTACGACGAGGAAAAAGCGTTTCTGCTTGGGAGTTTGGTGGAGCCTACAAGCGTTGCCTACAATGCGGTAATCGAGCGCGGCGGCGGGATCCGTCCGGGTGATTCGGTCTGGATATTGGGCAGCGGGCCCATAGGTGCGGCTGCCTGCGCGATATTAAAAACCGCAGGCGCGAGCCACGTGATCATGTCGGAGCCGTCCAGGGAAAGAGCTCAAATGGCCAGAAAACTGGGAGCAACCCATGTGATCGACCCTGCCCAAGGCAATCCGGCGGAACAGGTCCTGAAAATCACAAACGGTCACGGCGTCAATCTTATTCTGGAAGCAACCGGTCTGCCGGACGTCGTCTGGGGTGATATCGAAAGTGTAATCTGGAACGGCCGTGCGCTGAACACCACCGTCGTCATCGTGGCACGCGCGGATGCAAAAATACAGGTGACCGGCGAGGTTTTTCAGGTCCGAAGGGCCAGTATCGTTGGGTCGCAGGGACATTCGGGGCACGGCACGTTTCCCCGTGTGATTTCGGCCATGGCGGCCGGAATGGACATGACGCCGATTATTACAAAACAAATCACGCTTGATGAGGTGCCGCAGAACATCCTTCTGCTTCAAACCGACCGGAAAGAATGCAAGATCACGGCTGTCTTTTAACCCCGGCCAAGAAGAACCATTATTAGAGCGTTCGGATCGGGCCATATGAGAGCTTATCGATCGTCCCGACAAGATTCAGAAAACCGCCGCCCCCGGTAACCGCCGAATTTGGGCATGCGAGGATTCACATGAAATTGACAGCAACGGCAACCCCCAGTGAAGCACGTTTTGCGCCTATCCTTTTGCGCGGCCCACTAGCTGAGTCCTTTGCCCGTGTATCCCGCTATGGCTACGACGGAATCGAAATTCATTTGCGACACCCTAACGATGTGAATTGGGATGAGGTCGTCGAACTGACCCGTCGTCATGCATTGCCTGTCACCACGCTGGGTACGGGTATGGCCGCGGGAATGGATGGATTGACATTTTCCGATCCAAGCAGCGGGATCCGATCTCAGGCTGTCGAGCGGGTGAAACGGCACATCGAGCTCGCAGGGCGTTTGGGCGCTGCCGTAACGATCGGTCTGCTCAACGGAAATCTGGGCGACAATATTTCCGAAGCCGCCAAACGCCGGGAAAACCACTTTGCCTGTCTTGAGGCATGCTGCCGTTCCGCGGCGGATGCGGGGGTGTCTCTTTTGCTGGAACCTCTGAACCGTTATGAATGTGACTGGCTCAATACAACAGAAGACGCCCTCTTTCTGATCGAGCGGACCGGTGCCGACAATTTGAAATATCTTGCAGACACCTACCATATGAACATCGAGGAACGGGATATCGTCGCCAGCATCCGCCGAGCCGGCAGCGCCCTGGGATATGTCCATCTGGTCGACAGCAACCGCTGCGGACCCGGACAAGGGCATTTGCCTTTTCGCGAGGTGCTGAATGCGTTGACCGGTATCGGGTACGACGGATATTTGTCATTTGAATGCCTTCCCAAACCTGATGTGGATCATGCATTGAAGAATTCTCTAAGCTATGTAAACAAGCTTTTAATCAAACCCACCGTATGAGAGGAAGCCAATGTACCCCCCTGCCGACGTTATCAAATCATTTAGGGCAAACACCGCCCGGCGCCTGGACGAAAAAATGAGAGCGCCGGTAGCCGGCTCCCTCGACGCTGTACTGGCGTGTGGGTCGGTACTGCCCGCCTCCCTTTGCAGACTTGCAGGCGGCATCCTGGGGATGGTAGACCAAAAAAAGCACAGCATGCTTTTTACCGTCGCAGAAGCAGCAAAGGTCCCCAAGTGGATGACCGACTTTCACGGGGAATTGTTTGAGCGTCAGGGACTTCGGGTGCTCATGGCGGAAACAACCCCCGGAAATGCAGCCGTTTTAAGGCGGCTCGTTTCCTATACACGCCCGCAGCCGCTCGGTCTGAAGCCTTCTTTCGGTTTTGGCGACCGTATCGGACTGGCAACTTCCGGTCATGTCATGGCTGTCTCCAATGCCGGAGGAAAAATTCTTCCGGTTTTTGCACAACAATCGATACGAGAAATGTCCCGCACGAAAAGAACCGCCCAAGAAGTCATGGATGATGCCACCTGGGGTGTTTTTCGATCCGGATGGACCCGCGCTTTTGGCGCCGACGCCGATCACTTGAAAACAGAATCCGATGTGGAAACGACCGCCCGGGCGGGATTTGTTTTTTTCACCATTGACCCCAGCAACTACGTGGATCAGCAGGCAGACAATTATGACCGGATGAAAATTGAAACAAAATTCCGGAATCTCATGGACGATAACGCGCAGGGGATACTGGATGTCATCAAATGTTATCGAGGAAAAACTTACGAAGTTGAACTTAATCAGGAAGGGTTTCAAGTGGTTTTCGATGAACCCTCATTAAAGCACGCTGCCGTTAAATACGGCCGGGCACTCGATCACACGTATAAACTGGCGCAACATGTTGCGAAAATCATGGGGCATCGGCCATTTGAGATAGAACTTTCCATCGATGAAACCCTCCAGCCAACGTCGATTCTGGAACATCTCCTCATCGCGCTGGAACTCAAGCGCCATGGCGTCCCCGTCGTCAGCATCGCACCCCGATTCATCGGAAGTTTTGAAAAGGGAATCGATTATAAAGGCGATATCTCCTTGTTTGAGCGGTCGTTGAAACACCATGCGGCAATTGCAGAACAATTCGGGCCATACAAACTCGGTGTGCACAGCGGGAGTGACAAATTCAGTATATATCCGTCCATCGGCAGAATCTGCAACGGCCGGTTTCATGTTAAAACAGCCGGAACGAGTTATCTGGAGGCCCTTCGTGTGGTTTGCCGGGTTGATAAAACCTTTTTCAGATCGATCATCGGATTGGCCAGAAAAAGGTTCGAAGAGGATCGGCTAACGTATCATTTAAGCACGGGATTAGACCTGGTGCCCGAGGCAAGCGCACTCCAAGACAGGGACCTGGAAAAAACCTACCTGGATCAGGATCATGGCCGCCAGATTCTTCATGCAACTTTCGGCTCGGTCCTAACGCAAAGGATCGCGGGTGGTGATTTGTTCCGCACGGGCATACGGAACATCTTGCATCAGCATCGTCATCTCCATGAGGAGGTTCTTCTGAAGCACCTGGGAAAACACCTGAAACTGCTTCTATCTTTTTAGAGGCCATCTGAAAAGATGAACGTTCAACTTCCAACATTGAACGTTCAACATTCAAGAAGGAATCCTATCGATTTTATTGTCTGTTAATTTCCGTTTTATAGATAGTTTGAAAATTGGCAGAGCGCAGCGACATCTATCTTCGGCGTTGGAAGTTGGACGTTCAGTGTTGGATGTTCAATTTTTTTATGTCCCATTAAGATTAGATGCTTTCATTTTCGCCAAAACATCTTCCATGGTGCCGCGAAAAGGACCGGGTGTTTCCAGTTTGAGCGACACCAGGGCCGCCGCAAATTGCAGGGCTCTGAAAGGCGTATCCTCTTTTGTTCTGCGGGCGAGATAACTGCAAAACAGCGTGTCGCCGCGCCCTGTTCGTCCGTCTAATTTACGTGGCGTTAAAGGGGCTTTGTATATTTTTCCTTCAAAGAAAAGGACCAGACCGGTATTGTGCGAAATCACCACCTCTTTTGGCCCCATCTCCGCCATTGCCGCAGCCGCCTCGCTTAAATCCGTTTTTCCGGTAAAAATTTCTGCTTCTGCGGCATCCGTCTTCAGATAGGTCACCCATTTGAGCGCCTGTGCCACCTCGTTCGATTTTTCGAAAACCATCCGGGCCCCCCGGCAGACCCTGAGAAATCCCTGGATATCGAGGCCGACCTTGGTTACCCGGCTCATGGCAATCAGTGTTTTCAGGGGGATTTCCCCTCTGATCATAGCCGCCGCATGAATGATTTTGACGGAAACCTCGGGAAGGCACTCCGGTGTAAAGGGATCAGCCGCCGACAGACACGTGCAGGTTCGCTGTTCCTTATCCATGGAGTGATAAACATTTCGTATGGCGGTGGTCTTTTGGGACGGTGACATCCAAACACGAATCTGTTCATCATAAAACCGTTTCAGGAGATGACGATCACTTTCAGCCGCCTTCGTAACGATGCCGACATCAGCACCCGACCGTTTTGCAGCAAACGCGCCATATGTTACCGCACCGCCAAGGGTTCTTTCCTCCCGGTCTAGGTAAATATTCTCATCTTTGGATATAGCGCCGACCAGTACTAAATCGAACACCCGCGCATCATCATTTGTTGACATGGTCCGGTCCCCTTCTTCGGAAAAGAGAGTACGGGTTTAAAATATACCGGCATCCGCAAAGCGTCAACTCAAAATCAAATGAGATGCAGAACAAACAAAATACCCGGGCCCAAAGAGATTGTGTCGCAATTTGCATAGAGCCATCATTCCGGACAAATCGCGGTACTTGGCCGGGATGACGGTTCATGACACACCCTCAACAAGCAAAGGTTTCTACGCAGTGCTAAATTTCTTGACACAGCAAACAGGCGTAATATACTGAAAAACCGATATCCGGAATAGAGATCCTCAACAAAATAACATTATTAAAAGGAGGTTCTTATGAAAAGAGTAATCGTTATATCACTGTTTGCCGCCATTTTCCTGTTTACCGGTTTTGCAACAAGCCATGCAGCGGGGAAGGTCCTTCACATTTACGAAGCTTTCGATACCGAGGAAGCGAAGTATTATATCGATGCCTTTGAAAAGGAAACCGGAATCGAGGTTGTATTCGTGAGAATGTCTTCCGGAGAAGTTCTGGCGAGGGTGGAAGCGGAAGCGGCAAACCCTCAGGCCACTGTTTGGCATGCAGGTTCCAACACATCTCACATCAACGCCGCCTCAAAAGGATTGCTCACGCCCTATAAACCCAACACCGATTTTGCATTGACAGAAAAACTTCACGCTAAAGACTGGTCCTGGACAGGATTTTACTCAGGTGCCATCGGGTTTGTCACGAACACCAACTTCCTGAAAGAAAAGGGGGTAAAAGCCCCCACCTCCTGGGACGATCTTCTCAACCCTGCATTTTCTAAAAACGTTGCCATGGCTTACCCTTATACTTCCGGCACGGCGTACACAGCCTACGCCACCTTGATCCAGATGTACGGTCTCGAAAAAACCCTAGACTGGTGGGAAAAGTTCGACAAGCAGAGCATTCATCAGTACACGAAATCGGGAACAGGCTGTATCCCAATGGTCGGACTGGGAGAAGTCGCCGTGGGGATAGCTTTTTCTCACGATATTCTCGCCAAGGGCGTCAACAAGGGCTATCCTGTCGTCATGACCTTCCCCAAAGAAGGCACCGGTTATGAAATCGGCGGATTGTCTCTGATAAAGGCCGGACCTGAGCCCGAACTCGGGAAAAAATTCATCGACTGGTGCTTTACCGTGAAAGCACAAAATCTTTTCCAGAAATACAACCGGGTTCCCGTAAATCCCAAAGCCACCGTGGGCAAAGGGTCCGTTACCCTGGATCAGGTCGACTTGATCGAGTATGACCACATCTGGGCAGGAAAAAACAAAGGGGAGATGATCAAAGCCTGGAGAGATCGAATCGGGAAATAGGCCCAAGGCGTTCAACTGAAATAATCCCTGGCACGGTTTTACCATGTGGCAGGGATTATTTGTGAATCACCCCCAAATCGGTTGGTCAATTTGAATGTCTTTCTTCACCGTAGCATATCTTTTTTGCACAGGCTTACTTATTAGGATCCCAGGGGTCAAGGGCCCGAGGGAAAACCAAAAAAAAATTTATTTGTTTATTGATGATTCATCCTGCATGAGTACGAAAGATCCACGCGTTGAAGGACGCCATGACTGGACGGCACAACAACAGAAATGAGACCATAGGAAATCTGCGCTTGATATGGAAAGAGCCGTTGCTCCTCATTTCCATACTTGCCATTTTCTACTTTTTGCTGGTTTTCGTGGTCTACCCCATATTCCTCGTTTTCAAAACCAGCTTCATCATAGACAAACAATTCGACATCTCGAACTATGTGGCGATTTTTGCCAAAAGGTATTTTTATCAACCCTTTATAAACAGTGTCATTCTGGGGGTCTGTACCGCATGCGCAGGAACGCTGCTCGGCTTTTCCTTTGCCTACGCCATTACACGGACCCCGATACCCTTTAAACGGTTTTTTCGTCTTACGGCAACATTCCCCATTATCTCGCCCCCGTTTATCGTCGCGCTCGCAGCCATTTTACTCTTCGGTCGATCGGGCAGCCTTACACCGATTGTAGAAAAGATTATCGGTGAATACTCGATTTATGGTCTGGGTGGATTGGTTCTGGTAGAGACCATCGCCTACGGGCCTATCGCCTTTCTCGTTCTCTACGGAATTCTCCAGGCCATAGACCCCGCCCTTGAAGAAGCGGCCATGGATCTGGGCGCTTCGAGAATCCGCGTTTTTTTCACCGTGACGCTGCCGCTGTCCGTACCCGGTCTTGCCAGTGCCTGGCTGCTGGTGTTTATCGAATCCATGGCCGATTTCGGGAATCCCATGGTGATCTCGGGTGATTTCCGCGTGCTTTCCGTACAGGCCTTTTTGCAGATTACCGGAATGTACGACCTTTCCAGAGGTTCCACTCTGGCGATTCTTCTCCTCGCACCGACCATAACGGCTTTTTTCATACAAAAATACTGGGTATCGAGAAAATCGTATGTTACGGTCACCGGAAAACCCACAGGCGCAACCATCAAAGGCGTAGAATGGTACATCAAACTGCCGACTTACAGCACCTGCATTCTTTTCAGCGGAATTATTTTTCTCTTTTACGGCATGGTCATCTTCGGTTCTTTCCAGACACTCTGGGGGGTGGATTCGACCCTCACCTTCAAAAATTATATTGAGATGTATCAAGTAGGCAAGGACTATATTATCGACTCTCTGTCGCTTTCCACGGTGGCGACGCCCATAACCGGAATTATGGGGATGTTTATCGCGTACCTTGTCATCCGCAAAAAATTTATCGGTCGGGGAATCATGGAGTTTGTGTCCATGCTGACCTTTGCCGTTCCGGGTACCGTCGTCGGCATCGGCTACATTCTCGCCTTCAACCAGAGATCCATTATGTTTCCATTTATCTTGACCGGAACCGCCTGGATCATTATCACGCTTCTTATATTCAGAAATATGCCGGTCGGTATACGAGCAGGAATCGCCGCCCTTCAACAGATCGATCCGGCCATCGAAGAAGCGTCCACCGATCTGGGAGCCAACAGCAATAAAACTTTCAGAAAAATTACGCTTCCCATGATCGCGCCGGCCTTTTTTTCAGGGCTGGCCTTTAGTTTTGTCAAGGCAATGACTGCCATCAGTGCGATCATTTTCGTTGTCTCCGGTAAATGGAACCTCATTACCGTGGCCGTCCTCGGCTTTGTGGATAACTGCCAGTACGCCCAGGCGGCAGCCATGAGCCTTTTGCTGATTTTGATCGTGCTGGTCTCCCTCGCCATTATTCAGATAGTGGTGAACCGGGTAGGCAAAGGATCAAGCGCCATAGATGTGGTCGGGTAAAGGCCGCCATATGTGAAAGGATAAGGGATGAAACAGGGCTTTCTTGTTCTCAATAATCTTGTAAAGGTGTTCGGCACCGGAAAAAATGCCGTTTACGCGGTGAACAATGTCGATCTTGAAGTAAAAAAAGGGGATCTGGTCACCCTGCTGGGTCCCTCCGGCTGCGGCAAAACAACTACCTTGAGAATGATCGCAGGTTTTGAGATCCCGACCTCCGGATCGATCCACATCGATGGCGAAGAAGTGAGCACCACCCCGCCCAACCAGCGACCCACCACGATGGTATTTCAGAATTATGCGCTATTTCCGCATCTGACAGTGTTCGAGAACATCGCTTACGGCCTCAAGATACGCCGTGACTCGGCTGACGATATTCGCAGAAAAACAGAGGAGATAATGGGACTCGTGGGGCTGGAGGGATTTGAAAAACGTTCTCCTGCTCAACTTTCAGGTGGCCAGCAGCAGCGTGTCAGTCTGGCCCGTTCCCTGATCATGGAGCCCAAAGTGCTCCTTCTTGATGAACCGCTTTCCAATCTCGATGCCAAGCTGCGGGTGTCTACCCGTTTGGAGATCCGCAAAATCCAGCAACGCGTGGGTATCACATCGGTCTATGTTACCCACGATCAGGAAGAGGCCATGACCCTTTCAGACCGGGTCGTCATCATGCATAATGGGAAAATCATGCAGATAGGGAATCCTCAGGAGATTTATGCGCACCCCGTCAACCGATTTGTTGCCGATTTTATTGGAAAAGCCAACTTCATAAGGGGCCATATCACCGCCATGAGACCGGGAAATGCCTTGGAAATAGAACTCATGGGCAAAAAAATTATCGTTACCGTAAAAAATGATGCTTTTACAGTAGGGGCCGGCGTACTTCTCGTCCTTCGCCCCGAGGCTGTCAGGCTCGAATCGAAAAAACCGGACACCTTGACCGGCATTATCCGTGAAGCGGTTTACCTTGGATCGCAGATGGTATATGAGGTCGATATGGCAGATACGATCATCACCGTGGAGATCGCCAACCCCCAGGAGCATGTCGTCTTTGGAATCGGTGAAGAAGTGACGCTCACCTTTCAGGAAAAAAACCTGCACATTTTACCCGATGAGAAGGAAGTCTAGCGCGACGGATGATACCTGAATCTTGTATAAAATTCAGGTAATGACCCGGGTTCCGAACTTTTATCGCAGAGGAGAGATTGTTTGTAGAAATTTCGTCATATTTTTTGGGGTGATCTTGTCTATGACATAATCGGGCTGATAAGGGTTTCCGTCCTCCCATATCCAGCCCTTGTTCTTGTAGGCCGTTACCAGAACAAAAAAGATTCCCAGCTGTTTTGCAGCGCCATCGGCTACTTCGTTGTCTCCGAACATGACCATTTCTTCGCCTTTGATGTCTAACCGGTATAACGCCTCCTGAAAAAAGCGAAGATCCGGTTTTTCTACGCCGATACCTTCGGAAACGATAACGGCATCAAAAAATGGTGCCATTTTTGTCTTTTCCATGTAGGCATCGACCCGGCAGGAACGTTCATTGGACATGAGGGCGATTTTCACATTTCTCTCTTTTATTAACCGAAAAGCATCCGCGATATCCTTGTCCGGGTGGATTTTTTCCATCAAAATCTGCCGGTATTTTTTTAAAGACCTTACTGCGGAAATCTTCGTTACCGCCAATTCGTCAAACGTTTTTTCGAAAAATTCGAGTTCACCGAAGGTATGGCTTATAAACGGTTTCTTTGTGCCATAGTTAATTCTGGTATAGGTGGTGAGGAAGGCCTCCCTGGATTGCACGGTTGCGTTCTTTAAAAGCCAGTCACCCATATCTGCGGCAGCGTCTTTTGCGAGCATAGTATCGTTGATAAGGGTATTTCCCAGATCGAATCCAAAGACCTTGACCGCTTTCATTTTTAGGTGAGGCATACAGTTTCCTTTTATAAACATACAAGTGCGGAACCATAGCTGAGCTTGTGCTTTTCATATAACCACATTTTTAAAATTTAAAACGCTCACTTTTTAAAAGCAACCATATTATTGGTTATCGACCCGAAAATAACCATTGAAATGACAAACGAATTTTGAAATAAACAAACGAGCAACGATAATGAGGAGGAGACATGAAGCTTGGATTGATTGGTGCCGGAAGAATTGGGAAATTACACGGTGAAATCGTCACTTACAATATTCCGGGGGTTGATATCAAAACGGTCGCCGACATTTACGCAGACCAGGCAAAAGCGTGGGCGGATAATTTAAAAATCGCAAATCTCACCTCCGACTACAGAGATATCCTCAAAGATCCTGAAATCGAAGCGGTGCTCATCTGTTCCTCCACGGACACGCATGCTCAAATGATCATCGAAGCCGCAGACGCAGGCAAACACATCTTCTGTGAAAAACCGATCGACTTCAATATCGAAAGGATCGGACGGGCCTTACGGGCTGCGGAGACAGCCGGCGTAAAGCTTCAGATCGGGTTTAACCGAAGGTTTGATCACAATTTCAGAAAAGTAAGGGAAATCGTCAAGAATGGAGACATAGGAAACGTGCACATCGTCAAGATCACTTCGAGAGACCCGGCGCCCCCGCCCATCGAATATGTAAAAGTCTCCGGCGGCATATTTTTGGACATGACCATCCACGACTTCGATATGGCCAGGTATTTATCCGGCAGTGACGTCGATACCGTTTATGCGCAGGGAGCTGTTCTGATCGATCCTGAAATAGGAAAGCTTGGCGACATCGATACGGCGATTATCACCCTGACCTTTAAAAATGGAGCGCTGGGCGTTATCGACAACAGCAGGCAGGCCGTTTACGGATATGATCAGAGAGTCGAAGTATTTGGATCCAAAGGGTATGTCGACGTCAAAAATGACTTCCCAAATTCCGCTGTATTAAGCACGGCGGATGGGGTCACCCGCGAGAAACCCCACTATTTCTTTTTGGAAAGGTACAAAGCGTCATATATTGAAGAATTAAAAGCCTTTACCGAGGCCGTCACAAAAGATGAAGAACCTCCGGTAACCGGGAATGACGGTTTGCAGCCCGTTCTTATCGGTATGGCGGCACTCAGATCGCTGAAAGAAAACAGACCTGTCGCCGTCCAAGAGATGCTTGCCTGATGATAAAATCAATCTGCATAGAGATGGTTTATACGGAAGTACCTTTTGAGGACAGGTTCCGGTTAGCCGGGGAATCGGGTTTTGATTATATCGAGTTCTGGTCCTGGAAGGATAAAAACATAAAAAAGATAAAAGCGCTGTGCCGTACGCACGATCTCAAGATCGCCAGCTTTTCAGGGGATCAGGAATTTTCGATGATCGATGAAACTCAGCGGGAAGACTACATTTCGTTTGTTGAAGCTTCCATTGAAACTGCACAGTTTTTGAACTGCGATCACTTGGTCGTTCATTCGAATGCCTTGGGTGAAAACGGTGTTGTTATCGATCCGTACCGCCATGTCAGCGACATAAAAAAAATCGCGGTCATGTTCGATATCCTCAAATCGTTGGCCGCCAAGGCGGAAGCCGCAAATATCACCCTTCTACTGGAAGCGTTGAATACCCTTGTCGATCACCCGGGCAATTTTTTAACGTCAACAAAAGATGCCGCCGAGCTCATCAGAGTTGTAAATTCTTCAAATATAAAGATATTATACGATATATATCACATGCAGATTATGGAGGGCAACCTCATCGACACGCTCAAGGCCTATATCGACGCCATCGGGTACATCCATGTCGCCGATGTCCCGGGCAGACACGAACCCGGAACAGGCGAAATTAATTTTGCCAATGTGATGACCGTGCTGAAAGAGTTGAACTATGACGGGATTGTCGGTTTCGAATTGGACCCCGAGCGCAACTCAACGGAAGCGGTTCACACGATATTGAATCTCTAGGGCATTTGTCATAAAGGAGGGCTTCATCATGGATAAAAAGAAATGGTTGACCACGAACTATCCTGAAATTATTTTTGAAGACAACACGGTGGGAAGATTAAAGAAAGAAATCTGGGACGCATCGGAAGCGGAAATCGATGCAATCCTTGCCGACTATGAAATACCGTCTGCTCCGGAATTGGGTAAGGCCGGTTGCTACATTCAGAATACGCCGCGCGTACACTGTATCGAAAAAAGGAAAAAAAATGATATTCTCTTTCTGCCCATCGGATGCACGGAAAATCATGGCATCCATGCCAACAGCGGGCTCGACACTTTTATGGTGACTCAAATTCTCGAGGGCGTCCGTCGGTACACCGCAAAAAAGGGTTGCGAAATCAATCTGGCCTTTACCCCCTTAAACTACGGCGGGCACCCTTACCACCATATGGGCATGCCGGGCACCGTCATCATTCCCAAGGAAACCGTGGAAGAAATGGTGATTTATACCATGCTGGGTTTTTGGAACGATGGTTACAGAAAGATCGTAATGATCAACAACCACGGGCACCTGTGGATGCTCGAATCCGCGATCCAGGAATTTATGAAGCGGTTCCAGCTTCCCGGGATTTTTCAGATTCTGGATTGGCACCGGGGAGTCAGGGAATTCTTCATGCCGGTAGATCGAGAAGACAGCCTCGAAACGAATTTTATACATGCCGATGAAAGTGAAACATCCGTGGCGCAGCTGATGTTTCCGGAGATGGTGGATATGCGGGTCGTAAAGGATGCTGAGGGCGAGCAGTATCTACCGGAAGGACATTTCGATACTTCGGTGGATCCTTTCCGGCGTCCCCACAGATGGTCGGAGGGCGAGGGGCATTTTGCCATCGAGCGTCACGCAACACCCGAGGGCGTTGTCGGCAAACCGAGTCTCGCCAGCCCGAGAAAGGCGAAAAGGCCCATTGCGGCCATTCTCAAATATCTCACCCTGCTCAATGAACAGATCCTTGAAGCCTTTCCACCGGGAACCGTTCCGCCGGTGGACAAGGTAACGCTGCGAACTCCGGAAGAACTGGCACCGTTTTTAAAGGAACCTTTCAGCGAAGGATGGAAATCGGTCTATGAATTGCCCCATGTGGGGCCTTTTTAATAAATTGTAGACCGGTTGACTGATTTCATACCCGGCGCACCCGGTATTCCATTTCAATGGCATCTTCCAGAGAATAGGTCATCAGCGATCCGGCCTCCATGTTTTCACGCACCCGCTCGAAAATATCCGCATGGGCATCGCCGACCCCCACCTCGAGGCTGAGGATGATCCGGGAATACCGTGTCCGCCGTATATCATCCTTTTCCTTTTGGGTCGTGGCCCTGGCACATAAGGATTTAACCTCCGCGCCGGCTTTCTCCAGGGCATTGACAAACGTGTTGCAGTAGCAGCTCAGACAGGCGCACAACAGCAGTCGTGCACCTATATGTTCAGCGTCTTTTTCTTGTTTTGACATCGCGCTGAAATCCGTTCGGATTTCCGATAGGGATTCGGCGCCGACCCCGAACCGGTCGGCCGCCCCACCCTGTTCACGCACATATTCAACCACAGTTGCCATCCATGTTTCCTTTTTGTATGATACGGGTTTACGTGGATCAGATGTTTTGCTCAAAATACGTTAACGGCGTCACATTCCTCGATGATATCTGCGACCTCCTGTTTCGAAATCAGCCTGACTCCCTCCACGAGCTCCTCCGCACGAATTCCCCGCGCTGCAAGACTTTCGCGGAGACAGAACACTTCGCCGTTTTCATCGATAAGATCTTTGAGCATGCTACCGAAGTAGCCGGGATTCTTTAAGAGATTATATATGCCGTCATCGAAAAACAACATACGGGTTTCGATGGCATACGCGTGGGCGGCCCAGGCTTCCCGAAGACCGAGAGCTGAAAGCTCAACTCCTTGCGGCCGGCCCACGACAACGCATAAGGACTGAATCATGAGTGTCTCCTGTTTGTATCTTCATGCACATTTTCTTGGATGCACGCCTTACCGTTTAATCCGGCCCATCAATGCGCCAGGGACAGCAGCACATCGGTCACCAGCAGAAAATCGCAGAAACTGTGCCCGATATCCCCCCATTTGATGCCGTCGATATAAGCATTCGACTCTATTCCCCGGGCATGCTCATTGGTGTGACATGTACAGACGTTGGCGCCCATCCCGGCAATTTTTTCGAGCGTCTTCCCCACCTTGGCCGGCTCGATATGTTCAAGCAGTCGCGGAGCGATGTGCAGCGGACCGTCGATGGGGGTTTCTTGCTTGGAAAGGTTAACCCCGTTTCCATAAAGATAGATGTTGACCTGGTGGCCTTTTCTCAGGGCCGCTTCGGCCAGGCAAACGGCAAAGACGGCATCTTCGTTTTCCGCGGCTCCGGAAAGCAGCATAATGGTTAATGTCCTGGGCATGAGCTTATCTTCTTTCTTGCGTACCTATCTCTAAATGGAAAGCACCTTTTCATCGCTTTCCAGAATAAGCGCAATCATTTCGTCATAACCGACGATCTCGCATGCTGCGGCAATTGTAATGCCGCGGGCGTCAAGAGCGTCTCTGGCAACGTATATCTCTTCAACATCAAGATCCTGAAATTTGCCGGCCATAAACGGATTGGCATAATTGACGGCATCGCCGATCAACAGCACCGACTTGTCTTCACCGCCGGACAGCATTTGGATCAAATCGAAAATGTTCGGACGGGTTTTGTTTATCACAAACAGCATACGCGTTTCCTCATCATCCGGATTACGGCAACCTGTTTTAACTTTCACTCCCGAAAACAGTTCCCCTGAACATGAAACCCATCAAGCCATGTATTCATTTTCCCCGGATTAGGCACAATCATGGTGGTCCCACGGTTCGCGGTTGCCCCGCTCCACCGCCGCTTCCATGCGCGCCAGACCGTCCTTGAGCTTCTGAATTTCCATGATCTTGAAATTCGGTTTTTTAAATGCCTGATACAAAATACACCCTTCCACATCCGCCGGCACCGGGAAATCCATCAGATAACAGATGGTCGGAACGATATCGGTGGGTGAACAGGTACGGTCCATGCGGTAGCCTTTTTTCATTCCCGGACCGGTCATGCACAACAACCCCTTGAGCGAACCGACGCCGTGGGTGGCGGTTGGCAGGATCTGACCGTGCTGACTGCCGAACCAGGGTTGCAGGGCGTATACCACATCGCCGACCCGATTCCCATGAAGCCCTAGAATCCGGGCGTCCTTTTTGGTAAGAGCCAGGGCCACCGGACGCTTGCCGGTCTCAGGATCCACATAACCGTAAAGGGCATCGATGATTTCCTGCTGGACCGCCTCATAATCCTCAGGATCGACAATGCCGCCTTTGTTGCGACCTTTGAGATTGACATAGATATATATTTCACGCTGCGGGATTGCTTTGCTTCCGGCGATATCCACCTGAGCCGTGCTCAGGTTCAGCACTTTTTTCCGCAGATCGAACGTTTCATCCTTCTCTGTTTCGATGAGCGCCGAAAGCCCGGCCGGTACCAAAGCCTTATAGGGATCGAACATCGGTCCGTCCGGGGTGGCGCCATGGTCTGAAACCAAAACGATCAGGGTATCCTTGCCGGCGGCCTCGATAATTTTTGCCAGCATCCGGTCTTCAACCTCATACATGCGGCGGTGGATATCCCAGGCCTTTTGCCTCACCGTCGCATCCTCGCTTTCAAGTTCTGAAATCAGTACATGATACATCCAGTCGATGGGATGCGAATGCATGTAAAACAGGTCCCAATCATGATTTTTCATCAGGGTTGCGGCCGCATCGGCCATCCAGATCGAAAGGTGGTCATTCATTTCCAGGTAGGTGTCGTAGTCCACCATGCCCAGCATGGTCATGATCATGCCGCCGGCTGCATGAAAGCATCCTTCCTCGGAAATCAGCTCCTCGGCGATTTCAGGCGGATCCGTCCAGCCGTGGTTTTCCACCATGGCGCCGATGAGCAAACGGAAATCCTCGGCATCGTTGGAAAGTTCCAGCAGTTTGCAGCGAAAAAATACTTCATGGTCGGATCCATCCTGAAATCGAATTACGGTGGTTATTTTGTCACTCCAAGCCCCCGCTTTCAGTGTAAAGAAGGCATCCTTGAAATCCCGGGTCGGGCTGAGGGTCACCCGGTCGTAGTTGCCGTTTTCATCCGCCCGAACCAGTACGTACCAGGTGGTGGCTTGGGGCAGGATTTTGGCTTCATTGAATTTCAGATCGATGGTCATTTCGAGCGGTTCGTCACCCATGTCGTCACAGTTGCTCCAACCCGTCGCTTCTTCAAATTCTCCCCGGATCGCATTCGGATAGATGCCGGTGCTTACCATCTGGTCGGCGCAGACGGAAAACGTCATCTCGAGCTTAGGCAGATTGGCCCGACTTTCACCGATGGTCATGCCTTCGCCGCCAACCAGGATACCGTTTTTCATCTTTCCCGGCCATGCGTTGGGATAGTTGAGAACGATACATTTTTTTCCTTCCGTATCCAGCGCGTCCCAAATGAATTCCGCCTGGCACCGCTCGCTGGAAAAATTCTGCCGGATATGGGTGTTATCCAGCTCTTCGGCGGCCACATGATAGTGAAAATCGGTGATACCGTGGGTGCCGGCAAATGCGCCGGTGGCGATGGACGCCCAATTGGGAGGGGTAACCGTTGGATAGGGAACCAGACTATTTTCCGCCCAGACACCCTTGTCTTTCAAATTTTTAAACGTCGGCAGGTACCCCTCTGCGATATGTTTTTCGATCAAATGCGGCAGGGCGCAATCAAGTCCGATCACCGCCACTTTTTTTGCTTTGATAGCCATTATTGCTTTTTCCTCCTTTTATTCGATGCCTAAACCCATTTACCGCTATCCGCTTAAAACAATAAATCCGGCAGAAAGGTCGCGATGGACGGAAATACCACGAGAATGACGACACAAACGACCATGCAGGCGAAAAACGGAAACACGCCCTTGAATATCTTCTCCATGGGAACATCCTTCGCAACACTGCTCAAAGCAAATACATTCACGCCGATGGGCGGCGTGATCTGCCCCATCTCCATGACGATAACCGTCACGACCCCAAACCAGATCGGATCGAAACCCAGCGCCAGAATCGACGGATAGATGGCCGGCAGGGTCAGCAGGATCATGGGAATGACGTTCATCAAGCAGCCGAGAATGATAAACAGCAGGAGCACTGCGGCAAAAACGACATAGCGACCCCATGGCAGCTTTGTTACGATATCCGACAAAATGAACGGCAGACGTGTGGCTGCCAGAAAATAACCCAGGATGCCGACCCCGATGAGGATCATGAGCAGTTTTGTTGTCAGCGCGGCTGTTTCCCGAATCGCTTTCATTAGGTTTTCCCGGTTGAGCCGGCGACGGTAAACCGTAAAGCAGAATGCACCCACGGCACCGATGCCGCCGCCTTCGGTGGGGCTGAACATTCCCCCCAGAATGCCGCCCAGAATCAGCACAAACAACAGCAGCATGGGGATAATACCCTTAAGTGCGATAATTTTGACGGACAAACTTGTTTTTTCACCCCGCGGCGCCATTTCAGGATGGAGCAGCGCCATACAGTAAATACAGATCATGAAAAGAAACGCCAGCAGCAAACCGGGCAGAATGCCGGCCACGAAAAGCTTGCCGACAGATTCTTCGGTAATAATGGCATAGAAAATAAACCCGACACTGGGTGGGATGAGAATTCCCAGGGTCCCTCCGGCAGCCAGACTCCCGGTGGCCAGCTCTACCTGGTAGCGTTTCTTTTCCATTTCCGGCAGGGAAACCGTCCCCATGGTCACGGCCGTGGACATGGAATCGCCGCAGACTGCAGCAAAGCCGGCGCAGCCTGCCACGGCCGCCATGGCCAAACCGCCTGGCAGCCTTCCGAGCCATTTGTAGGCGGTATCGAACAGATCTTTGCTGATCCCTGAATGAAATGACAGCTCTCCCATGAGAATAAACAACGGAACCACCGCCAGAATAAACGATGCCGACGTGTGATACGGGGCGATTCCGAGCATACTCAACGGCGCAAGCAAGTGTTTGGAGATAATAAGCATCCCCCAGAAACCGGTGACGGTCATGGCCAGGCCGATGGGCATTTTCAAGAGCAGAAGCACGAACATGACCCCCATGCCCGCAAGCCCCAGGGTAAAGCCGCCCAGCCGATCTGCCATGAACATTTTGATGATAAGCGGTGAGAGTGCAAACAGCACGGCAAGTCCCAGGGGGAGCAGAAGCCAGAGAACCCGGTCGTCTTTGATGACCCTGGACAGGGTTTTTAAAATATCGATCAACAGCACCACCGACAGGAGCATGATACCCAGGGCGGACACCGCAATAAAAATGGATAGGGGGATTCCAAGTGAAAAACTGACCTCGCTTTTTTTATTGATGACCTGGATGACGCTCTGCCAGCTCATGACGGCAAACAGGCTAAAGCAGACCGTGTCATTGAAGAAGGCAATGAGATTTTGCATCCATTCAGGAAAGCGTTTAAAAACCAGATCGATGGAGACATGTTCCTTTTCCGACTGGAGATGCCCCAACGCCAGAAATACGATGAAAATCATCATAAACTCTTCGATTTCGATGATGCCGGGAACCGACCGGTTCATTATCAGACGGCAGACCACATCGATAAAAATAGGTATCGACATGCCACCTGCCACCAGGGCGCTGACCATCGCCAGGCTTTGGGTGACAGGGCGAACCAAGCGCTCAATACGGTTGACCATGGCATCAAGTCCGGCAGAAAACTGCCTGGCCGGCTTTGGCGAAACGATCCCCAGGGCCAACGATCCGATATTTGATTCTTCAGTGAATTTCATGATGGGTTACTCGGCATAGCCTCTTCCGGTTGTTTGCGCGTATTGCTTGCCCAGACTTTTAGCTTCTTCTAATATGGCCCGGGCGTTCCCGATACCTTTTGCCTGCATTTTTTCCACCCAGTTATCGTGCATATAGCGAAGCTTCGACAGCCAAACGGTCTTTTCAGCCTCCGGCAGTACGTAGAACGCATGTCCCTGTCCTTTCAGCCAGTCAGCATCTTCCCTGGCACCTTCATCCAAAGTTTGACCGCATTTTCCTGCAAGGTCGTCACCGGTTGTGTCGATCAGGATCTGCTTCAAATCAGGCGGGAGCTCGTTCCATACGTTCTGGTTGATACCTGCCCAGAATGGACCGACGTTGAGGTCGGCAATGGTGTGGAATCGTGCTGCATCGCTGATTTTATATGATTTAACCGGGGCCAGCGGACACAGTACACCGTCCGCCATCCCTCTTTGCAGGGCCAGATACGTGTCGGTGGGGCCGATCTGAATCGGGCTGGCTCCCAACGTTTTTAACATTTCAAGCAGGCTTGAGCTCCATCCGATAATCTTCAATCCTTTCAGATCGTCCAGGGTTTTGACCATCTTCCGGGTGGTGTGAAGCTGATACGTTGCGCTGGCCCACTGCCACAACATTTTAATATCCTTGTATTCATTCCGCCATTCAGGAAACTGCTTATAAAGATCCCAGGTCACCAAACTTCCGGCTTCCGAACTGGGCACGATCATGGGTAATTCCATGATATCGCTGACCGGAAATTTCCCGGGATTCATTCCGCAATACTGACCGCCGATATCGATCACGCCGCTGACGACGGAATCGAAATTATCTTTAACCGGACATAGGGTATTGGGGTTGAAATAGGTTAGTTTGATCCTGCCCCTGCTGCGGGCTTCGACTTCCTTTGCCCAGGGCAGAAACGCGTTGCGTACGGTGGGATGCTTGTCCATATAAATCGTGGTAAAGTTCAGTTCGTACACCTTGTCGCCTGCGATTGCCGTTCGCGTATGAACCAGGCTGAAACTCAAAACGGCCAACATCATGACCGCAATTGTGATCGCACCACTTTTCTTCATGCTTGTTTCCTCCTTTTTCGAATTCTTGGTAAATGCTTTTCAAACGCCGGGTTCTCTTCCACTGCCATTATATGAGCAAACGACATGCCACCCGGAGAAAATAAATCATATCTATTTGTTTTATTGATATATAATTCTCATATGCTTCGGAAATTTCTATGAAGGAAAATTCTGGGGTGGGTCAATAACGCGCGGCTCAGATTGGGCGGAGGCATGTCAACCCTTTAAATCTCTTTGACTAAAATACGGTTGGGTCACCATGTCCCGATTTGCGTCAATTTATCTCGTATTTTTTCATTTTCCGGAAAAGCGTTTTGCGGGGAAGGCCCATCAGTACTGCGGCTCGGGTTCGGTTCCAGTTGGTATGGGTCAAGGTCTGGGTGATCATCTGTCTTTCAAGGCGTGCCAGTGCCTCGCCGAGATTCATGGATTTTTCGGCCGGCATCCCAGCGCCATTTCCTTCAGAAGATACGTCCGAATCCGAGTCACAGTCGTCGGCATAGAGAAAATCGAGGCGTCCGACGGCTAAAAAGCGGCGGAGGGCGTTTTGGAGTTCCCGGACGTTGCCCGGCCAGTTGTAGTCATACAGGGCCTGCAGGATTTTGGCGGGAAGATCAGAGAGTTTTTGGCGCGCCCCTTCTTTTCTTAAAAAGTGATCTATGAGCAGGGGAATGTCTTCTTTCCGATATCGCAAAGGGGGTAGCTCGATGGGTACGACATGAATCCGATAAAGAAAATCATCTCTCATCAAGCCCGCCTGAACCCATTTAACCAGATTTCGGTGCGTGGCGGCAATGATCCGTACGTCGGGATTATAGATTTTCGTTCCGCCCACCGGCGTATACCCGCCGCCGTCAATGGCTCTCAACAACTTGACCTGGATATTCAGATTCAGTTCCCCGATTTCATCCATAAACAGGGTGCCGCCGTCGGCCATGGCCAGAAAGCCGAGCTTGTCACGGTGGGCGCCGGTAAAAGCACCCTTTTGGTGACCAAAAAACTCGCTTTCAAGAAGATTCTCAGGGATAGCCCCACAATTAACCGTTATAAAAGGTTTTCTCCGGCGGTCGCTCATATCGTGAATGGCACGGGCCACCAGTTCCTTGCCGGTTCCGGATTCCCCGTAAACAATTGAACTGGCATCTGTTGCGGCAGCTTTAAGTATCATTTCGTAAACTTCCTGCATCCGCTGACTTTTGCCGATGATATTGCCGAAGCGATATCGGTCCCTGATATTCGATTTGAGTTGCTGGTTTTCGATTTTAAGCCGTCTGGCCTCTTTTTCCATGGCCATCTTATCGGCCCGGGTTTCGGTAACGTCGATAACCGTCGATAGAACCGCCGGCCGGTTTTCCCACTGGATGACCCGCGGTCTTCCTTCCACCCAGATTCCGCTTCCGTCCGACCGGGCAATCGGCCATTGGAGCACCTTGTAATGGACGCTACCAGCTTCCATTTTTTCGAATGTATCCACAAATTGATCCTTATACTCCTCGGCAATGACGCTCACCGCAGGAACACCTGCTAATTTATTAGGATTCGAAAATCCCATCAGATTTGCAAAGGCGTGATTGACCATTAAAAACGTTCCATTCTGGATGAGCACAACGCCGTCGGCAATGTTTTCAGCCAGAATGCGGTAGCCTTCCCTCGACTGCATCAGGGCCTGTTCATAATTTTTTTGGTCCGTGACGTCCCTCAGGCTGATAACGGCACCCTTTACGGTTCCTTTGCTGCTGATAATCGGTGCCGCCAAAAATGAGATGAAACGCGGTTTGCCGCCGATCGATTCGAAAAAGTCGGTGGCTTCCCATGCCCGGGGAATCACCTTTGATTTGACCACGTCCTTAGTTTCATAGTGTGTCAGTATGCTTCTCAGATCATCCGCCAGCACCAGATCAGCCAGAATCGGTCGCTTTTGTGCATAAAAAGGCTGCCACTGGTTGTCGGTACCGATCATCCGATCGGCGGCAAAGCCGGTCAGCAGCTCACAGGCATGATTCCAGTGGGTAATCCGGTGGTCCAGCCCGATGGCGAACTGCGCCAGCGGCGAGCATTCAAGAATTTCATTGGCTTGCATTTCTTATCTCATTCCAGGACTTGGATAAAAATTTATTCCTTTGCCTCAACCGGGTATGGCGACTATTTTTTCATTCAGTAAAACATTCCGACAGCTATCCGGCGCAGGGCAACCCGGGAATCATTTGATTCACCGGTAAATCTTTCCCTTTACCGCTTTAAGGACCTTGCAGCAGCCCACCGGTATTTTCAATACAGCAAGGAGCGTGCCATCATTTCGGAACATTTCTCTGACATTCACGGAGAATGGTATCAAGTCCACTCTTGACTCTTGCGATTGTTTACACAGCATATTGGCGACCTCCCTTTCTCGTAACTTTTCCCCGATGTCCAAAAAATCACAACCTCTTTCTTCACGATTATTTCATTAAAATACCTGAAGATCCGGAATCGGTTAGGGCGCCTTGAAGATAAAAAGCCACATCTCAATATTTGCAGAGATGTGGCCTCGATATTCCTTGCGTCGTTCCTCATGCGTTTAGGTTTCGACAAATGGACCAATAAGCCTTCCGTTTTTGTCAGTCCTTACATATCAGGGACATCCCCAATTTCCCGCGATGTGGTATTCCTATTGTGAAGTCTTTAATAAAGATTATCAGGCAAGTCGATAGGCGGATAAAGATCAGGGAAAACACATGCCTGATTCAAAACTCCGAATACGATATCAGGAAATCAATAAAATCACAAGATATGGATATTTTGGGTGTACTGGAAAGGTTGTGATGTGCTCAAATTTCAAGTTTGAAAACCAAATATCAGCCATGTTTTGATAGATGGATTATCGTGTCCCCTATACCTTCAAAAATACTGACAGAAATCGCTTATTTCAGCAAGAAATATTGTTGTGATACCCATCAATTCATTTTGACCATTCTGATTTGTGATACCGATTTTGCTGCGGACGTCGAAATGCAATTCTATTATCAGAGGTTTTGGATGGGCTGTGATCCATTGAAAATATATCAGGTTGCAAAACTCTTAATTGTCTTTAGCAGTTAGGAACGCTCTGCACGAACGTCTCGTCTCACTACCTACTTTCAATCTCATAGATATGCATTTTATCATGACCGTCCCCATGCTCCCACAGGCATGTGATTTCTCGATTGACATTTTGCCAGCGAACGAATAGACAATATTCATATCGTTAATTCGCGAAATATAGATTTGATAAGCATGAGACATCTGATAAGGACCACAAAAGCACTGGCTGACCAAAGCCGGATAAGGATAATCGGGGCGCTACTGGATCAGGAATTATGCGTATGCCAATTAATCGAACTCCTGGGCTTGGCGCCTTCCACCGTCTCCAAGCACTTGTCAATCCTTAAAAATGCTCGCCTGATCAACAGTAAAAAAATAGGCCGATGGATGTATTACCACCTGGCGGACAAGGATGCACCCGAACAGGTTACCGGCGTTTTGGAATGGGTTTTTCGATCCCTTGTTGAGATCTCGCAAATCAGTCAGGACAATAAACGTCTTAAAGAAATTCTTAAAATCGATCCGGAAGTCCTTTGCAGCAGGCAATCTCGCTCTGGTAGCTGCGGCACAAAGCACTGAATACAACCTTGAAACGTTAAGGATAATCAAGATAGCGATAGTATCAACCCAAAGGAGGTCACAGGAAAATGTGCGCCGATACAAATCAATCCCATGAACGCAAGATGACCAGTGTTTTCGAACGTTTTCTTTCTGTGTGGGTTGTACTGTGCATCGTTGCAGGCATTTTACTTGGAAAAATCGCGCCTGGTTTAGCTCGTTATCTCGACAGCCTGGCCATATCCGTCAATGGTGCGCCGGTGGTGTCTATCCCGATCGCTATTTGCCTCTTTTTCATGATGTACCCCATCATGGTCAAGATCGATTTTACCGAGGTAATTAAGGCCGGCAAAAGTGGCAAGCCCGTGTTCCTAACACTCTTTATCAACTGGGCGATTAAACCTTTTACCATGTACGCTATTGCCAGTTTCTTTCTCGGCACCCTGTTTTATGGTTTCATCGGCCCGGATGCTGTGGATCTGGTTAAGATGCCATTTGGTCTTGATCTGCCGTTGGGATCGACCCACGGTGCCGGTACCGTGGTAATGGCGGATGGTATTAAAATGCTTGAGGTGCCGTTGTGGCGAAGCTACCTGGCCGGTTGTATCCTTTTGGGTATTGCACCGTGTACAGCTATGGTGTTGGTATGGGGATTTCTTTCCAGGGGCAATGACGGTCTGACGCTTGTGATGGTAGCTATTAATTCGTTGACCATGCTCCTGTTATACGGGGTCTTGGGAGGATTTTTGCTTGGCGTTGGTCGGTTGCCTGTGCCTTGGCAGGCCCTGTTGCTTTCCATCGGGATCTATGTAGCGCTGCCATTGGTGGCAGGCTATTTTTCCCGCAGATGGATCATCGCAGCCAAGGGAAAAACATGGTTCAAGGAAAAGTTTCTGCAAGTACTCACACCAGTCACAATTATAGCACTTCTCATCACCCTGGTGCTTCTGTTCTCCTTTAAGGGTGAAGTCATCGTGGCCAATCCTCTGACAATTGTCTGGATTGCCATACCACTGTTTATTCAAACCATGCTGATTTTTTGGCTGGGGTATGGTCTGGCCCGCCTGTTGAAACTTCGATACGAGGATGCCGCCCCCGCGGCAATGATTGGCGCCTCCAACCATTTCGAAGTGGCCATCGCTACGTCTACCATGCTATTCGGCCTCTCGTCCGGTGCAGCCCTGGCGACGGTGGTGGGTGTCCTCATCGAAGTGCCGGTAATGCTAATGCTGGTTAAAATCTGCCTTGGCACACAGGGCTGGTTCAGCCATGCTCGTTAGCCCGGACATTCCATGAAACTTCCGGGGTTAGCCATGCAAGAACCGTTCGCGGTGTCCTGGACGCCTTGTGGGGCACTGGTTCAGCGCGTTGAGCGCATGCGGATGTTAAAACCATTGAGGAGAAAATAACTTGAAAGGAACATTCATGGTAAAAACAAAATGGTTGATTTCAATTATTTTGCTGTGGGTAAAGAGGGACGGTCATGAATAAATGCATTTCTCACTTTATTAAGCTTAAATTCA
>CAYTAQ010000046.1:6052-26757 GCA_964435695.1 uncultured Desulfobacterales bacterium | reverse complement strand
GTAATGGAGGTTCGGAGCGAGGTATTCAAGGCCGAAGCGGATGCGGAAAAAGCATCCCGCAAAGCCGTCAAAGCCGATGTCAAGGCCCAGCAGGCTGCTCAGGAAGCCGAAGCGCTGGGTATAAAACTGCCGGATAAAAAAGAAGAAGAGCCCCCGGGCAACGAAATCACCGAAGATCCCCCGACGCCGAAGCTGCCCTGACCTGCCATGGGTTGATTCAAATGAAATGCTTTCATTTTTATGGAAGAGGCCCGGCTTGAGGTTTAAGGCTGCAAAGGAACCCTCTAAATAACACGGTTTTCAAACAGCCGCTGTAAAAGACCTCCTTTCTGGTTGGATCGGAGGTTTTTTTTATGTTATGATAATACATTATGAAAGATACGCTTTTGAAATCGATGCTTTTGACAGTGGTGCTTTTGACATGCTGTTTTCCCGCCGATGCAACCGAAGAATATGCGCTATCTACGGGAAAGGGATGTGTTTTCTGTCATCAGGAGAGCACGGGCGGTCAACTGCAGACCGTGGGTTTTGCTTATATTCGTAACGGCTACCGCTATCCGATTTCAGCGCAGATTTTAAAGAAAGCACAAACGCTTCAAACGCCCTTTCATAAAACGATTCGTTTTGTCGTTGGGTACCTGCACCTGCTTGCGGCGGTTATTTTTTTCGGTGCGATCTTTTATATCCATATATTCATCAAACCCACCAAATTGACAGGCGGCATTCCAAAGGCCGAACGCATGCTGGGCGTCTCCTGCATGATCATCCTCGCCGTGACGGGAACGTATCTTACGTGGATACGGCTGGACCGGTTTGAACAGTTTTTCGACAACACCTTCGGCCTGATGCTGTTTGTGAAGATTTTGCTTTTTGCACTCATGGTGGTGACCGGCTTGCTGGCTATTACCATCGTCCACCGCCGCATGAAGCACGCTTCGATGATCCCGTCGGCACATGATAAGGCAACTGCTGGAAACCTTCACTATTTCAATGGCGAAGACGGTCGCCCGGCATATGTGATTCACGGGAACAAGGTATACGATGTGACGGGTAACCCTAAATGGAAAGACGGCCGCCATTTCGGCAAACACCAGGCCGGGAACGATCTCACCCAGGCGCTTGAGGGCGCGCCCCACGGCCCGGAAGTTTTTGAACGTATTGTATGTCTGGGAGTGCCTGCTGCAGATGTTGAGAAAAAAAAGCCCAAACAATTTGCCCAAAAAGTGTTTGTCATCATGGCGTATTCCAATCTCGTCATTATCTTTTTGATTTTGGGATGCATCAGTATTTGGCGATGGGATTTCCCGCTGCGCTTGCTGCCGGAAAAGCGCGCTGCAGCGATAACCGGCCAAAACTGTGAATCGTGTCACCGGTTAAAGACACCGGCATTATATCAGGATTGGGAAAAAAGCGTCCACGCGAAGGTCGGTGTTGACTGCAGCAAATGTCATCGGCCCAACAATCAAAGCATGGTATTAATGTCACATCTCACGTATGATAAAAAACCTATTTCCGTTGTTGTTTCGCCCATAAATTGTGGCGGGTGCCATCCGGGGCAAAAAGCGGCGTATGATCGAAGTAAGCACGCCAACACTCATGAAATCATGTGGAAAGTCGACCCATGGTTGAATAAGGGAATGAACAATGAAATAGAAAGGACAACAGGCTGTTATGCCTGCCATGGTACCGTTGTCGACGTCGTGGAGGGGAAGCCCATTGAGAATACCTGGCCGAATGTTGGGGTCGGGCGGTTAAATCCGGATGGCAGTAAGGGAAGCTGCTCGAGTTGCCATACCCGGCACCGGTTTTCGATAGCAGAGGCCAGAAAGCCCGAGGCCTGCGACCAGTGTCACTTGGGCCCGGATCACCCGCAGATCGAAATTTACAACGAGTCCAAACATGGGACTTTGTATCACGCGGAAGGCAATGAATGGACATGGGACCCCGAAAACAAAAACTGGCGAGCCGGCAAAGACTACAGGGCGCCGACCTGTGCAGCATGCCATATGTCGGCCGCCGGAGACATCAAAGCAACGCATGATGTCACCGAAAGACTTTCATGGGAAATCCAGGCGCCCCGGACCGTCAGACCTGAGGATTTCAAAGCTTTTCCTGCCAAGACGACCTGGCAGATCGAACGTGAGAAGATGAAGGGTGTTTGCCGTCAGTGTCATGCCGAGTCCTGGACAGAAGCGCATTTTAAGAATTTTGACGAGGTGGTGAAGCATTACAACGAAACGTATTTCGATCCGGTTAAATCCGTCATGGACCGGCTGTATGCAAAAGGTCTGCTCGATTCGACCCGGTATTTTGATGAAAGGCTCGAACTGGAATTTTACGAGTTATGGCATCACGAGGGCCGCAGAGCCAGAATGGGCACGGCAATGATGGCACCGGACTATGCATGGTGGCACGGATTTTATGAATGTAAAAAACGATACTGCAGCTTTATGGAAGAAGCCCGGCAGTCAATCCGCGAAAACAAAAAGGCATCCATTATCATTGATTTTCCAGGCGCCACGGGAAGCACGATCAAACCGGATGCGGTGCCACATTAAATGGATGATTGATCATGGATATGCAAATTTTGATTACCGGGCTTCTCATTTTTATCGCACGCATTTGTGAAGAATGGAAAAAGAAATGTCTCTGGACGTATTTATAAACCCCCGATCGGTAGCCGTCATCGGCGCCAGCGAAAAGCCGGGTTCCTGGGGATCCTTCATTATGACCGGTCTGACATCGGTGGACTATCGGGGCCGGATCTTCCCTGTCAATCCGCATACAGATCACATTTTTAATTTGCCGGCTTACAAGGATATCCGGGATATAACGGAACCGGTTGATCTGGCTGTACTGGCTGTGCCCGCGGAATCCCTCGAAGCGGCCGTTATTGCCTGTGGTCAAAAAGAGGTTAAAGGCATCACCGTTATTACGGCCGGTTTTGCGGAGACGTCAACAGCGGGGAAAGAGCGGCAGGCAACCCTCGTCCGGCTGGCGACTTCATACGGCATGCGTGTTCTCGGACCGAATGTCAGCGGTACGTTTAACTTGTACGCCGGTTTCAACGCGTCTTCCATTCCCGGACACAATCTGCTGGCAAAACCGGTGGCAGCTGTCTGCCAGGGCGGTTACGCATTTTACGATATGCTTTCGGTGGCCGCGGAAAAAAATTACGGTGTCGGCTGGTTCATTCATACCGGCAACGAATCGGATGTGTCGGTATCGGATTTTTTGGAGCATTTTGGACGGCATCATGATGTCAAGGCCATCATTATGTATATCGAGGCCATTCGCGACGGCAAAAACTTTATAGCAGCCGCTGGACGGGTTAAAGGAAATAAGCCGATACTGGCATATAAAGCAGGCCGCACGAAAGGCGCTGCACGGGCGGCATTCAGCCATACCGGCGCCATGGCCGGTGATCATACGATTTACAGCGGCGTATTCAAACAGACCGGTATTCTCATGTGCCCGGCAATGGAGCTTCTGCTGCCGGCATCGCATGCGCTTATCGAACGTCCGCCCATGAACGGCCGGCGGGTGGGCATCATTACCATCGGGGGATCATGGGGCGTATCATTGAGCGATGCCTTGGAAGAAAATGGTTTAAACGTGCCGGAGTTCGGCCGGGGGTTGCAGAAATCTTTAAGGGCCCTTGGACTGCCCGGACGGGCATCGGTGAGGAATCCGGCTGACTTTGGTGCGTCCGGCTTATTTTTGTCCCAGGAAACACCCATCTTACTGGCGCGTGAAATCTTGGCCTCCGGGGATGTGGACGCGCTCGTCGTACACGGTATCGGCCGGCCCGGCATGCACGATGCGCTTACATCTCCTGAGATGAAATTTTTTCTGGAGATTGAAAAAAACCAGGTCAACGGCATTTGTGAACTGGAAAAAGAATTTGATTTGCCGGTACTCATCGGCAGCTATTACAACCCATGGCAAAGCCAGGCCGTGCATGATTTGAATCAGGAGGGCATTCGGGTTTATAATCGATTAAGCGAGATTGCTCAGCTGCTGTCAATGATGCATAAATTTTCATGCCCCTATGCGCACAACGAGACATGAAACAATCTGGATATTGAATAAAAGAAAAGGATATCAAGGCCATGCGAATTTTTGTACATTACCTATTTGCCATCATTATTTTAACGGTTTACGGCGGACAAGTCTGACCGTTCATGGTGACGTTGCCCCCCGTGAAACTGGGGGCCATCCTTGCTGTGTCATTTGTTGCGGTTCTGTTCGTTCGAAAACCGTTTGAGCAATACATTGTTCTGTCGTCAGTGGAAACCGTACAGCCGGAGCGGCAATTCTTCCTGGACGTTTCTTTGGTCATCTTAGCCGGGATATTTGCCGGTACCTTTAACACGATTGCTTTTGGTTTTCCGGTGGGAAGTGCCGCAACGCTCTTGATGGGATGTGTCGTCATCGGCTTTTTTATTTCATTGGACACAGCCTTGGCCAGAGAACGGAACGTTATCCTCGACGCCATCCACCGCGATCAAATTATGCTGCCTCCGAAACGCCTGTATTCCATGACACGCAAGTTTACCTTAGCTGCTTTGGTTACCGTGGTACTTTTCTCAATTGTTTTTATCTTGGTGTTTTCACGCGATATTGTGTGGCTGTCAACCATCGGAACGGATGCTGCGACCATTAGCCAGGCACAATCATCGGTGGCCTATGAAGTCTCCTTCATCATGATTGTGCTGCTGATTCTGGTGGTGAACCTGATTATATCCTATTCTCAAAATCTTAAACTTCTTTTTGCCAATGAAACCGATGTACTTGAAAAGGTGAGTCAAGGCGATCTTTCTAAAAAGGTGCCGGTAGCAACCCAAGACGAATTCGGTATCATCGCAGGGTATACCAACAGCATGATCGATGGATTGCGACATCGGATTCAAATGATCAATGCCCTCAAGGGGGCCGAAGAAAGCCAAAAAAATCTTTTGCCGAAAAATCCGCCGAAACACCCAAAACTGGATATAGCCGGCATCAGTATTTATTGTGATGAGATCGGGGGGGATTATTACGATTTTTTTAATCTGCCTGACGATAAAATAGGCGTCGTCGTTGCCGATGCGTCCGGTCACGGGGTCAGCGCCGCCATGCATATGACCGGCGCCCGTGCATTTTTACACTTTGCGGCGCATGAATATCAAAATCCGGCGCTGCTTTTAAATACGGTCAATCAATATGTGACGCGGGACAGCCAACCGACGAGTCGATTTTTGACTATGTTTTTTATAGAAGTCGACACAGTGGATAAAAGGCTTCGCTGGGTACGCGCCGGCCACGAACCCGCGCAATTCTATGACCCCGCGACCGGAGAGTTTAAGGAGCTGTCAGGGGAAGGCGTAGCACTGGGTGTCCTGAATGATTATCGATATCAAGGGTACATCCTTGAGAACTGGACCCGTGGGAGCGTTATCGTCATCGGCACCGATGGCATTCATGAATCCCGAAACAAAAAAGATGAAATGTTCGGCAAAGAAAGATTGCGGGATATCATCCGGCGACATGCCGCTCAGTCAGCGGAATTCATTCAAACTGCCGTTATCGATGCGTTGCGCGATTTTCACGACGGCTCACCGCAGGAAGACGATATTACACTGGTGGTTATCAAATTTCTTTAGAACCACCGTAGTGCCCGTCGGAAAGGTAATGTTTCGATGGCTGCTATCAATATCCCGGAATGGAGGCGTTCGATATGGCAGAAACTGAACCCCATGTGGTGAAGCGGTCGATTTTTTCCTGGATATTTCCCGGCAATGTTCATTTGCAGCTGACCCTGTTGCTTATTATCGTTGTGATGGTGTTTGCCAGGGTTTTGCCGCTGGAGATGCAGAAAAGGATTGTCAATGAAGCCATTAACTTAAGAGACTACCATTTGCTCCTGTATTATTGCGGGATTTACCTGGTTGCGGTCATTTTTTCCAGTCTTTTAAAATACCTGACCAATGTGATCCAGACGCTGATAACGGAACGTACCACCGCCCGTATGCGCAATGCATTGTACGAACATATCCTGACACTGCCGTTGACTTTTTTTCGAAAAACACAACCCGGCATGGTGGTCAATGCCCTTGTTGCCGAGCTGACCCTGCCGGGGAATTTTGTGGGTATGGCGGTGGCGGCCCCGCTCACCAACTTGTTAACGCTGCTGGCCTTTGCCGGCTATCTGTTCTGGTTGAACTGGCTTTTAGCGCTGGTGTCGCTCAGCATATACCCCATTGTTCTTTTGATTGTTCCATTTCTGCAAAGAGGGGGCAACCGGGCCAACAAAGAGCGTGTCGATGCATCCAGAACATTTTCATCGCGGATAGGCGAATCCGTTTCAGGAATTCACGAAATCCAGGGAAACGGCGCTTATCGCATTGAGAACAGAAAATATAATGCTCTGGTAGATCAGCTGCTGAAAATCAGAATCGTTTGGAGCTTATACCGGTTTGCCATAAAGGCGACCAATGGTTTTTTTACCAGTCTGGGGCCGTTCCTGGTCTTTATTTTAGGCGGCTGGTTGGCCATCAAAGGCCAACTGGAACTGGGAGCGCTGGTGGCATTTCTCTCCGCGCAGGAAAAACTTTTTGATCCTTGGAAAGAACTCATTGAATTTTATCAGGTTTACCAGGACGGTTCCGTAACCTACCAGAGAACCATGGAATATTTTGACGAGGCGCCCGAATATGAAATGGAACCGAAAGACAGAAAACCATTCGAGCTGGAAGGCGGCATTGAAGTCAGAGACTTGTCCTTTGTCACCGAAACCGGTGTCAGCCTGCTGGACGGCATCAACGTTTCTTTAAAAGCGGGAGAGCACCTGGCGCTGGTGGGGTTTTCCGGCAGCGGCAAAAGCACGCTGGCGCTTTGTATCGGGCAGCTTTACAAGTACACCGGCGGAAATGTACTGATAGGCGATCAGGAAGTTTCAAACCTTAGCAAAAAAGATATGGTGAACAATATGGGGTTTGTGGCACAGAACCCCTTTATTTTCGATGGTACCATCGAAGAAAATATTCTCTACGCCTGTGAGGCAAAAAAAGATGGAGACCGGCAGGAGACGGGCAATGGGCTCCCGAGTCTGGATGATGTGATCGCCGTCCTCCACCAGACAGGTATTTTTGCCGATGTCCTGAGATTCGGCCTCAATGCTGTTTTGCAACATGATCAGAATGAATCGCTCGCGAAGGTGCTCATTCGCATTCGAGAAAATTTTCAGCAATCGTTCGGCGAAGACCTGGCTGAGTATGTTGAATTTTATGATGAAAATACCTATCTGTTTTATTCGAGTGTTGCAGAAAATTTAACCTTCGGGACGCCGAATAATGAATCGTTTGTCAGTGAAACGCTTTGTGAAAACACGTATTTTCTCGATTTTCTCGATCAGGTTGATTTAACGCGTCCGTTGTTCAGTCTGGGGTCGGAACTGGTGAAGCAGTCGGTGGATATCTTAAGAAATTTGCCGCCGGACATGGTCTTTTTTGAGCAAAGCCCCATTACCGCCGATGAGCTGGAAATGTTCACGGCGTTGATACAACAATTGAAAAAAAAGAAAATACATGAATTGTCCCAAAAAGAGCAGCATAAATTGCTTGAAGTGGCGCTGCGGTTTACGCCGGGGATTCATAAAATGGTAAGCCTGCCGAAGATATTGGAAAAGCTGATTCTCGAAAGCCGTGCGCTGTTTCGTGAAAAAATTTATAGTGATGATCCCGGTGCATTTACATTTTATCAACGATCTGAATACATTTTTTCTCAAACAATTCTCAACAATATCTTTTTCGGGAAAACAAAAACATCCAACCCGCAGGCGCAGGAAAAGATCGACCGAAGTATTATCCAGCTCTTGATAGCGGAAGATCTCTTGGAAACCATTATCGATATCGGTATGCATTTTGATGTCGGCACGAAGGGGGATAAATTATCCGGCGGGCAGAGACAGAAACTAGCCATTGCCAGGGTATTTCTGAAAAACCCAAGGATTCTGATCATGGACGAAGCCACATCAGCCCTTGACAATAAATCACAGTCGCGCATACAAAATCTTCTGGAAACCCGATGGAAAAAAAAGAGCACGCTGATTTCGGTTGTTCACCGTCTGGATACCATCAAAAACTATGACAAGGTGGCTGTGATGAAAGCGGGAAAAATTATTGAAATGGATTCTTACGACAACCTTATCGCCAAGAAAGGAGTTCTTTATGAGCTCGTTGGAAAAAAATGACGGCCTGTCATCGTGCGAGATAGATGAAAATCTAACTATTTTAAGGCAGACATATTTTTTCTCGGGTCTTCCGCTTGAAGCATTGAAGGTTTTCGCTTACCTTTGCAGAAGAGAGCAATTTAAAAAGGGAGATTATTTGTTCCGACAAGGCGAGGATGACGGCCGGGCTATTTATCTCATTGACGGGCAGGCTTTATTGGAAAGAAAAAATAACGGTGATATTCGGACGATCCGCCGTGTGAATGCCGGTACCTTTTTGGGAGGCATCTCTCTGCTGGGATCGGCCCGGCGCGTGTTCTCACTCATAGCGGAAGAAGACACCCTGTGTCTTATTTTAACGAGGGAAAAATTTTCAAAGATGCTGGAACAATTTCAGGAAATGACGCCCAAACTTTTTAAAGCCTTAGTGCAGGCTATCGGTACATGGGAAGAAGGGTTTTTGTCTGGACGCGCAGATCAGTGTGGCGAATGCATGCCGAACTTAGGCGTGAGTTTGCTATAAGCTGAATAATCGTGAATGAAATACGAAAACAGCCGACTCATGAATGATTCAGGGAGCGCCGCGACATGGAAAGGCAAGCAGGAATGACCCGGATAGCATACGCATTCGAACTCAAAAATAATCTGGTTGAACTGGATCGCTTGTGCCAAAACTGTGAGTCGGTCGGTAAATCCATCGGCATGTCGAAGAAATTGATTTTTGAAATGAACCTGGCTTTGGACGAACTGTTTACCAATATTATTTCTTACGGATTTAAGGATGATAAAGAGCATATTATTAAAATCGACATCAGCGCGGATAAAAATGAGCTTTTAATGCGCATCGAAGACGACGGCATCCCTTTTAATCCCATAACAGCAGAGGAGCCTGATCTGGAATACCGAATCGAGGAGTGCAAAATCGGCGGGCTGGGTATCCATCTCATCAAAGAACTCATGGATGAAGTCCGTTATGAACGCGTGAATGATGCGAATATCTTATATCTTAAAAAAAATATTCCAAGAAATCAGGAGGATATTCAATGAAAATTATCGAGGAAAAACAAGATGCCATCAATATTTTTAAATTAACCGGGCGGTTGGACTCCAATACCTCTCAGGACTTTGAAAAATCGATTTTTGATGCGATGTCAAACGGTTCCAAACACATGATTTTCAATTTCAAGGACATTGATTACATATCAAGTGCCGGGCTGCGTGTTATCCTAAAGGCGACAAAAGCGCTGAAGCGCGAAGAAGGGAAAATCATGCTGTGCGATATGCAGGATTATGTGAAAGAAGTCTTTGAGATTGCCGGCTTTGACACGTTTCTGCCCATTGTTTCCACCATGGAAGATGCATTAAAGGAATTTTAGCACGAATTTTACTTCAATCCGATGATGCCGCGGCGCCCCAGGTCCCGCAGAAACTGTGTAATGGCGATTTCAGATTCACGAAGCGGCATACGATGCGTGTCGGCAAATATCCTGGTAATCTGCCGGACCGAACGCGCATCATCAATCATGCTCCATACCTCCGTACCCAACATGTCGAGCTCAAGCTTTCGGTAACGATTTTCATTGGCGGAATGTCCAAATTGATTCAACAGCTTTGCAATCCATGGTCGCAAGGTGATGGGATAGCGGATAATAACCATGCCGCCGGCGGAACGCTGCTCGGTTATCCGGCTATTCTTAACGGGCGCCAACTTCATTGACGCATCCCGGTCGGATATCCATTTATCCGAATTTTTGTTAGAGACTGTCATAAGATTCACAAATGGTATTTGTCAGGTGCGGATCAATGGCGTGATTGCCTTCAATCGTTATTCCTAAAATACGGTTCTTTTCCATGAGGTGCCAAAACCGCCATATCTGAAAGACAGGTTTTGACGTGAATCGCTGGAACCATCTTTTTTCTTTTATAAAAGGCGCCAAATACCCTTCGACGGCAGGGTATCCGTTGACCATTCCGGCTGAAAAGTCTGTTTGAGCCCTGTGGGTCAAGGCTTCGGCAAATTGGGCCAGCGTTTGGCGGTCCAGAAAAGCAGATGCCGGCGCCCATCGCAGCAAATGAATCGTCTGCTTTCCATCTGAAAATTCCAATGCATAGCTGCCGGGCTGGAATCGGTGATGTTTCAATATGAATTTTTCAGGCAAGGTTGCCCGGATGTCAAAGACGGACCAGTCGGTTTGGCCGTCGTCCCGATGATCTTTTAAGGATTTCAATATTTTTTGCGGAATAGTACCGATTTCATCCGGTGCATTAAAAAAAAACTGGATGAGTGTTGCATTGCGGCAAACCGGACAAAAAAGAATAACACCGCGACCGATGCTTTTTTCAGAACGCCACGAGAAACCGGATGTTGTGAATCCGGTTAAGGCGTTTTCCCATTCTGCCGACAATGGCCATTTTTCAATCGGCTGTTTTAGTGTGTTTTTATGCCGGGTTGCCAGGCGTTTTAGGTGCGCATGATGGGAAAATTTCCCTTTAATGGTATGCCACTTAAGTTCCAGCTTGGGCTGTGAATCGTCCTGAAATATCAGTTGATGGGTACCGATGCGACCGATTTCCCAGCTGGATGGAATTTTTAATCTGATGTTGTTCCAGGCGATGTCTTTCAGAGTAGGTATCATGCTATCGCGGCACAAAAAGATCCCAACCGGACAGTCCCGGGATTTCAATTTCTTTAGGGGTTCCTTGTTGTTCCCCATGTGTTTGCGCTAGTTTTTTTTCATAGCAGCTTCTATATTCTTCAAGGTTGGATGTCAGGGTTAGCTTGATGGAATTTCCCATTTTTTCTTCTTCATCCCTGGTGTTATGCTGTAAAATCATGCTGATTCGATTATTTCCCTTGTCTACGAATGACCATTTCCAAGCAATGACGATATGAAACGGATCCCCCCGATATTCGTCGCTCTTACCATATCGCTTTTCGATTTTTTTAATTAAATCCTCATAAAATTTTTTGCTGCTGTCCGCATATTTTAATTTTATTCTCACAATCCGACCGGGTTTATCGCAGGTGGTGTAAGCGATAAGCCCGCTTTTAAAGCCCTTAATGGGTTTGATTTCGGCTTCATATACATATTCCATATAGCGGACGGGCAGGGCGGTTTCCATGCTGACAAACTTTTCAAAATCGGTAATTGGACGATCCAGAATAAATGGACCTAACTGATAAGGTACCTCCGCGGAACTCATGCCGGCGGCAAGCGCAATGAATACGGTTACAAGAATCCAGGCGTATTTCTTCATAACCACTCCTGACGACAACGGTTGTCATAAATTCAAATACGGGTTCTTTGCTTTTGTTATTGAAGAGTTATGCGATATAAAATTATGCCATATCACAAGAATTTTGTCGAGTTCTAATTAATAATTAGGAAGCGGTTAATAAGCCAACCGCCCTAACGATTTGAGAATGAGGGTAATCCCCATGGCGAACATGCCGGTAAGACCCATGCCGCAGGAAAAGCCGGCCAAAAGGACCGGCGCGTACTGTCGCCACATGGTGCCGTATCGTTTTAAAAAATAAAACCGTCCAAGCACTGCCCCTGCAACTTCCAGAATAAGTCCGTGGGGCGTGCTTTGACCCAGGCCGCGTACCATGCCGTAAACCAACAGAATCGGCAGCCCCAGTATTGCTAAAATACCGTAGCTGATGACACCCAGTCCCACGCCTGCCAGCACATAAATCCAGTTGAGGGCCTGGTAGAACAGTGAATTGCCTTCCAGGGTCGATGTCTGCATCAAAAGACTGTTCAATGCCTGGAGATGCCATAATTCCTGAGCATAGGGATATGCACTGGAAGGGATAGGTGCCAGGCGCCAGATGAATTGAGAGAAGAGAAGGCTAGCCGTCATGACCACGGGAAATACGACAATTTCAGACTTGATAATGCCTCGAATGCTGGTGCCGGTGAGCTCGATTTGACGAAAATTAACGGTTGCCTCGCCATAGTTGTGGATGGGAATGGGTGCATACCAAATTTCGATACCCTGATATCCGAAATATTTGGCGCCGGCGATGAAACTGACCTCGCGAACCAGCGGCAGACTGACAAATTGTCCGGCAATTCCCTCCATACGCGCCGTGATATAGGATACGATGGGTGTATAAATGAAACCATACAATAAAAAGAATATCCAGGGGAAGTTCGGAACCAACCAGACACACAGCGAGATATATGACATGGTGGATAATACATAAATACCGATGGAAATCCAAAAATTAAAGTCGCCACGCCCGGGCGGCGGCTGGAACAGATCTTTTAAACTGCCTCGTTTTCCGGCATTGCTTTTCGCAAAAGACCTGACAACGTGCCAGATACCGATGAAGGCGATGGCCAGCCCCAGGCCGATGCTGAAGCTGAGATAAAAATCGAAATTATTTGCAAATATCGTATCAACGGTTTTCATTCCCGGGTGCCACCGGTTGAGAATGCCCATGTGGTGTAATACGGGATTGGCTGCAATGGTTATTATCAGCCCGACAAGTCCGCCGATGACCGCCCAGAAAGGCAATACCATGCCGATAAATATGAGCCCAAGATCCAGCTGTATTCCGGTGGCGACCGCAGGTAGTATTTTTTCGGTATATCCGGTGAGTTCAACCCAGGGAATCGGAATCAGACGGATGGGTTCCATCAAAAAAAGACCGGAAAATGTGGGAAGCACGACATATATTATACCGAAGGCAAGCCCGATGACGCCGCCGATGGAGAATACACGCCATTTCCAGCTTTTCTTTTTATCTTCGGTGGATTCAGCCAAGGCCATGGTTCCCAGTGCTGCAACCGGCGCCATGGGAAATGGAAGTTTTTCCACATCCGAAGTGATGCGGTAGAGTGCGTAGCCAAGTCCGAACTGGTCAACCCGCTGAATAATCTGTGTGCCCACGAGCAAAAGAATCGGGATGAGCCAGTCTCTGTGAAAAAATGTTCGTTCGAGCAACGCGGGAGAATCCTGGGAAGGCGCCACCCATGTGGGGATAAATTCAGCCAGGCCCAACATTCTGGCGGCATCTGATTGAACAAGATACTGACTCCACAAAAGCCCTTGAAAGGGTGTCGCCAGTGCGGCGCCGGCCATATAGTAGAGCAAAAATATTTCTTGTTGCTTGAGCTCGCTGTAGGACCGTTTGGCGAGTTCCGCAAAAAGAATGATGGTTACCCAACGGGCTGCCGGGCCGATGCCTGTTCCGATCACCAGTTGCAGGTACATGCTGCCGGGCATCATCAGGAAGCCGATAAAAATCGATCCGACAACCGTTTTCCAGTTGAAGCCTTCCTCAAAATGGTCCGGTACCTTTAAAAGATCCCGATATTCCTGCAGTTCTTTATCTTCGTACATGTTCCTCGGGTTACGAGTTACGGGTTACGAGTTTCGGGTTACAGGTTAATGCCGATTTAAGGTAAAAAGGGTTCACCATTACCTTAAAAACTGTGAACGTACACCTGAACGTTCATGTGTACGAATTTTCATTTATTTCATTTTAAAAAATATTTCAAAGTGGGGCCCTTTGAACCCGGATTTTTTAGCTGTTAAAATTGTTACACGTTACGGTTTGCGGGATAGAGGATACAAACCCGCAACCCGGTCCTACCCCGGCAACACAAGATAGCTGGAATCACTGAAAAGCCCGTAGATAGCCCAACTGCCGGCCATAAAAAAATCGCCGATGATCAGGCCGACAAAAAAAAGGCGTATTTTTTTATACAGCAAGACACCTCCATAGCGCATACAAAGGGCATTGCAAGCCCAGCCGATGAAGAAACTGAACCAGAGATACCACATGGCGGAGCTGTAAGCTGTTAAATATCCGATGGGATGTATCGGCCACCAATAAAACCTGTGATAACAAGCGACCAATACCAGCATCACTGCGGCACCGGTCAGCGTGAAAATCATTACCCATTTGCCGGGTTCCACCGGTGATTCAATCAAGCTGTAAATATTGTCATAAACCGCGAGCGTTGTTCGGGTGGCCCAATCAAAATGGAGCTCACGAACGCCGAATTTGTAGCAGAGAGCGAGCATGGCCAGAAAAGAAACGCTTATTCCGGCAACGAGTATCACGAGAATGGCCATAAAAATTCTTCGATTGTTTGTAACTTTATCCGTTACTTTACGAACATGAAAAAGCGAAGGCATCAGTGATTCCCGCAAATCAACAAAAAGTACTTTTTGAAGAACACCTGCCACAAGAAGCCCTGCATTGGTAAAAGCCCTGGGTCCAAAAAATACCATGAGACAATCCATGGGAGCAGCCGTCAGTGTAAAATAGGCGAGGCCACCCTGACAAATTACGCGGGTTGCTACCAGCATAAACAGAAAAAATGCACCAACGACCAGAAATGAAAATAAAAACGGGATACCGAAATAATGGCACCAGAGCACGATGCCGCTCCCCCCTACAGCGGTCCCCCAGAATGCGAAACGCGTTGAAAAACAGTGTTGTTCCGGAGTCAGGTCCTTTTCAAACCTGATTCCCTTTTGAATTATATCTCGGAAATGAAATCGTGCCAGCCATGCGAGAAAAAGAAAGAATACCAGGTAGGCGCCGATCATCTGTGTTTCTTCAGGGCGGGAGATGGTTGGACCAAATGTGACGCCCAATGCAGCGGCAGGAATATTAACGCCAAAAAAGTTCAGCGCGCCGATCAGCAAGGCACCCAAGATATAGAAAAACCAGAAGGAAAACGATATTTGTTTTGAGGCTAAAAAAGCAAAACCGATAAAAGCGGGATAGATATAGATTTTGAGTTTATAGAATCCTGAAAAAAATCCCTGGGAAGGGAAATATTTGCCGGCTAAAATCAATGTCGGAATCGAAGGTATGGATGGGTTGTAGAAACTGAGTCCGTTGATCAGGTGCAGGCAGAGCGGTATGGATAGACCGATCAGCATATATCGGTTGGTTAAAAACCGGCCAAATTCATTATCATCCAAGGCGCGTTGCATCAACATCGGCACACGCAGCAAAGGAAAATTCATACGTTCATTTTGTATACCCTGTTTGCTCAACAGGCTAAGCATACAGATCATTACAAAATAGCAGAGTAAGACAAACCCGGCCCATCCCAGCAGGGGGCCCAGCCAGGATTCCCAGGGAATATTTTTAATAACCTCAAACCAACCCATATCGCGCCCTCCTGTCAGGCCGTTATAAAAGTCGGTTATTGCCGTCTGACTCTGGGGATACCAACTCTTTGGCAAAAGCGGATGAAGGACCTCTTCCCACCTGTTTTCGACCGTAGCGAAATGATAGGGTATGGTTAAATTAATAAAAAGCGTACGTGCCAACCCGGTCCAGGCAATGCCGGACAGGAGCACCATTAACGACCATGCGACCAGAAGCTCTTTCCCGGTTATCAGATTGCGGCTCCGGAATATCCAGCGGATGAAAGCCACAGCCATCATCATCCATACCAGGAAATAAAAAGGGGCCAGGGGAAAATGCCCGCCCGCTAATGGGGTTCCCTGGCGATATGCATTGTTAAATGGTGTTATAAGGCATATCAGCAGTGCAAATACCGATCCGAGGAAAATAGCACGCCAACGGATTTGATTTGTTTCCTGCCGAAGTTTTCCCTGTTCGGCAGGAGGCGCCGATCGGATGTCCGGTCTTTTATCTTCCATCATATCCTGGTTCATAGGATGCTCGTCTATTCCACCTGCGAATTTTTTCCGATACCCAAACGCTTTTCCGCCTTGGTAAGCAGCTCTTCATAATTAATTTTATCGTTTTTATCCAGTGAACGCCATATGAGCAATTGTTTGCGTATCTCAAGCAGAAAGGTTTTGTTGATTCGGAGCCATGCATTGGCTTCACCGGAATCGCGAATCAGTTTGATGTGAATTTCCAAAAATCCTGGTTCTTCCAAGGCCGGTTTGAAATGCAGTTCTATTTTTTGTGTGATCCCGAAATCAAAAGGCGCCAGCCATACCTGCGATTTCAGATAAAGGCACTCATCATATGTACATGCGTCTTCCGGGCAGTCATATCGGGCCGAGGTCATGCTGGGCGGGGTTTCACATACAAATGTGAATTCGATGTCGGCAGTGGAAAAATTTCCATGGGTGATATCCTGATGACTTTCAAAATATTCAAAGAGATAACCACCGACACTCCGGTGTTCCACATAGGTCATCAAAAATGGAAGGGTGATGTCAAGAACATTCTCTTTGGCCGGCGGGAGCGACCAGGAGCGGTTCACATCCGGTATCGCAATTTCAGCGGCAACCTTTGAAGGGTAGATGACGGACACCATGACCACCAGAATGACCAGCAGCATGGCCCCGACACCTGCCATTGAGGAATAGTTTACGGTGATGCCGGACCATAACGCGGTACCTGAAAAAAGTTTAGCGGTTGTCTGAGCAAGCAAATAACCGAGCACCACGCTGATGACGGCGAAAGCCATCGCTTCCGCAATAAAAAGAAAGGCTACGTGAGACGGCGCCAATCCCACGGATGTATAGATGCCGATCTCGCGTTTACGTTCGTAAACGCTGCTGATCATAGTGTTCAGAACGATAAAGATGGATATGATAATGGGTATGATAATGTTGGGCACGCCGCTGTATTGCATGCTGTCGCTGGCATGGTATAAATAGGTACCGGTCTTCTCGCCGCTGAACAGTGACAGCCCGAAGCGATCCGCCAATTCCTCACCTGATGTCTGAAGTGTGGTTAAACCCTCTTGACGAATCGCTATGCCCTTCAGGTTTCCGCCGGCCGCCAGGAGTGTTTGGAAGGGAACAATAACGGTTAAGTCTCCGGGGATGTGCTGGTAACGGCTTTGAAACTCCCTCAGATCATCACCGGATTCAAGCGCTGCCACCACTTCCTCTGTCATCTCAGCGGATATTTCCCTTGGGAATGTCACGGGCGTTAGAATTTCTCCGTCCAGATCCAGGAGTTCCTGCAGTTTTTCCCCTGAAAAGATACCGACCACTTCGAAGGGCATCCCCCAAAGAGATACAAAATGGCCGCCGGGATTCCTGATGTCGATGCCGAGGTTGCGGGCCATTCGTTCGGGCAATAATATGGCCTGACGGTCATTTTCGGCAATCCATCGCCCGCCCGAAAGAATTTTTTCTATATGGGTTATCCCGGTCTCACGGTAGGACAACCCAATCATGCCCTGAGCTTCAAATGTACGATTGTCAAAACGGATGGGGATGCTGGTGGTACGGGTTTTATCAAGACCTTCCAACCATACACGGGGGGCGGTGACACTTTCTTCTGAAAAGGCATTTGAAATGACACCGAATGCCTCAGTGGGCAGGTCCCGCCAATTGACATTTTTCAGAAGAAAGCCGAGATAGGGAGAACTGTCCCCATACAAAATACGTGCATGATGCCGCATGGATTTGGCGGACGTGAAACTCATGATGGTAAAGGTAAGAATGACCAGTGTGGTACATGTCAACGCTGTTCTCAATCGTCGGCGTCTTAAATTGCTGACGCCTAAAAGAAAGGCGGCGATAAAAGCTTTCCATCGACCGATTTCACCTGAGCTTATCTGTTTTGCCCTGCTTTGAAGCCGCGTGAGCTCCTCTTCAAAACGAAAAAAAATGATGAGCGTGACGAGAACCGCAAGACCCATGATGAAAAACGCCAGTATCACCACCATGGGGCTGTAAGCAAGTTGAAAGGCAGGATGAACGTTATAGATGATAACGATCAGCAGAAGCAGAATCGATATGAATGCAATGATTCGTTTGTAAATATTGGTGTAAGAAAAGAGCAGCCTCTCCATACAGAAGGCAAATGGAACAAACAGGGCGATATAGAACAACACCCCGTACAAAACATCCTTTTGCGTTTTCTCGACGTCTTCATAAACCCGGTTGGCCAGCGCCCATGATTTGGAAGAGGCCTCATAAAAGCGATCGTATGCTTTATCCTTATAGGCTTGTTCGGCATTTTGTAAAGAAGCCGTTCCTGCTTCACGCAGGTTGTGGATGCGTTCATTGAAAATTCCCCGGTTTTCGAGGTTTGTAATCCTGGGTTCGAGCAATGTCCACATGTCATGGGCCACGCGATACCCGGTACGATTTAAAAAAGGCCATTGGTCTATCATATAGCCGTTTCCCTGGGGGATTTCTTTGGTGCCGTTGAGGAGGATCAATTTTTTATTCAGAAGCGTATCGGACAATGTCAGCTTAAGCGGCGTACCCGGTTCAAGGAATACCGTCGAAATCGTTGATGACCAGGTATCCAGACGGCTGTAAAAATAGTGCGCCGGTTCGGCCTCCCTCCGGCCGTCAATAACATTGGCCTTGGTCAGATATCGGAATGTCCGGGGCTCCAATAGATTAAATAATGTGATACCTTTGCCGGCAAACATAACAAGATCCGTTTCCATGGATTGACGATTCATCTTAACACGGTAGGCATCCTTGTCGGTCTTGTTTTTATCAATCGTCCAGATGACGGATGCGTCCTGATCGTCAAATTTATATCCTTCCAAAATGACTTTATGAAAGCTGTGTTTGCTGTCGGCCACACCTTTGAGATAGAACATTCCCATATGATCGACGGTCACATAAAAGCGTGCCGGTCCCTGATATGCAAGCAAAACCGTTCCCGGCGCCGGCTTATCCGCAAAAAGTTCTCCGTGACGAAGGAATTTGGCCCGTCCGGTTAATGTCGAAAAGCCGTCTCTCAGTGGGTCGGCGACATGCAGTCTGGAATTCCGGGTGAGATGGAGCAGGAGTCTGCTGACGAGATCGCTCTGATCGTTTGCAAATGTTTTGTCTATTTTTTCAATGGTGTCATGCGGTGTTCCCCAAGCAGCCCTATCATCATTGGTGGTTACAAGGCTCAGCCCGTGGTATCCTGCAAGGGCGCTGACTTCTCCTCCCAGCGGCGGGTGATCCAAAAAATAGCTTTGCCAGGAGTTTAACCGGCTGGGTCGCAGCGTATCTTTATACAGGTTGGCGGCGCCGGTGGCTTTTGCTGTATCTTCTGCTGCCTGGCGCAATGCCTCATCCAGCAGACTGTAGCTTGAAGCACGGTTTATCCTTGGCCTGAACGGATAGAGCCAGCCATAGTTGAAAGCACCAAATCCGTCCCCATGGCTGGATAGATGCAGGGAAATGCACGCAACAATGTCATACGCCTTGACCTGAGCGCGAAAATTTTTTGCGCTGTCGAGAAGCGTGAGCTGACGTTCGGCGTCGGATAAAATCGCATGCTGATCCTTAACGGCTTTGGGCAGTATCCGGTTCAGCATCGCACGCTCTTCATCGGACAACGCGTTATCAGCATAAGACGTTTGCCAGACGAGGCGCCGCAGTATCTGTCGCTCATGCGCCAGTTGTTCGATTAAGGACTGATCCCGTTTATCTTTTTCCGTCAGACGAAGCTGTATAAGATTGCGGGATGACTGATCCGACTCGGTTTTGATCCTTTCCCGTATGACATCCCCTGCCAGTTGCGATTGCTCCTTGTTTTCAGATTCATCTTCAGCATTACGTTTATAAGATCCTTCCTGCATGCCTTTTATGGCTGCCTGGGTTATTTTTATCAGAGATTTGAGACTTTTTTCCGACTGCCTTAAATCCTTTGGATTGGCGGTCAGGCTCCAAATCAGTTCCCGCATCCCGGCGAGGCCCTGGGCATGCCCTGCGCTGGCGATAAGCAATACCGTCCTTTGAGGGGGATGGGTTTTCAAAAACCGCGCTAAAGCCAGCAAAGCAGATATGCTGCACGCTTCGTCGGCGCCCGGGGACAGGCCGGCTACATGGGATGTGCTGTCGTAAAATGCTTCCGCAATGATCAATTCTTCACGAAGCCGGGTGTCGGTGCCGGGTATGAAACAATATATATTTTCGGATACAACATTCTCCCAACCTATATCCGATGTCAGATTGATTTGATCGGCAACACGACCGTCTGCGGCGGTTTCAAATGGGCCGAACAGACGATACGCTTCGGAAACAGGCATCCAAAAACGGGGAAATTGGATGGGTGAAGGCTCGATTTTGTCTTCAAAATATATTTTCGGAGAGTTTCCCCTATCAATATAGATCAATCCTTTAGCGCCCAGGTCGGCTGCATGCAGCCAGTTTTTTCCTGATTCGAGTTCCATTAAAATGACGGCGTTTTCTATTTTTTTCCCATTAAATTTTTTAATTTCGCCGGCTCCGACGTAAATGAGTGGTCCGGTAATACCGGGCGGCGCAATGGTTTGGGGGGTTACGGCATTTCCCACGAAGGGCTGTATCGGAAGGATTTTATTGGAATTGATTAACCTAAGCCGGCTTGCCTTATGCTTTATGACAGGCACGCTGAATTGATGGGAATCGATATTTTGGAAACCTGCGCTTGAAAGTCTCTCTTTGATATAGATGGCTGCGGCCCTGCTTCCTGAAGAACCTGTCTGCCTGTTCCCGAAAGATGAAAATTTTTGAATGTCTTGTATGAATTCATTGTTCAACGAGTCCTTTGCAACAGCCGGTGCACTAAAACCAATGA
>CAYTAQ010000046.1:0-6042 GCA_964435695.1 uncultured Desulfobacterales bacterium | reverse complement strand
ATAAGAATTTTAATAAATAGAGAATATTTTCACTCATGCTATGATGAATCATGTTTAATCGCTGTTTGCTTCATGCTTCTTCATTTTCCGCTGCGCGGAAAAATGAAAGCCACCCGTTTCACGGGTGGTAGTTTACTCACGAGCGCCGATTTGTCCAATGGAAATGGAGAGTTCCTTTCGGTCTTCTATTTTATCGATGCGACCGTCTCGAATCCATACCACCTGGTCGGAGACATTGAGCATTTTAAAATCATGCGTAGCGGAGATGACCGTGACTCCGCGTTCTTCACTCAGCCGTTTGAGCAGGGCGATGATTTCCTCTCCCGTTGTCAGATCAAGGTTGCCGGTGGGCTCGTCGGCAAGAATGATTGCCGGATCATTGGCCAGGGCACGCGCAATGGCGACTCTTTGCTGCTGACCGCCTGAAAGCTCAAAGGGCTTATGGCTGAAGCGATCGCCCAATCCTACCAGTTTCAAAAGCTGTAATCCTTTTTCAATGGCGGAATCGTTTCCCATCCCGGCAAATATCATGGGGAGTGTCACGTTTTCCAGCGCGGTCATTACCTGGATAATGTTGAAAGTCTGAAAAATATATCCGATTTTTCGACATCGGAGCCATGCCAGTTCGTAGGCATCCAGCTGAGCGATATCGACTTCATCGATAAATACCTTTCCGGAGGAGGGTTTGTCCAGGCCGCCGATCATGTTGAACAGGGTGCTTTTGCCTGACCCCGAAGGCCCCATGATGGAGATATATTTGCCGGCGTCAACCTCAAGGTCTATACCTTTGAGCACCTGAACTTCTATTTTACCCAGTTGAAATGTTTTGGTTACCTTCGAGACGCGGACAATATGACTGTTGACCGTCATTTTCAATCACCTATTCTTCGATGCGCATCGCTTCTACAGGTTGCATCCTGGCTGCCAAAATAGCCGGATAGAGCACGCCCAATAAACTCAGCAAGCACCCAACAGCCATCGCAATGATGATGGAAGCGATCATGCCCTTCCAATCGACATGCGTTACGGCTACGAATCCAAACAACATCAATGAATTGATCATAGCAAATAATCCTCCGGCCAGAGCGCCGACCCCGGATCCTACCAAACACTGTATTCCGGCCTCCAGAAGGAACAATCTTAAAATAAATCGATCCAGGGCTCCGAGGCATTTCATGGTCCCGATTTCCCTGAAACGCTCTGTCACCGCCATGAGCTGGGCATTGACGATGCCTACCACACAGACCAGCAGGGATAGCATGATGATCCATTTTTGTTTGGGCGTATTGCCAATGCTGGTATCCCCGGGTTGGATGTCATATCCGGCCCGAATCAATGCCTGGCGCAATTCGAAATTTTTTGCAGCCAATATCCCATTTGCCACATCCGTACCGACATTGACGAAGCTTAAAAAGGCAACGGCCAGTACAAGGCTCATGGTCGTAATCAGAGAACGGGTAAAGCGGACCTGAATGCTTTTAAAGGCTATCTCAACGGATTTTTTAAAAGGGAGCACCACCTGCCGTTCGATCCGTTCCGTTGATTTATGTGTTCTTAGATGGATCGGGTTTGTTTTCAATGAAAACTCTCTTTGTATTGTAAAAAATGTTTTTATTGGATGATGCTGAGATTGATTATAATTACTTTTATCAGATTTTGACGATTTTGAGAATAGAATAAAAGTTGCTTTATGCGCCGCGATGGGAGTATGTTAAAATCTTCTATTAAAAGGAGGTCTTTGCGTGGCCAGGTCGGAAGTTCACCCGATGCACCGGTTTAAAAGCTGGCAGGTGTGGCCGGGATCTTATGATAATCCACCGGCGGACGGAAACTATCTGTTCCCGGAGCGTACCGGGTTGCAGGTGACGCCTGATACACCGATTGCGTCGATGGGATCCTGTTTTGCAAGAGAGATCCGAAAGGTTTTGCTGAATAAAGGATATGCATATATTACAGAGGAGAGCGATCACCCTGCTTCAGTGCACGCAAGCGCTGCATGGGAGAGAATCTACAATACCTTTTCCCTGCGTCAGATATTCGAATATACATTCGATGATTTTACGCCCGACCTCAGGTGGTGGAAGACACCCGAATCGGGTAAAATTCAGGATCCCTACCGAAGAATCATTCTCTATGATTCGCTCGATGAGGCAGAGACCGATTTTGCCAAACATAAAAACCATTCCCGAAAAGCCCTGGAGAGAGCCCGTGTGCTTATCCTGACCCTCGGTTTAACAGAAATTTGGGAGGACCAAATCGATGGAGCGGTCATTTGTCTGCCCTCCGGTCCCTATGTAAAAGAAGGCGGCAACATGGACCGGTACGCGTTTCGCGTCAGCAGGTACGCAGAAAATCTGGAAAACCTGGAGCGGATTCATCAGCTCATGAAAGAAAACAACGAAGCGTGCAAATTGCTGGTTACGGTTTCACCGGTTCATCTATGGGCGACATTTCGGGAAGATCTGGACGTGGTCAGCGCAAGCTGTAATTCCAAATCCATTTTGCGTGCGGCTGCCGACGAGTTCGTTGGCAATCACGAAAACACCTTTTACTTTCCTGCATATGAGATGGCGACCATCTACAGCATGCTTGTGAAAAAATCCTATTTCGCAGAGGGCAAGGAAAATTTTCATGTGAATCAAGATACGGTGGATTTTATTATGAAACACTTCTTCAAATTTTATTCCACCAATACCGGTTGTCATAAATAGTTCCGTTTGGTTTTGGTTACTAGCTGTCAATGATGTATTTGTGTATAAATTTCAATTTATGCTAAATTATGACAACCGCTATATTGAGGAGCTTAAAAACGTTTTGCCATAAAAGATAAAAATTAATAAATTCCAAAATTCAATATTCTAAAAATTTGAAACGCTCATTTTAGGAAATTATGGTTTGGAACGAAACACCATAAAACCAGATATGGCCACCATGACCATCGTACAGCTTCAAGCGGCATTGAAGAAGGCTGTGCGGTATCCCCACAAGCACGTGCATAAAGGAGAATTGGTGATTTCGCCCGAGGCGTATGAGACACCGGGGCTGGAAACCAATCTTGCCATCAGTCCGTTTGCCATTTTGGATTGTACCGGATCGATTCGCATCGGCCCCTGGTGTAATATCGGACCTCGAACAAGAATATACACCCATGATACCATCCATATGGGGAGAAGGCCCTTGGCTCGGACGGAGGAGGAACTGGGTGTATTATGGCAGGATAAATATATCGGTGCGGATGTTTGGATACACGATGGCGCCATGATCCTCTATCAGGTGACGCATCTGCCGGATGGATTCGTTCTCGGAGCGGGATCGGTCCTCACCAGGCAACCGGGGCCCTATGAAATCTGGGCCGGGAATCCTGCCCGAAAAGTCGGCGAAAGAACCGAAATGGACCCATCGGCAATAGAAAAGCGCATGAACCGGAAAAGATTCAGGATTTGATTGTTCTACAAACCGCGTGCTAAGTACGCGGTTCCGAACTGAAACCTACGGAGACGTGCCGTTTTCTTTTCATTTTCCGCTTGACGGAAAAATAAAAGCCACCCGTTTCACGGGTGGCAGTTTACTCTTGTTTCTTTCTTTTCTTTTGGGTATACGAACAGATTGCGGGGAAAATCTTTTAACAAAGCACGGAGCTCGTGGCTCAGCAAAATACATACAATATCGTAATGTATTCCCATGATACGTATGGATTGGGACACATCCGGCGGACCATGGCCATTGCTTCTCGTCTCAGGAGCCGGCAGACCAACGTTCTTATCCTGACGGGCTCCCCCATTGCCGGCAGATTTTCATTTCCAGAGCAGATCGACTTTGTACGTATTCCCGGAATGATTAAAAAAACCAATGAGGAATACCTGCCGCTTTCCATAAAGATCGAGCCGAAACAGGCATTGGACATCCGAAAAAACATCATTACCGCCACCGTTAAAACTTTCCAGCCGGATCTTTTTATCGTTGACAAGGAACCGCTCGGGCTTAAAAAAGAGATTTTACCGACGCTCAGGTGGCTGGAGCGCTGTCAGCCGCGAACCAAGACGGTTTTAGGACTTCGCGACATCATGGATGATGCGGAAACGATCAAGCAAAACTGGAAGAAAAAGAATATCTATAAAATCCTGGATAAATATTACAGTGAAATATGGACGTACGGCATTCGTGATTTTTACGATCCCATTAAAGAATACAATATTCCGGACAGCATCACCGGGAAAATGTATTTTACCGGTTATATCCCCCGGACGGTTATCAAAAGAAAGGAAGCCCTCAAGGAGAGGCAGCGGTATAAAATCGGAGAGGAAGAGAAACTTGTGGTGGTTACCACCGGCGGCGGCGGCGATGGTTATCCGGTAATGGATAATTATCTTTCGATGCTTGAACGTTACGGTCACATGGGTTCTTTTAAGAGCATTCTCATCACCGGCCCGTTTATGCCGAAAAACAAAAGATCGGATGTGTTCAAACGCGCCAAAAAGCTGGGTGTTATTGTGTTTCATTTCTACCGGCAAATGGAGAAAATTTTGGCTGCAGCCGATCTGGTCATCACTATGGGAGGATACAATACGCTTTGCGAGCTCATGAGCCAGAAAACGGTTTCTTTGCTCATTCCCCGTGAGACACCGCGCATGGAGCAGACCATTCGCGCCCAGTGCTTTAAAAACAGAAGTCTGGTGGATTATATCTCCTGGAATTCACTTTCACCCGAAATACTCAGCCAGAAGGTAGCCGATCTTCTGGAAAGGCCGTCAGCCTACCAAGAAGCCATGTGCGGCTTTCAGATGACGGCCTTTGATGTGATGCAGGGGCGTATTCAGACGTTCAGGAACGGTTACGATGAACCACACCCGAAAACCTGTTTTGGGGATGGTTCTTAAAGGATATCCCCGAATTTCAGAAACCTTTATATCCAATGAGATTCTCCTGCTAGAAAAAGCGGGCTATGACATTCACATCTTTTCCATGCGTCATCCGCGTGAACCGTTTTCCCATGAAAGCGTCAAAAAAATTAAGGCGACGGTGGCCTATCTGCCCCAAACCATTCTGGAAGCATTCCCCGAACTGATGCGCCATAATGTTCAGCTTGCCCTGCAAAAACCCCGCAGGTACGGCAAAGCTGTTATCATGGCATTCAAACGGTTTTTACGAAACCGGAAAACAGCAACCCTCAAGCATTTGTTACAGGCGGGATATCTGGTCCATGGCGTCCTTCCGGGAAAGGGGGTCGCTCATCTGCATGCCCATTTTGCGCATTCACCGTCTTCCGTGGCCATGTTCGCAAGTTTCCTGAGCGGTATCGATTTCAGTTTTACCGCGCATGCCAAGGATATTTATACATCAAACCCTGCACAGCTTCGTGAAAAAATTGCATTGGCCCGATTCGTGGTGACGTGTACTGAGTACAATAAACGCCACCTCACGGAAATTGCAAAGAACGGCCACACACCCATATTCCGGATTTATCATGGGATCGATGTAAATCTCTTTTCGGTTAAAAGCGTGGAATCAATGCCGTCCGAACCGTATCATATCCTTTCGGTGGCCCGATTGGTACCCAAAAAGGGGTTATCCACCGTTTACAGAGCGCTTCGGCATTTGCGCGGACAAGGGGTCGATTTCAGGCATACCCTTATCGGCGATGGTGATGAGCGCGAAAAGGTTTTGTCCCTGATTCGAGATCTGGGGCTTTCGGATGTGTGCCGCTGGCTGGGAACCCTTTCGCATGAATCGGTCCTGGCCCATTACGAAAAATCGGATCTCTTTGTGCTGGGTTGTAAACAGGCGGCCAACGGCGACCGGGACGGCATCCCCAATGTTTTTATTGAAAGCATGGCAATGGGTGTTCCGGTGGTCGGAACACGGATATCGGCCATTCCGGAACTGATTGAGGATGGCAAAACCGGGTGCCTGGTGCCCCCGGGCCAACCGGAAAAGATGGCGGCAGCCATGCTTCGCTTGCTGACGGACAACGAATTGAGAAAGGAAATTATCCCTGCTGCGAGGGCACGTGTATTACAGGGGTTTGATAATCGAAAACTGATC
>CAYTAQ010000045.1:26952-27323 GCA_964435695.1 uncultured Desulfobacterales bacterium | reverse complement strand
GGCAAATGGATCTCCCTGCACATGATCAACGATGAGCACAAAGCCGGGGAATCCGTATTCACCTTTGATTTCTTTATACAGCTTGTAGCTGCGGCCGTCGATTCGGCCCAACATGTCTTCAAGTTTATTAAAGGTCTCCATTCAATTTGCTGTCCCAATCAAACTCACGTGCTGTGACCACATCTTCCATGCGCCGAATGCGTTTTTCCAGGTTGTGGCAGCGCCGCTTTATTCTGCTGGCGGCTCGCTGGCTGGAATCCGCATAACTGTCATAAAACTCTTTTTCTTCTTCCGTATCAACCGGTTTGACCGGTTCGGGTTTCATTAATAACGATGCGATGAAATAGAGTAAAAGTACGGGCCATATGCCG
>CAYTAQ010000045.1:0-26942 GCA_964435695.1 uncultured Desulfobacterales bacterium | reverse complement strand
CTGATCACCAGCATAAAAAGCAGGATGATTCTGATCCAGAACACGTTTAGATCAAAGTAATCCGCCAACCCGCGGCAAACCCCTAAAATGACACCGTTTCGGGATCTGTAAAATCCTCGGTTATAGGTATATCTGCTTAATCGACTCATGAATGCTTGTCCTTTCCATAACGGTCCATGAGGATGGTTTCAAGACTTTCCACGCGTTTCTCCATTTTTGAGAGACCGTTATAAATTTCCTGTATCATCCTTGTTTCCTCGGCTTTGCGGTCGCGGCTTTTTTGGGAAACACCCCCATGGCGCCATTTCATGGCCAGGAGAATGGTTCCGGCGACGATTCCGATAATAAGGATGATACTGCCGAAAATGATACCGACGATAAAAATGGCATACATGCTAGCTGCGCTCCACACTGAAATCAGTAATAAAAGAAATTACAAATCATTATTTATTCGCGTTCGGCGTTTTCTTCAAACTTGCTGCGGGATGATTTTAATGCCGTCAATTCTTTCTCTATATCATCATCCAGGCGTAATTTGTCAAACGCTTCTTCTAGCGTCGGCTTTTTGCCGAAATTTACCAGGTCTGCTTCGGCTTCCATGCGCTCGATCCGGTTTTCAAGATCTTCGAATCTGGCAATGGCTTCAAAATTATCCACCCGCCGAATTTCCTCCTGCGCCCGTTTTTTTCTTCTGGCATGAATATGACGCTGAACCAGCATGCGTTGTTTCTCTCTTGCGGCGTGAAGTTTGTCCTCCAATTGGCGGATATCCTCTTGATATTGTATTGCCATGTCATCGTGCTCAATCAATTCCCGGTTGAGCGATTCAGCCATATCCAAAAAGCGCCGCTTTTCACTCAAGGCTTCCCTGGCCAGGTCGTCTTTGCCTTTGTCCACCGCCAGCGCTGCCCGGTCTTCCCAATAGTCTTCACGCGATCGAATTTCTCCGAGTCGACGCTGGAGTTTTTTTCTGCCGGCGATGACGGCTGCACAGGATGCTTTGATTTCTACCAGCGTATCCTCCATTTCGCGAATCATGAGCTGGATCAGTTTTTCAGGATCTTCGGCTCTGTCCAACATGGCATTGATATTGGAGCTGATAATATCTCGAAACCGTGTAAAAATTCCCATAATGAACCTCCATGCAATATTTTAAGCCTGAACAAAGCAACATGTGTGCCAAAGGATAAAAAAAGGGATAACCGCTTATAATTATATAATAAAAGTGATCTTGCAATCTTCGATCACATCTGTTAAAATATGCTATATTCAGGTAAATTTAACCAATAATTAGGATTTAAAACCTTTATGAATCATGTGCCATCGAATTATATGTCTTCATCCGTAGGCGCTGATGCCCTTGGCCAGTCCGAACTATTTCTGTCGTTTCAAGAAAAGCTGTCCAGGGTCGCTGCCGTGAACCGGCCGGTCCTTCTTATCGGCGAACGGGGCACTGGAAAAGAACTTGCATCCGCCCGCCTGCATTACCTTTCTCAACGCTGGCAGGAGCCGTTTATGGCATTGAACAGTGCGGCACTATCGCCGGCACTTATTGAAACGGAGCTTTTCGGACATGAAAAAGGTGCATTTACCGGTGCGTATCAAAACCGAAAGGGTCGATTTGAGGCTGCCGACAACGGTACCTTGTTTCTAGATGAAATCGGCTCCATTCCCATGGAGGTCCAGGAAAAAATACTACGGGTCGTAGAGTATGGATGTTTTGAAAGGGTTGGAGGGGCATCACCCGTTGAGGTGGACGTCCGTCTCATTGGTGCCACGAATGCAGATTTATTGGACTTGACGAACAAAGGGCGATTTAAAAAAGATCTTTTGGACCGGCTCTCGTTTGAGGTTTTATTTTTACCGCCGTTACGGGAACGAACGGGAGATATTACGCTCTTGGCCGATCATTTTGCCCGCAGGATGGCCTTTGAACTCGGTTGGGAAGAAGCGCCGATATTCAGTGACAAAGCAATTGAGCGCCTCAACAGCCACGCATGGCCCGGCAACGTTCGTGAGTTGAAAAATGTGGTTGAGCGTGCGGTTTTCAGGTCTGATTCCGGTGTGATCCATGACGTCGATTTCAATCCCTTTCAATCGCCTTATATGCATCAACCGCTGGATACGATTCATCAGCCGCCGGCGACGTTACAAAGCGAGGAACCGCCGGATTTTACACGGATGCCGTTGAAACATGCCGTCAAGGCCCTTGAACGCCATATGGTGCAAACCGCGATGATCTCGTCCCGATATAATCAGAAAAAAGCAGCCGACCTTCTCGGGTTGACATATGACCAGTTTCGGGGATTATACCGCAAGCACCGGATATAGTACCCATGCCCAACCCGGATAAACCGGAACCACAAAGGCACAAAGGTTTTTTCTTTCTTTTATCCTTTGTGTCTTTGTGGTTGAAAAAGTTTCGCCAATTTCACTCGATTATCACTCTATTTTTTTATGTGGCATGCGCGCCAATGCTTGTTCAAATGCCTTTCGGTGGATCTTTCCCGCAAAATGAACCGGGCTTTTTCCATAGATCGGGTCCCAGCCGGCTGGATCGGCGCTGCAAAAAAACTGCACTTCCAGTCCGATACGGATGGGCGCCTCTGCTGCGGGCAGGCCGATAATGCGTTTGATTGCCTCCCAGGTCGCGCCACATGGGGCGCCTCTTTTGACGGTGATATTGTCTATCTTTCCGTTAGTTACCTGAACTTCGAATTCAGGAGCACCGAAGCGTTCTCCATAGTCACCCAGACAACCCTGCCTGGAAAGACCGCATCACGTGGGGGGTGAAATTACACCTTTTTCGCGTATTTTTTTTCCTGAGGCGATGACGGGGATTTCTTTTTTGGCACATAATTTGGCCAGGTCATAGGAAAGATCAGGATGTTTTAAGAAATCGAGAACCAGATCCGCTTCAATCTCTTTTGGAAGAAACTCCCTTGCATCATCGATTACCGGCGGCAAAGGGATATCGATGGAAATCATATCAACCTGAAAACCAGGGCCGCCGTAAGCTTTAATACCATCAATTTTCGTTTTGCCGCTTCCGCCCTGCTGAAAAACCAGTATCTTCATAGGTAGTCGACCCATTTCCAATTACAATATCCATCCCGATTGGTGTATGTTAAGTATCCTTGTTCCAGTGCATAACGGAGCGAAAGAACCATTTGGTCTCGTGTTTGATTGACGGCGCCCGCTATATGGTCGACCAGAAACTTGACTGCCGCCGTCTTTGTTGTGGGAGCGCCGTTACGCTTGAAAATTCCTTTATCTTCGATTACAGTATTCATCATCAACTCATAAAGCAAGACCGTATGCTCCAGTTTTGTCAAGGGCCAGGCTTCCGATTCGGTGGTCTCGCTTTTCTCACGGCGCTGCTTGATGTCGTCAAGCCATAGATTGAATTGATGCTCCCAGTTTATGACGATATCATTCATCATCTTTTGAGTGACAGTTGCGGTTCGAACAATTGCCCGGTTGGCATGGTAATCTTTCCAGTCGTGACTCATGATTTGAAGATCATAGGTGGAGCACTTTTCCCTGACATCCGTTCCGGGGAAAGGGGCCAGCAGATGAAATCCGTGGAGCACACCCATTTCTTTCAGCCGGCGCCCCATTTCAACCGTTTCCTGCAATGTTTCAGGCGTTTCCCCCGGAAGGCCCAATATAAAAGAGGCTTGGGGTGTAATGCCGGCATCGGTGCACATCTTTACCGCCGTAAAGACCTGGTTTAGGGTGATGCCCTTTTTGATTCTTTTAAGGATTTCCGGGCTTCCGGATTCGACGCCAAAGCTGACCGCCGTGCATCCGGCTTTTTTCATACGTCCAAGGATCTGGGGGGAAACCGTATCGACCCTGGCAAAGGACGTCCACTGAATTTTCAATCCCCTTTGGATAATTTCGTCACAAACGCCCATGCAGTGCCGGTTTGAGGCGGTAAACAGGTCGTCCGCGAAGTTGATCTGTTGAAAATCAAGCCGATTTAACTTGGCGAGTTCATCCACGATTTTTTTAGGGTTTCTGTATCGAACGTTGGCGCCCACCATTTTTCTGCCGACGCAAAATATGCATTGAAACGGGCAGCCGCGACTGGTTGTGATGCTGACAGGCAACCCAAGGGCGCGATAACGGCCCAGGGGGATGAGGTGTCTGGCTGGTTCCGGAAGCGCGTCGATATCCTTGATAAAGGGCCTTGGTTCGGTGGTTTTAATTTGGCATCCTTCCCGGTAGACAATTCCTTTGATAGTTTCCCAGCGCTTTCCTTTTTGCGATGCCCTTGACAGTTCGACGATGGTTTCCTCGCCTTCACCCAGGACAATAAAATCAATGGCTTCATATGCCTGCATGGTTTCCGGAGCGCAGAATGTCACATGGGGGCCCCCCATGACCGTGAGAACTTCGGGCGCGATGGATTTGGCGTCCCGGACAACCGTTAGGGCATTGTCAACGCTCATGGTGACCGCGGTAACCCCGATCATTTGCGGATCGAATTGTTTAAGTTCTTTTTTAAGAATTTTTTTGGAATAGGGGAAAACCACGAAATCGAGAATCCGGACCTCGATACCGGCGGATTCCAGAGCGGCAGCAAGGCATGCAAGGCCTAATGGGGGTGATGGGGTCTCGGAGATGGGATAATATGGGTTGATTAGTAAAAAGCGCATGTTGGAAGAGGAATCCCTTTATCACGAAAGCACGAAAGGACGAAAGCACGAAAAAGAGATAGAACTATTTCGCGTTTTCCATATTTCGTGCTTTCGTGATTGGTTTTTTATGGTTATCATCCGGCCTATGGTTTCCTCTATTAAGGCGACTTGCATCATTTGTATCTTTAACAAAAACGGGCCCGGAAAATTCCGGGCCCGATGAGAAACAATAACCCAAGGTGTGCGCTAAAACAGTCCTGAAACCTTGCCGGTTTCAACATCCACATCGACCCTTCTAAAGGCCGGGTTTGAACCGGTTCCGGGCATCAGGCTGATGGTACCGGCGCAGGGACACAGAAACTTGGCGCCGGAGTAGATCAGCACGTCACGAATCGGCAGCCGCCATCCTTTGGGCACGCCCTTGACGGTCGGTTCATGGGTCAAACTCAAATGGGTTTTGACCATCATGGTGGCGAAATCGGCATATTTGGGGTCGCTTTCGAGCATTTTGGCTTTGGCTTCGGCATCGGCCTGCCAATCAACACCGTCCGCCCCGTACACCTCTTTGGCGATCATTGCGACGCGGTCCCGCAGCTTCATTTCAAGCGGGTACAGGAATTTGAAGTTGTTTTTTTCGTTGCAGGCATCAATGACGGCATCGGCAAATTCCAATGCGCCTTCACCACCCTTTTCCCAATGCTTGGATTCGGCACACCGTGCACCGGCGGCTTCCGCTGCTTTTCTTACGATGGCGCACTCGGCATCCGTATCCGTGTAGAAACGGTTGATGCAGACAACCGGATTGATGCCGGCTTTACGGATGGTGTTGATGTGGTGGACCATGTTTTCACAGCCCTTTTCAACCAGTTCCAGATTTTCTTTGGTGTATTCTTCGGGAAGCGCGATACCGGCAACAACCTTTGGTCCGCCGCCGTGCATCTTGAGTGCACGGATGGTTGAGGTCAGAACAGACACATGGGGTTTCAGCCCGCTGAAGCGGCACTTCACATTCCAGAATTTTTCAAAACCGATATCAGCGGCGAATCCGCTTTCGGTTACATGATAATCAAAAAGCTTCAAGCCCACACGGTCGGCAATGATGGAAGACTGGCCGACGGCAATGTTCGCAAAGGGACCGGCATGGACCATACAGGGGTTGTACTCAGCCGTGCACATGAGCGTGGGGTTGATGGTGTTGCGCATGAAAGCAGTCATGGCATTGCCCACTTCCAGGTCGCCGGTGGTGACCGGTTTTCCGCTTTTGTCAAATGCGACCGTGATATCATTCAATCGTTTTTTAAGATCCGCCAAATCCCGAATGACAGCCAGAATGGCCATACATTCGGATCCAACGGCGATTCCGAATTTGGACTGCATGGTAAAACCGTCAAACCGTCCGCCGATGCCGATGATGATATTTCTGAGCGTTTGGGCGCAGAAGTCCATAATCCATCCCAGTTCGACGCGCGTAGGATCGATATTGAGCCGCCGCATGCCGGTCAGGCGCTGTAACTGCTCATCCGTATAGTTCCGCTCATGCTGCATGCGGGAGGTCATCGCCACCATGGCCAGATTGTGGGCATTCATGATGTCGTTGATATCGCCGGTCAAGCCCAGTGAAAATTCGGTCATGGGAATCAACAGCGAATTCCCGCCGCCCGCCGCCGTTCCCTTGACATTCATGGTGGGCCCGCCTGAAGGTTGTCTGAGAGCACCGCCCACGTTGACTCCCCGCATACCCAGGCCTTCCATGAGACCGCAGGATGTGGTGCTTTTACCTTCCCCGAGCGGTGTCGGGGTAATGGCCGTCACCTCGATGTATTTTCCATCAGGTTTGTCTTTTAAACGGTCAATAATTTTTAAAAAATCGAGTTTTGCCAGCCGGCCCATGGGAAGAATTTCGTCTTTTTCAAGACCCAGTTTTTCCCCCCATGCTTCAGGGGTGGGCATGTTTTTTTCGGCTGCCTCTGAAATCTGCCAGTCAGCCATTTCTACTGCATTGTAAGCCATTTATTCAACCTCCTTTAACAATTAGTGAGTTACACAGGAGTTCCGTGAATTGATACCCGGACTCCTTATTTTTTTTTAAGTCAATTAAAAAACGACCGATTTTTTGCTAAGCGGACGACCTGAAAGAAGTTACGAAAGTATCCGCTATCACGAGAAAAAAAATTTGGCAAGCCTTAACTATTAAATTTCAAAACCAGGCCCTTGGGCTGGATTTTATTACTGTTTTTTTCAGCAGGAAACCCCTGCACACGTTTGCAGATGGTTGAGCTGATAATAAAATCCCGTTTTACGCATCAGGCTATCATGGGTCCCTTGTTCGATGATTTTTCCCTGGTCAATTACAACGATCTTATCCGCGTGTCTGATGGTTGACAATCGATGCGCCACCACGAACGCAGTTCTTCCCGACATAAGTTTTTTCAAAGCGTCTTGGATGACTTTTTCAGTCTGCGAATCAATGTAAGACGTGGCTTCATCCAAAATCAGCAATTCAGGATTTTTTGCAAAAGCCCTGGCAATTGAGATAAGCTGGCGCTCGCCACTCGAAAGCGACGCCCCGCCGTTTGAAAGAACCGTGTGGATGCCTTGCGGCAGTCGATCGATAAAGGACCTGCAGTTGGATGCATCTAAAACGCGGGATATCTCTTCCTCTGAAATGTTGGATTTGTCGCGCCAGATATTGTGTTGTATGGTATCTGTGAAGAGAAACGGTTCTTGGGTAACCAGCGCCATTCTTGATCTCAATTCCGAAAAAGGCAATTGCCCGATGTCCGTTCCATTGATGATGATTTTTCCGGATGAAGGGTCGTAAAAGCGCATCATAAGATTGATAAGAGATGTTTTTCCGGAGCCGGTGGGCCCAACAATGGCGAGTGTCTCCCCTGCACGGACCTTAATGGTAACATTTTTCAGCACCGGTTCCGACGGCATGTATGAAAACGTCACATTTTCAAAAACGATGTCATTGATTTTTTCCGATGCGTTTAATATCGAGCCGGCACCGGGTGCCGCTCCGGTCTTTTTCTTGATTTCCGCCCGCTCCTCTGTATCAAAAATCAAGAATATTCGTTCAGCGGAAGACATGGCATTTTGGAGGATATTGTATTTTTCAGCAAGATCCCTGATGGGTCTGAAAAACATGCGCATGTAAGAGATAAAGGCCACCAGAACGCCCAGGCTGATATTTTCCGAAAGCACGTTTTTCCCGCCGTAGTATATGATAACGGAAACGGTGAATACACCGAACACTTCGATCAGCGGCATGAAGATCGCCAGAACATGAATTTGCTGCATACCGGCAAGGTAGTTTTCGTGATTCAGCGGTGAAAAGTTATCAAAGGTCAGCGCTTCCTTGCCAAAGGACTGAATGACTTTGACGCCATCGATCATTTCTGAAAATTTAGTATTGATTTCGGCAAGATTGATACGCAATTGTCTGAATACGTCTCGAACGCGACCGGAAAATCGTAAAGCCGTGTACCATACCAATGGAAGCACCGTAAAAGAAACCAGCGCCATTTTCCAGTTCATCGTGATCAACACAATCGCAATGCCGATGAGCAGAAAAAAATCCTTGAACACGAGAGATATCACCGAGGTAAAAAGCTCATGCATGTTCTGGATATCATTGGTAACCCTGGTGACAAGCCGTCCGACGGGGTTGCGGGTAAAAAATGATGCAGACAGATACTGGATATGCTCAAAGAGTTTAAGCCTCAGGTCGTGCATGATCATGTGCCCGGTATATTCCATCAGCAGCTTTTGCAAGAAATTGAAAATAAAATCGAGTACGATGATGATCAGAAATACCAGGCTGATCAACGTGACGCCGGCCAGGTCTTTCCCTCTTACCGTGGCCAGTTCGTCCGGTTTCAGCAGCGAAAGATTTTCAAAAGCGATGACGGCTGTCCGCTCTTTGTGTATAAATAGATCCGGGTATCGGTTGACGACGGCCCTTACGCGTGGATTCTGTATGTCGGCCAAGAGATGCCGCGAACCATTTTCCGGTCTCTTTTTTTGAGATAGGCCGTCGGCATCGACATTCGGTACAATATAGCGGTCGATGGCAATTTTTGTAAGATAGGGTACGGAAAGATCGAGGCATGTTATCATTATAACCAGGCAGACCGAAATGAAAATGGTTAATTTATAGGCCTTTGAAAAGGGATAAAGCCGTTTTAGCATTCTAAGGTCATACGGTTTTCCAAGTTGCTGCTCTTCAAAATATCCCCTATCATGACGCATAGCCAATCTCCTGCAACTGAAAGGTTCGTGCGTAATATCGGTTAGTTGCCATTAATGCTGCATGCGACCCCTGTTCTACAACAAGGCCCTTGTTCAGCGACATAATCGTATCTGCAAGTTGAATGGCCGAAATTCTATGAGAAACGATGATAATCGTTTTGTTTGCCGCCATGGTACGGAGGGTTTCGATAATGGTATGCCCCGTGTCCGTATCCACCTGGCTGATGGGGTCGTCCAGTAAAAGGATCGTCCGTTGGCTTAATAACGCCCGTGCCAGTGCAATGCGCTGCTTTTGCCCGCCGGAAAGAATGACGCCTTTTTCACCCACAAGTGTTTCAAATTTTTTTGGAAACGACATGATGGTGTCATATACCGCTGCCATGGCGGCTGCTTTTTCAATATCCTTGCGTTCATGGGAGGTGTCCATCAGCGTGATATTTTCAAGGAGAGTCCCTGCGAACATGAAGGGTTCCTGGGGAACATAGGCAATCCGCGATCTTAAATCTTTAAGCGGCAAAGATCGAATGTCTTTGCCGTCCATCAGAATGCGGCCCTTGGAGACATCATAAAATCGCGGGATAAGATTCAACAAGGATGTTTTTCCACTGCCCGGCGGGCCGATGATACCGAATGTTTTGCCCGGCGCCAACTCAAAGCGAATCCCGGTCAGAACCGGTGGGTCGTGTTTGCCATAGGCGAATGTTACATCATCGAAGCAAATGGCGCCGTTTATCCGGTGGACATGACGGGCATGCGTAAAATCGGTAATTTCAGGCATTGTCGTCAAAATAGTGTGGATGCGATCAAGGGATGCCCGTCCCCGTTGAATCAAATTGGTGACCCACCCAAGCGCCATCATCGGCCACGTCAGCAACCCGAGATAACTGATAAATGCAACGAAATCTCCCGGTGTAATTTCCTGCATAATGGTTTGGCGGCCACCCAGGCAAATGACAATGGCAAGACTTAAATTTGAAAAGAGGATCATCATGGGGAAAAAGGTTCCGGTGATCCTCACCAGATGTAAATTGCTTTTTACATAATTCCTGGACAGCTGATCGATGTTTTCTTTTTCCATGGCTTCAGAGCCGTAGGCTTTTATAATTCGTATCCCTGCGAATCGTTCCCGTACCCCCTCTGTCAGATCGGCAAACGCGGCTTGAACCCTTTTATAGTGCCGGTGCATTTGTTTGCTGAAAAAGCGAGTTCCAAAGACGATGAGCGGCATCGGTATCAGCACAAACAGTGTGAGCCGGGGATGGATATAGGCCATGAACCCGATGGCGGCGGCGCCGAGGACGATGGCATCATTGAGGGCAACCAGCCCCATACCTGTGGCCATGCGTATTTGCTGGATGTCATTGGTTGCCCGGGCCATAAGATCGCCGGTTTGGGTTTTATCGAAATAGGCGGCTGAAAGCGTCTGCAAATGCAAAAAAAGATTATTTCGCAGCCCCTCCTCGACGCGGCGGGAGGTACCTAAAAGATATCGGCGCCAAAAATAGCGAAAAATACCGATGGCAATACCGATGCTGAAAATGGTGAGCGCATAGGCCATCAGGCCGTGAGCGTCGGCGTGAAAATCGGTTAAGTCATCCACCGCTCGTTTTATGACGCGCGGAATAAATAATTGCAGCATGTCTACGATGATCAAGCAGGCAACACCCAAAAAAATAACAACGCGATTTTCAATAAAATACGGTTTAATCAGTTCAATTGATTTCATCAAATATCAGTTCCTCTATGAAATATTTACCCAAGTGTATACTTTTTAAGCGATTCCCGTCAACGGATCAAATTAGGACAGCGCAACAATCTCCGCCCCTGTGGCCGGAAGTTTTGTTAAAGAAATTAAATGGGTTTTAGGGTCATCAACTCTTTGAAGACATTGACTTTCACGCCGGCTCTTGTTAGAGTGTCGATTTATGGAATCAGGAAACGTCGTCGAATTTATTGACAACCGGAAAATCTTGTGCGCGGTTATTTTAGAAGTAAAAAAGCTGCGGCTGCGGCTTCTAACGGAGACCAACCGTGAAGTCAAGATTTCCGCCAATCGCTTGTCGCACAAGGGTAACTGCCATCTGGATCTTTCACTGGGTCGGGAGAAGCTTGTTGAGGCATTAAAGCAGATATCCAACAGACGGAAAGCCCTCATCGCTCAGATTGACATCAAGGAGCTTTGGGAAATTCTCAACTCCGAACAGGAATGGATCGATTTGGAGACCATGACGGAATTCTGTTTTCCAGAAAACCCGACAGAAGATCATGAATCGGCGGTTGTCCGGGCATTCTTTGACAACCGTCTGTATTTTAAATTCAACAGCGATCGCTTCTTCCCCTACACGGAAGAACAGGTCGACCAACTCCATTTTCAAATTAATGAAAAAGAGCGTATCAATCAGTTTATTGAAAACGGCGCCAACTGGTTAAAGCAGATTGCCAACAACGAGAATCAATCGCATTTTGAATATTTAAACGAAGAAGAGCGCCGTTTTGTCGAAATACTCAAGTCCTGCTATCTATTTGAAAATGACAGTGAGTACTATCATTTAGGCGAACCGATGCTCAAGTCGGCAGATATCGACAACGGCGATAAATTATTTGCGCTTTTTGCCAAGCTGGGGGTGTGGGGAAAGGATGAAAATCTAGATATCATTAAACATGATGTGCCCACGGAATTCCCCGAGCAGGTCCAAAAAAGTGCAGAGAGGCTGGTGAAAGAAGCTTATTATACAAATGTTGATAAAGGCTGCAACGGAAAGCGGCATAACTTAACGGAGTTGCCGCTGATTACCATCGATGGACAGGCGACACTGGACTTTGATGACGCGCTGAGTATCGAAAAAAATGGCAATTATTACCGTCTGGGCGTTCATATTTCAGATGTCGGGCATTACATCAAGCGGGATGGGGTCATAGACGTTGAAGCACATCGTCGCGCGAGCTCAATTTATACGCCTGATCAAAAAATTCCAATGATTCCCCCTTCTCTGGCAGAGGGCTTATGCAGCTTAAAATCCGGCGAGATGCGACCGGCTATCAGTGTACTCATTCGACTGGACGCCTCCGCGGAAATTCTCGATTTTGACATCGTCGCCAGTCTGATCCAGGTAAAGCGTCAGCTAACGTATTATGACGTCAATACCGTGGCCGAAGAGGATGAAGAAATACAACTTCTTTATGATATTGCAAAAAAATTCAGACAAAAACGCCTATCCCAGGGCGCGCTTCAAATAACACTGCCGGAAATCAGCATATGGGTGAACAATGAAGGGCAGCCGATCGTCAGCAGAATCAACAGAGAAAGCCCCGGAAGGATGCTGGTTTCTGAATTGATGATTATGGCAAATTGGCTGATGGCGAGTTTTCTGCAACAGAATAAAACACCCGCTATCTTCAGATCTCAGGCCGGACCCAGAGACCGGCTCTTTAAAAATAATGAGGGAACATTGTTTCAAAATTGGATGCAGCGGAAACTCTTGAACCGCTTTGCCCTTGGAAGCGGGCCTGACCATCACTCAGGCCTGGGTGTGGCTGCTTATGTGACCTCCACATCGCCCATCCGGAAATATTTTGACTTGGTAACCCAGCGTCAAATCAGGGCTGTGGTGGGGCTGGACACGCCGTATACAAAAGCTGAAATCGAACAGCTGATCCAATCCCTGGGATTGACAATGGGTACGGTATCGCGGATTCAATATGCGCGCCAAAGATACTGGTTGCTCAAGCACCTTGAAACGAAAATCGGAGAAAAGACGGAAGCGGTCGTGCTCACTAAAAGAAGAAACAACTATACAATTTTGTTGAATGAATATATGGTGGAATGCAGTCTGCCGCTGTCGAGCGGGATCGATTTAAAGCCAGAAGATCTGGTGCAGGTAAAGATACAATATGCCAACGCCAGAAATGATATGATCGCTGTCTATATGGGGTAATGTCTTCAACCAAACTTTCATAAAAATTGAGAGGAATTGAAACCATGAAAATAACTAGCATATTTTTTTGGTTATTTATTGGTACTCTATCCATTTCCATGGTTCCTGCAGCGATTGCAAAAGAGGAAGTGATAGGCAGTATGGCCGAACTTTCCGGCAAGGTTGACATCAAAAAAGCGCAACAGACATACTGGAAAGACGCCACGCTCAACATGGATGTCTATTTTGGCGACAATATCCGAACCGGAGATGATGGCCGAGGGCTTGTCAAGCTGGTGGATGACAGCATCATCCAGATTCAATCCAACAGCCATATTGTTTTGAACACCATTATATCACCGGCGGAAAACAAAAATTCGGTACTGTTGTTTTTTGGTAAAATCTGGAATAAAATCAGCAAGAAAGCACTGCGCAGAAAGGTTTTTGAGGTTCAAACACCCACGGCTGTATGCGGGGTACGGGGCACCGATTTTGAAACGGCATCCTATGACGACGGAACCATGTTCGTGAAGGTCAATACGGGGACCGTAGAAGTAGACAATGAAGTATCCCAAAAAACCTTATCTTCAAACCAGGGAACCAAAGTTGGTTTTGGTCAAAAAGAAATCGATGTTGGAACCGATTATAAGCCGGACTGGGAGAGGGATCAGGCGGAAGGGAGGGAAAACCTCTTTTCTGACGGCGAAAAATACGGCGGCTATGTGCATGAAGAAATATATAAAAGACGGGACGATATGAAGCGGCTTGTGGACAGGGCTTCTGATTTGATGGTCAAGAAAGAGCAGCTTAAAGCTGCGGCCGTCGATGCCAAGGAAAAAGGAGATCTTGTTACTTTTGAATCCACCATGGCTGAAATAAAGAAAATCAGTGAAGAACAAAAAGATGTCAATAAAAAAATAGCCTATTACGGTCGGAGATTGGAATGCCATTTCGGTCTCTTTTTTCACTATGGCGACCTCGCGAGACATCCGGAACTGTCAAAACGCTTTCAGGGCAAAGAATTCATCTTGAATCAACTGGACGATATTGAGTCGATACATGCGGAATTTAATGCCATGATAGAAGAGGGCATGAAAATATCCATGGAGGATATGGACGACATGATGGATGAAATGAGAGACAAAATGAAAATTTTTAAAGATCAAAAAGGGAAAAAGGATATTTTTAATGAAATGTAGTAATACGCCACAACCCGATAAATCTTAAAAGAGAAGGACTTTTATCACGAAAGCACGAAAAGAATATGAAAATTTTTGTGCTTTCATGATTGATTTTTTATTGATCAAAGGCACCGCATGCCATATTAAATTTATTAAACTGTAACTTATAGTGATCGTTTGCGCTTATGGGAATCCAAGAGAGAAAAGAAAGAGAAAAAGAAAGAAGGCGGCAGCAGATTATCGTGGCGGCCAAGCGTGTCTTTTCAAAAAAAGGCTTCAGCAAGGCTACCATGGAGGATATCGCCAAGGAATCCGAGCTCAGCCCCGGAACCCTTTATCTTTACTTCAGGAACAAAGAAGAACTCTATGCATCCCTTTCATTGAGAATTCTCTATTTTCAAAATATCCGGGTTGAGCAGGTTATCGCTGAAGCGGATACAGACCCTGTATCCAAACTGAAGCAGCTCATGGATGCCATGTTTGATGTATATGAATTTGACCCCTTGGTTATCATTAACATGTTTCACCTGCAATCGAGTGAAACCATCAAGAACCTTTCCAAAAAGTTATTAGTGGAAATAAAGACGATAAACAATCAAGTTCTGAATAACATCGCCGACATCTTCAGAGAAGGTATCGAAAAAGGCATTTTTATTGATAAACACCCTGTTGCGCTCGCCGATATATTTTTGTCCACATTCAGCGGCGTTGTGCTGTGGGAAGCGAGCAAAACCGCCATCGATAAAGAAAAAGACTTTCTGAAGGCAACCCTGCGTTTGGCATTTGAGTTATTTTTAAACGGAATAAAAAAATAACCACACCGCTGTAATGCGCAATTTTTTATCCCGCCCCAACGAAAGCACCCAGGTTCACGCTCCCGATCCAGAAGGATAGGCAGGTTATTACCCATTTTTTAAAAGCAAAGCCGGCCGGTGGTTCAGCACCTGCCGGCTTTGCTATTCTGGCATGACTAGGTTGCGATATCTATTCTTTGGGATGGCAGATATTACAGCTGGTTGGCCCACTGTTTTGCATGGGTGTTGTGAGCGAATAGGATTTTTCTATCTTGCTGTTTTGGAGCTTGATGCGTTTATGACAGTCGATGCAGTTGCCGTGAAACGCAGCCTTGAAGTTTCGCATAGCCAGCGTGGGGTCTATTTTTCCGTCTTCTGAACGCGAACGCGTCAAATCATGACAACCGGATGCGGTACAGGAAAGGATCGGCGTTTCATTATCCCAGGTATGGTGGCATGTTTTACATGTAAATTCGAAATGTGTTGAATGAGGGAATTCCACTGACGATCGCCTTGCCTCAACGTCACCTGGCGCTTCGATGAGGATTGTTCCCATGGGAATGCACATGGTATCCTCGGCATTTTCGGCAACCACCCAACCGATATCATAACCGGCAATAATTACGGCACCTATCAAAAGCACAAGTATTTTTTGCATCCGATCCCCCCTGTTGATTCAGCAAAAATTTTGGATTGCTATAATACGTCTTTAAAAAACTTTCAATAAAAAATTAGGGGGCCGATCAATAAAAGAAAAAGAAGCATCCGGCTTGACATAATCTTGATATTGGCATAAAAATCCAAATCCCTCATGAGTACTGCAGACGAAAATAAAATGGGAAAGGATCGGACATTGCCATTTTCGGCGCATCGGATTGTATTGATTTGCTGGTGCTGTTTGCTGGTGCTGGCCGGCTGCGGAGATCCATCCAATCAAACCACGGAACGCCAGATGATCCATGAGGATGACGAAAGTCCGGGGGACAGCTCGATTGTGCACCTTTATTTTTCAGACAGGGAAAATTCGTTTTTAATTGCAGAAAACAGGCATATTTTAAACCAGGATGATCCGATCGCTTTAGGGACGCAAATCATGCATGCGCTTTTGATGGGTCCTCAAAAAGCCCTTGCCCGGACAATACCGGAAAAAACGAAATTGAAAGCATTCTACTTGGTGCCGGACAATATCGCTTTTGTCGATTTGTCGGTTGAAATAATGGACGACCACCCGGGCGGCGCAAAATCAGAACTGTTAACGATATATTCCATCGTCAATTCCTTGATTTTGAATATTCCGGAGATTGAAGCTGTAAAGCTGCTCATCGATGGCCGAGAGACATCGACACTGGCCGGACATATTGATCTCCGATCGCCATTCAAAGCTAATATGATGTTAATACGATGATAAAAAAGGGAACAATCAACAGCATACGCAATATCGGCATTATTGCCCATATCGATGCGGGTAAAACAACCGTAACCGAGAGAATTTTATATTATACCGGCAGATCTTATAAGATGGGCGAAGTCCATGACGGTGAAGCTGTCATGGATTGGATGCAGGATGAGCAAGAGCGAGGTATTACCATCACATCAGCGGTAACAACCTGCCAGTGGCGGGAGTGTGAAATCGGTATTATTGATACACCCGGTCATGTTGATTTTACCATTGAAGTGGAACGATCCCTCCGTGTGCTAGACGGTGCCATCGGTGTATTTTGCGCTGTCGGCGGTGTTGAGCCGCAGTCAGAAACCGTGTGGCGCCAGGCAGACAAATATAAAGTCCCTAAGATTGCCTTTGTCAATAAGCTCGATAGAATCGGTGCCGACTTTTTAGGTACAGTGGCCATGATGAAAAAGAAGCTTCACGTCAACCCACTCATCATGCAACTTCCAATCGGTGTGGAAGAGAACTTCAGCGGCATCATTGATCTCATTCAAATGAAACAGATCATCTGGGATGATGAAACACTTGGCGCGACCTTCTCTGAAGCACCCATTTCACCCGACCTGGTGGAGATGGCTGAAGCATACCGCGAGAAAATGATTGAAACTATTGCTGAAGTCGATGATGATATCATGGAAGCTTATGTGTCTGAAGACGCTGTCAGCGAAGCGCGTCTGCGGACCGCTATTCGAAATGCAACCATCAGATTAAAACTTGTACCGGTGTTATGCGGCAGCGCTCTTAAAAACAAAGGAATACAACCGCTGCTTGACGGCATTGTCAATTTTTTGCCAAGCCCGGTGGACGTCCCGCCCATAAAGGGAACAAATCCTGAAACCGGTGAAATGGTAGAATGCCCGGCAAAGAGCTCAGGCCCGCTCACAGCCCTCATTTTCAAAGTTTCCATGATGGAAGGGAGAAAACTCTCATTTGTAAGGGTTTACCGCGGAAAGCTGACTTCCGGCACAGATGTTTATAATCCGGGAAGAAAAAAAACAGAAAAATTATCTCGTATTCTGCGAATGCACGCAAACAAGCGGGAACGGATTGACAGCGCCGGGGCGGGAAGCATTGTCGGTGTTGTCGGCCTAAAAGATTCTTCCACCGGTGAGACCCTATGCGACAAAGCCCACCCGGTCTTACTGGAAAATATTGAAGTTTATGAACCCGTGATTTCAGTCGCCATTGAACCGAAAACACATTCCGATCAAGAAAAGCTGGAAGAGGTGCTTAAAAAATTCATGGTTGAAGATCCCACGCTCAACCTCAAGATTGATGAAGATACCGGCCAAACCATCCTGTCCGGCATGGGGGAGCTGCATTTGGAAGTTATCATCAGCCGAATGCTTCGGGAATTCAACACCCGTGTGAATGTGGGCAAACCACAGGTCGTATATCGAGAAACCATTGAAACCGAGGCAGAGGCTTCAGCAATTTTCGACAAGGAAGTGGCAGGTCAACGTCATTTCGGAGAGGTCAAAATCCGTATTCGACCACTGCCGCGTGGAACCGGCAACCGATTCAAAAGCGCATTGCCGCCCGATGTGATTCCGCAAAATTATATGCCCGCCATTCAACAGGGCGTGCTTGAGTCTTTGGAGAGCGGCGCGCATATGGGCTATCCTGTTATCGACATTGAGGCAACCGTGACAGGTGGATCGTTTAAAGAATCGATAGGATCGGAACTGGCTTACCGAGTGAGTGCCTCAATGGCCTGCAAAGAAGCACTGGCGAACGCGCAGCCGTTTCTTCTCGACCCGATAATGAACGTGGAAATATTTATTCCTGAATCCTTTATGGGAGATGTTATCGGCGACTTGAATGCACGGGGCGGTAAAATAGAATCCATCGAACCTAAAACGGGATTACAGGTTATCCGGGCCGTTGTTCCGTTGGCGCGGATGTTCGGTTATTCCACGTCACTGAGATCGTCAACCCAGGGCAGGGGAACATTTTCAATGCAGTTTTCGCGTTTTGACCGAAGTTAGTTCCGCTTTTCAGCCATTTCACGTTTGGCTTCTTTTTGGACGATTTTTAAGACCTCTTCAATTTCTTCCTTCTTTTTCTGATCCGTGGTATATTGCAGTGCTTTGTTTAAATGGATGGCTGCTGTTTTCCAACGGCTGTTCATTTTGTGGTAGATCCCGAGATAATAGTGGGCATCCCCCAGCTTTTCCTGCTGACCGTATATGTTGCCAAGAAAAAGATAAGTCTCCTTATTTTGAGGGTCTTTATTTAATAGTGTTTTAAATGAATCGGCTGCTTTTTCGAGCTGATCAAGTTCCATATAAGATCTCGCCAGGTAAAAAAGTCCTTCAGAATCGTCAGGTCTTAAACTGATGGAACCCTCAAGGGTATTGCGCGCTTTTTTATATTGACCATCCAAAAAGTAAATTCTCCCGAGTTCTTTAAGCATGTATGGATTCAGCGCTTCCTTCTCCAACGATTTTTTCATATATTCCACTGCGTCTTTACGGTTTCCGATACTTGCAAGCGCCAATGCATATCCATAATTTGCCAACGGGTCATCGGGAGACGATTGGATCTGGGATTGTAATATCGGCAGAGATGTTTGCGCATCGCCGTACTTCCCCTGAAGTGTGGCCTTTACCAACAAAAATTTGTCCCTATTGTAGGAGCGCTTTAAATTTTGGGGTATTTCATGGCTTTCGATCCAGGAATCAATGAACGCCATCCGCTCTTCCGATGCAGGGTGCGTCATCAGATAGTCCGGGATCTGATCCGTACCGAACCACTGTTTGCTGCGTATTTTTTTCAGAGCAGACAACAGGCCTTCAGCGCCGTAACCCGACCGGGATAGATAGTCTAGTGCGATCTGATCCGCCTGCAGTTCGTCATCACGGCTGAAGGCCAGCGACACCGACTGACCGGCGGCGACGGAACCGATGGCGACCGCGTTTCCGAGAGCGGCTGCTCCGCCTGCGCCGATAAAAATCCCGGCGGCGATGCCTGCAAGGGTTGCCAGTCCGATTTTGGGAGACCGGTCGATATTTTGAGAAATGTGCCGGCACACAACGTGGGCGATTTCGTGCGCCAGGATGCCTGCAAGCTCTTCTTCCCGGTCGAGTGCTTCCAACAGGCCGCTGTTAATAAATATATGGCCGGCGGGGGTCGCAAATGCATTGTATACATGCTGCTTGATAACATAAAAATGGTAGACGAATGGTAGGGCAGGTATTGTAGAAAGTATGTTTTGACCGACGGTATTAACATATTCGGTAATTAAAGGATCGCGAATGATTTCGTATCGATTTTCGAGAATTTTAAGAACTTCCTTGGAAAGTTCCTCTTCTTCTTTGATCGTAATGCCTATGGCGGCTGGTGGCGACAGGGTATGGAAAAGTATGAGCATTAAAGAACAAATGATTGTCACTTTCCGTCCGATATGCAGTCGAAAATTTTTCATGATTCCTCTTTTAGGCTTGATTCATAATAAAAGTCAACATCACGAGCAGACTTCATGTATTGCAGGTCTTTCCAAAAGCTGCTTTTTATGATAGACGCACTCACATGACGGAAATATTATGTATTGCCAATCAAAAGGGTGGCGTCGGAAAAACAACGACTGCTGTAAACTTGGCGGCAGCGCTTGGGATTGCAAAAAAAAAGACACTGCTGGTGGACTGCGATCCTCAAGCCAATGCAACGACCGGGCTCGGTATTGATAAGAGCGTCATCGGCCAAACATTATATCATGGATTAATCGGCGAGGCCGACATCAACGACCTTATTGTCGATAGTGAAATAACCGAATTAAAAATCATTCCGTCGCGCGTCGAACTGATCGGATTTGATATTGAAATGCTGTCGATGCCCCACAGAGAGATGACACTCAAACACCTTCTGGCCCAACTGAATGATATTTTTGATTATATCATCATAGATTGTCCGCCTTCTTTGAGCTTGTTGACGGTCAATGCCATGGCGGCCGCCAATTCCATGCTCATCCCTTTGCAGTGTGAATTTTATGCGTTGGAAGGTTTGAGCCAACTCTTACAGACAGTCAAACGGATTAAACACAGCTTGAATTCTTCGCTCAAAATTGCCGGCATCCTCTTGACCATGTTTGATACAAGAACCAATTTATCACATCAAGTAGCTGAAAATACAATGAAATATTTTAAAGAGCTTGTTTTTAAAACAACGATTCCCCGGAATGTGAGACTTGGCGAAGCACCGAGCTTTGGAAAGCCGATACTCCTTTACGACGCTGCTTCCATCGGAGCCAAGAGCTATTTCGCATTGGCAAAGGAGATCATCAACAGCCAGGCGAAATACGAATAATCGGTTTATTCACAATCATAAGAAACTTAGCTGATGATAAAGACGAATTGAAGAGGCAGGATGGCAACGGAAACATCAAAAAAACGAAAAAAAGTGGCATTGGGGAAAGGTTTGGGGGCGCTTATCCCGGATATTGAAATCATGGATGACACCGAGCGGGATTATATTCAGTGCGACATCGATCTGATTCACCCCAACCGTTATCAGCCCCGGATAAAGTTTTCTAACGAGGAATTGGAATCTCTTGCCCAATCCATCAAGGAACAGGGAATTATTCAGCCGTTGATTGTGAGAAGGATCGACGACGGCTATGAGCTTGTCGCCGGGGAAAGACGTCTTCGGGCTTGCAGAATGGCCGGTCTTGAGAGACTGCCATGCATTATTAAAAGCGTTTCAGATGAACAGTTACTTGAAATGTCACTGGTTGAAAATATTCAGCGCGAGAATCTAAACCCCATGGAGGAGGCCGAAGCATATCACCGCATGATGACGGAATTTGAGCTGACGCAGGATGCGGCAGCCGTGCGTGTTGGCAAAAGCCGGTCTGCGGTTGCCAACTATTTGCGGCTCAGACAGCTTCCGGACGAAGTGAAGGCAAGTATCATCGATGGCGATCTGAGCATGGGACATGCACGGGCGCTGCTTGGTATATCCAACAGGGCCCAGTTAATTGCCATGTGGCGGGCTGTGGTTTCAAAAGGCCTGTCGGTGAGGCAAACCGAAGTTTTGGTTAACCGGATCAAAAAGGAGAAGAAGGGCGGAGAAAAGCGGAAATCGACCTCTGAGGACATTTATTATTCGGATGTCGCCGACGATCTTTCCCGATTTTTCGGCACCAAAGTTCAAATAAAGCGCTCGGGAAAAAAGGGAAAGGTGGAGATCGAATTCTACAACAGCGAAGATCTCGACCGGTTGCTGCGGCTCCTGGAAAAGACGTAGTACTTTGATTCGCAAATATTGTGACGTATTTTCAAGTTCTAAAGAGCATTAACCGCCCGCTTCGCTCAAGACGCAAGTTCGGATAACGAAGTGATTGATTTTTGCACATCACAGGGAGCAGCGGCAATTGATTCGGAGGCCTTTGAAAATACCGTTTACCAGGCTGTTCATTCTTCCGGCAACGGAATGAATATGAACATAGCGGCGAACCAAGGGAGCTTGGGTACAAAGAAAAAGGGTCCTGCCAAACGATTATCGAAAAAAGAGCGCCGGCATCGGCAAAGGGTCGGCAAGCTCTAAACAGGATACCGCCCGAATGTTGCGGTATGGATGATGAGATGATGAAGAGAATTTGTGTGATTGATGGACAAGGAGGCGGCATCGGCAGCGCTGTTATTAAAATCCTAAAACAGTCTTTTGAAGAGCGCATTGATATCATTGCTTTGGGAACCAATGCCGTTGCGACGGCGAACATGCTGAAAGCGAGGGCAAATCGTGGTGCTTCCGGTGAAAATGCCATTGTGCAATCGGTCAAACTGGCAGATATCATCATCGGGCCGATCAGTATTATCATGGCGCAGTCCATGCTGGGTGAATTAACACCAAAGATGTCAGAAGCCATTGCATCCTGCCGGGCCAAAAAGGTCTTAATTCCCCTGTCTCAAGAAGATGTCGAGGTCGTTGGCGTATCTGAAATGCCGCTTCCACGGCTCATTGAGACCATGGTCAAGAAAAATTTGGCAGGGCTGATACCGTAGAATCATTGGCCCCTGTTTTTGGTACTTCTGCTACTGTTTGAAAAAAGAACGACTTACCATAATAAATAATAACAATTACAAAGGAAAAAACCATGTGTGAAGCAAATGCCTATCTTATCAAGGACGATGAACCCACGCTGATAATGGAAGCCGTGGATACTGTGGAACCGGAAGGAGACGGTATCAAACTCGTCAGCATTTTTGGAGACCAGAAATTTATCAAGGGACGGATTTATTCCCTATCATTGGTGGACCATAAGGTTTTTCTAAAAGAATGAATTCGGACTTTTTTTGTGAAAATTGTAATTGCCAAAACTGCAGGGTTTTGCATGGGGGTACGCAGAGCTGTTGAGATGGTATTGGATACAGCCCGCCGGCAGGATACCCCTATCCACACATTCGGTCCCCTGATACATAATCCCCAAGTTATAGAGATTTTTGAGGAAAAGGGTATCTCGGTCATCAACGATATCCCAGAGACAGGGGTTGGGGCCATAATTATCCGGGCGCATGGCGTTCCACCAAAGATAAAGGAAGAACTGCAGGAAGCCGGGTTCAGCGTGATCGACGCCACTTGCCCGCGCGTCATCAAGGTTCAAACGATCATTCAACAACATGCGCGCAAAGGGGATGCCGTCATCATCGTCGGTGATAAAGCGCATCCCGAAGTCATCGGCCTCTTGGGATATGCGGACAACCAGGGCCATGTGGTTGAGAATTTAGAGGAGTTGAATAAGCTGCCGGAATTTGAACAGGCCATTATGGTTGCCCAAACCACGCAAAACACCCATTTTTTTGAAGAGGTGCATGCATGGGCTTCTCAAAAATATCCTCATTACAAAGTATTTAACACCATCTGTGACTCAACGGAAAAACGCCAGACAGAGGTGAAGCGCATTGCGGGACTGGCGGACGCCGTTATCGTCGTGGGGGGACACAGCAGCGGAAACACGAAACGTCTGGCGGAAATCGTCCGGCATGCCGGAAAACAGGCATTTCATATTGAAACCGAGTCCGAGCTCGATCTAAAAGCATTATCCTCAATCCAATGTATCGGCATTACGGCGGGAGCATCTACGCCGAATTGGATTATCAAAAAGGTTTTCCGCAAGCTGGAATCCATCCCGCTACAGGATTCATTCAATTGGCGGAGTGCGCTTCTTTTGCTGCAGCGGTCCCTTTTGTTGACGAATATATTTGTTGCCGTTGGCGCCGGGGCGCTCTGTTATGCGTGCGCCAAACTTCAGGGGATTGACTCCTATTTTTCTCAGATCCTCATATCCATGCTGTATGTACAATCCATGCATGTCCTGAATCATCTCATGGGCAGGCGATCGGATCGCTACAATGATCCTGATCGGGCTGATTTTTATAATAAGAACCAATGGATGCTTTCTTTGTTGCTCGTGGTTGCCGGCGCCGCCGGTTTATTTACAGCCTATACCATGGGGCTTATACCCTTTTTCATTCTGTTGACCATGAGCGTGCTTGGATTTTCATATAATTTAAGGCTGATCCCCAAAGCCTTTTCGATTCAAGCCAGGTATCGAAGAATCAAGGATATACCGGGATCGAAGACGGTTTTGATTACCGTGGCATGGGGGATTGTTACAGCGATTTTTCCGGCGCTGGGTGAATCGGGGAAGCTTGGAATCGATACGGTGCTGGTGTTTATTTGGGCAATGAGCATGGTTTTTGTAAGAACCGCTTTTTTTGATATGCTGGATATGCAGGGAGACAGAATTGTCGGCATGGAGACGATACCGATCCTTATCGGCGAACAACATGCCAGGCGCCTGTTGAAGGTGCTGCCTATTTTTTCGGCGATAATACTTGTTTTGGCAAGCCTGTCGGGTATTTTCAGCAGCCTCGGTTATGCCCTGGTTATCTGCCCCCTCCTTTTATTGTTCGTTATTTATGCAAGTGAAAAGAAGCTCATGCTGCCGGGAATCCACTTTGAGTTTCTTGTGGAAGCCCATTTCTTGTTGGCGGGCGTCATTGCCTGGGTATGGACGGTGTTTTAGTTCATTTTTTCCAGATAACCGATTCGGTTCCATTGATGAGGCGTACGATATTGTCTTTATGCCGTAGATAGATGAACAGGGAAATGGCGACGGCACACAGTGTCATGATCCAGGAACCGGTCGATTCCCACATGATAAACGGCAATGCAGCCGCGCCGGATAATGATCCGATGGAAACCCGGTTGGTCATACAAACCATCATGACAAAGATCAAAATCATTATAACGGCAGTGACCGGGGAAATGACCAGGATACATCCCAGCGCCGTTGCGACACCCTTTCCGCCGTCTCTCAATCCTAAATATAACGGGTATAAATGCCCGAAGAAGGCGGCAAGTGCAACAAGGGATATGTACATCTGCCCCAAAGCACCCGAAGTGTTCACCGTCTGAACCGCCATAAACAAGGGCAGCGCTCCTTTTAACAGGTCGCCTGCGAGGACCAGAGCCCCTGCTTTGGGCCCGGCGATACGCCGGACATTGGTTGCGCCGATATTGCCGCTCCCCTGCTGCCGAATATCTTTTGATGTAAAGAAAGCGGTGACAACGAGTCCCCAAGGTATGGAACCGAGCAGATAGGCCAGAAACGGAAGGCCGGTGAGCATTACGATGGTAGATAATGTCATTTTATAAAAAACAGGATACTTTCAATGGGCTCTCCTGTTTCATTCAGAATTTCCACCATCCAATCACCGGCATCCGTCGGTTTAATTTCTTTTACGCTCCATGTCCGCCAGCTTGCCGATTTCACGGGAAGTGTGACACTGGCCTTCAATTTTCCGTTCATGAACCAATTGTGAATGATTTTCGTATCTGTCTGGGCTCCGACGACTTTGCTAAAGCAATATAGCTTTCCGACACTCGCCGTATAGACGCTCCCACTGCCCACCGGCGTCCTGTTGACAACGTCCCTGCAAATGGTCAAGGCTTCCACGTCAAGTTGATTCGCGGCGGCGTCTTTAACCGTTCCTTCGCAAAAAGAATATCCCGGGAATAGGCAAAGAGAAATGATCGTTATTAAAATTGCAATGCGTTTCATAGTTCCCCCTCATTATTTCAAGCCTCTTAAAACAGTCGCAGCAGTTTTTTTCTCCATGCGGATCAACACATAGTAGTAATTCGGAGGGCCGTAATTGCCGCATCGATCAAACCACCGTTTAATGATTTCAGTGTAGTTGAGCTCCGTGTCCGATAGAATATCGATAACTTGTCTGGCGTATTCACCGCGCGATGTACTTACAATCAAATCCGTGCTGGTGACATGGGAGATAATGGTTCGCCCCAGCTCGGCACGGCCGCGGTTCGCCGCCTGGGCCCATGCATCCTTAACATTTCGGGTCCTGCCTGAAATTCCGACCGCATAAAAATAGATATCGTCCACGGGCATGGAATGCAACCATTCCGGGACGGGTTGTTTTTCACAGGTTGGTGTCGACGCACAGCCTGTCAATAGAAAAAGGAGTGACGCCATCCACATGAAAATGGGTATAACGTGTGATCTCTGGTTTCGCGAGTGGGTACCGGATGCCATTAATTTTAATGCCCGTATTCGGAGAATGGAAGAAGATCCCTGTCCTTCGGATAAAAACGTTCCTTGAACCCTCAACTAATGATTTTAGCCCATGGTTGTTTTAGCAAAAGATTCATAATATAAAACTCCTAGATTATCAAGGACCCTTTTTCCCTTCAATTGAAATGAAACTTTCGCCGCTGAAATTCATTTCTAGAAAAAAGCGATAGCAGAAACCGGACGTAATTTTGACATGGACGGAAACCGGTACTACTATGTGGCATGAGGAAAATATTTTAAAATCCACAGAATGCAGAACAAGGAATATCGAATGTGATGGATTTAAAACATCCAATATTCAACGTCCAACGTTGAATGTTGGACGTTGGACGTTGGCAGTTCATCTGTTCAGATGCCTTTTTTGAAATTTATTATTAAACAAATAGATCCGGTCAGCAACTAAAAAGACCCCGAAAGAAGAAAGACCATGCCTTTTATTACCCTGCCGGGATTTAAGGGCAAGCTGTACGTGCCGGAAAATGATCCGGAATGTTTACGAAAGCATGGCTGCAAGCATTGCTTTTCCTGCCAGATGTGCAGCGACGATCGCTGTGCGCTTTGTCTCAAAAATGATTTTATAAATGGCGAGCCTATAAAAAAACCTTTGATAAGCGGTAGAACAAACAGGAATAAAGCCAATGAAAGAACCTGAAAAAAACAATTCATGCTGTAACGGGGGTGGTGCGGTTTTCGGCGAAAAACCCTTCGAAATCCTTTTACCCATCCAAAACGATGTGGAAACAGGAGATGTTTGTTGCGGACCACCGGCAGGACCGGCAAGCAGCCCATTCGAGAGGCCGGGATACACGCTGTGCAGCTTTGTGGAAGGCTTTGTACAGACGCCAGCAGGGCCTGTCCCCAAAGTGAAAGACCATCTCGAGCGACAGGATCTTCTGGGCGCCATGAAGGTGCGTCTCGGCGTCGGCAGAAATCACTATAAAATCGCGCCTGGTTTATACAGTCTCGGTTCACCGAAGCCTGAGACGCCGGTTTTGGTGACGGCCAACTACAAGCTGAGCTTTGATGTCTTGCGTAAAGAAATCAACGGGATGGACGCATGGATACTGGTTCTCGATACGCGAGGGATCAATGTATGGTGCGCTGCCGGTAA
>CAYTAQ010000044.1:21584-27526 GCA_964435695.1 uncultured Desulfobacterales bacterium | reverse complement strand
TTTCTTAAATTTTCTTCTTTTCCTTAAAAGGAATCGTTAAGTTTCTGAAGGAAACAAAGGCCGCGGGAAGCGCTGCAACACATACGGCGCCGCTGATATCCATCTGAGCTGTAATCATCTCCAAAGCACGCGCGACTTCAGCATCAAAGTCGCTCCCGCCGGCAAGGGGAATGCTTGCAAAGTCTTCTATCCAGTTGCCCTTGATTCTGCTTTTAACGGCAACCGCGGTTGCTGCCTGATGACTGATATCTATGCCGACTATTTTCCTGCTCATTTTTTTCCGTATTCCTTATCTTCAATTCTGTATTCTCATTCAATTACGCTGATGAGTTGAGTTAACCCAACAGCTATTGCTAACATAATGAATACAGAAAAAAATATATATCTTATTTTTCCTCCCAGCTCAAGAGCTTGGCATACCATTTCCCAGTTTCTTTATCTTTTAATCGGGTTACGATAGCTGCGATTGTCATTTTCATGTCGCGAAAGCTTGCCTCCGAATGTATTTGAAACACATCGCTGGAAAGAGTGATGAGCTTCGGATCAATCTCCACATCGCTGCATCCCGGTGCATCCTTGTACCATGCCGGGCGCGACAGATCATTCGTGTAGGTTTCGTCCGACATGGCGGTTCGGTACTCAAATATCGACTGCGCTAGGAGTTCATTTTCAGCAGGTAAAATTGCTGCAATGACGGGAAGATCGGCTGTGTTGATATTGATGGCGCCCTTGAACGTGAATCGATGGTCCTCGGCTTCCGTCATTCCATAGACCGTCATGTAGGCATCGATGCCCGGAACCCCGCCGACACCCTGAAAAAACTCGGGAGTGATACCTTTGATCATCGGCAGCTCTCCCAGGTGGGTAATGGGCCCGTTTCTGCAGGAATACGGCGGATCCAAGTCCTGATAATAATCCGATTCGGCACCACTGAGACCGGTAGTGGCATCGTTATCCCCATAGTCGAGCCAGTCCTTAAGTGCGTTGATAATCGGCGTGGGGGCGGTGTCTTCCGTTCTATCAAGCGGAGAAATCACAAGGTTTAGGAAATGATCCCACATCTCCCGTTGCGCTTCGTTGAATTGTCGACTTTCCGGAAAATTCACCAGTGCATTAACTTGAATTTTTCCGAGTTCATCAATGATTGTCACATTCACCACACCCTCTTCAAACGGAATATCATTGACCAGCCCGCTCAATTTTTCAGGGTTTGCCCAGTCCTCCTGTACGGAATCGATATCCGAATTTTCCTTATCCTTAACCAAAAGGGCCATTGCCGCATGAACGCCCGACAAGGCCATATGATTCAATGTGACCTTATCCCTTCCGGTGGCTGAGAAATAAACGGAAGTCCGCGTCTTTTTATTGAGCTCCAAGGTCGTTACAACCAGAATGGAGATGATTGAAAGCGTAATCAACAGCGCCACACCACGGTTGTTCCTCACGATATTTCCGATTGCGTTCATAAAGTCAGTCAAGAATGTCTCTTAAGACCGGTATCATCACCGTCGTATTAAATAACAACGCATCTTCATCTTGTTCAATTTCCATTGAAACTTCAATGGCAACAGGCGTTGCATAGTGAACCGCATCAGACTCCGAATCCCAGTTTTCATGCGCAGTGCCTTCATGGTCGTAATATATAAATTTGAGCGATTTCACGTGTTCACACAATACAGGATCACTCTCTTTCTCCTCAAAAGGCTCGGTCGGCGTCAGTGTGTCCGAGCGTCTTAACTGGTATTTGCCCTCAGAATCCCGCCGAACATAATAGACGATCCGGGCAATACCGCCATAATCTGCCCTGTCAAACGGGATATGAGCCAGGGAGGCAAATCTGAGGCGGGGGAATTCACCTGTCGCCGCGTCCGACGTTTCCCCGACAACACGATCCGGGTCGGGTGCATCGTCGAATTCAGGCTTGCGATATTTCGGCGGAAGTGTCGGGTGGATCGCCTGCAGGTCAAGGGATATCCGATTCATGCAAATACCGGCCATGTCGTACAAATCAATACCGCTGGTGACCCTTCCGGCACTCATAAAAACTGCTCTGTATGATGCAAAGATGCCGGTTATGACGATGCCGAAAATAAAAATGGCGATCATCAATTCAACCAGCGTAAAGCCGGATGCAGCAAATGATTTGGAATTTTTCGGCATGGAACTAATTTCTGACAAATCGATACGCTCTCAGATGGTATGATTGCTCATCGTTGTTGAATGAAATGACCAGGTCAATTCTTTTGAGATCTTCCGCCATGTCGCCCAGCAGATCGGAGGTCACGGTTTCCACCAAAGCTTTCCAGGTATAATTTTTAAACGCATCGCCGAAATCACCTGAATTATCTGAAAGTTCAGCCGGCGGCAGCATGAAAAATTCAGCCATTTTTTTTTGGGCCAAAATCGGGGCACGGGTGTTGAACATCAGGATTTGATTCATAGACAAGGTTTGCGCATACAATTTATATACAGCAAGCAATGCTATGGAAATGATGGAAATGGCCACCATAACCTCAAGCAGGGTAAACCCTGAAATCCGTTTTTTCCGCTCAACTGTATCCAAATCGGTTTTCTCTCTTTTACAGCGACTGTTAGTTTTCAAAACCGACATACGTTTCATAATATCGTAATTCCGGGAGAAAAGGCTCGATCAGAAACGACAAGCGGCGGTTGTCCCTGTCCTCCAGATGAATAAATGCGGTTTCAGAATATCCTTTCGCATAGAATAAAATCTCCGCAACCCCCGTGGTTATTTCCACGTTTCCTGGAAATTCGACGTTCAAAATGCGCATGCCCTCCGGCAGATTATATTTACGGTCCTCTCCATTTTTAGATTGGGCGTCTTCCTTTTCTTCCGCCGGCATGCGTTCCGACATCCAAAATGCATTGGCATCCGTGTCAATGTAAAGGATGTAATCTTTTTTTTCACGATAGGAACGTTCCTTCAATGAGCGGATATTCGCTAAAAGCCAGCGGGAAGTTTTTTTGATCGGATCGGTGAGAATCTCAGTCTGAAGCTTTGGAATCGTAAAAAAGAATACAATGCTGATGAGTGCGATTACGACCGTCAGTTCAATAAGCGTAAATCCCCTATCCGGATCGGGGTGCATTGAAAGAACACGCTGTTTGCGTCTACTCCAATTCCCAGCTGTTGACATCCTTGTTTTTCCCCTCTCCGCCGGGAACACCGTCGGCACCATAAGAAACAATATCATACTCATTGTGCACGCCCGGACTCAGATAGACAAATTCGTTATCCCAGGGATCCAACGGAATCTTGCCCTTTTCAATATAGCCGTCTTCATGATAGTGCTTGGGGACATCGCCCGTGTCAGGGGCCTGTACAAGCGCCTCAAGCCCCTGCTCTGTTGTCGGATAGGAACCGTTATCCAGTTTGTAGAGCCTGAGGCTTGTCTCCAGAGATTCAATGGTCAGTTTTGCTTTGAGCTGCTTGGCCTCTTCCGGGCGCCCCATGATGCGCGGAACAATCAGACCTGCCAGAATACCCAATATCACAATGACGACCATGAGTTCTATCAATGTAAACCCATCATGATTTTCCCGCCTGTTTTCAGAAGAAAAACGCATAACTCCCCCATTTTACATCACCAGTTGATTCATCTCAAATATCGGCAGACAGATCGAAAGGACCATAAAGCCGAATATGACCCCCATGATGAGAATCATGACGGGCTCAAGCAACGCCGTGATGCCCATTACGCTCGTCTCAACCTCGCCTTCATAGACCGATGCAATTTTTTCCAGCATTTTTTCCAAATCGCCGCTCTGCTCGCCGACCTGTATCATTTGAATCGAAAGGCTTGGAAATGCCTTGGAAGTCAATAACGAAGTCCCCAGCCCGATGCCCTTGCTGACTTCCTGGATAGCGCTTTCAACGGCCTTTAAAATCAGCGTATTGCCCGCTATATTCTTGACAATTTCCAACGAAGTCAACATGGATACGCCGTTTTTAAGAAGCGATCCGAGTGTTCTTGCAAACCGCGCGATGGCAAGCTTTCTGAATACCTGGCCGAACATGGGAAGCTTCAGCAATGTCTTGTCGATGAAATAACGACCTCCTGCCGTTTTTCGAACGCTCCTGAACAACAGGAGCAACCCGATCAAAATCATGAACATCAGCCACCAATAGAATTTAAAAAAAGTACTGACACTTATTAACATCCGCGTCGGGAGCGGCAAGGCCTGGTTCATTTCTTCAAAAATACCTGTTATGTTCGGAACGATAAACGTCACGAGGAAAAACAGAACGGAAGCACCGATAAAAGACATTAAAATTGGATATGCCATGGCGGTTCTGATTCTATTTTTCAGGGCTTGCTGTTTCTCCGTAATGTCTGCAAGCTGATCCAACACAATTTCCAAGGTGCCGGAAGTCTCGCCTGCTTTTACCATGTTCGCATATAGCGTTGAAAATGTACCGGGATAAAGGGATAGTGCAGCTGCAAAACTGTTTCCTTCAACGATGGCGTCTTTGATACGTGCAAGCATCCTTTTGAAAGCTTTCGATTTCGTCTGGGGTATCAGGGCGTCGATTGCCGAAACCAGCGGGAAACCCGCGCTTACAAGCGTCGATAGTTGCCTTGTCATCATAGCGATTTCCGACGGTCTTACACGGTTCAGGAAGGAAAAAGCCTGTGGAGATTCGGTCTCCTTTTTGCCGGAGGTTTCCGCCACTTCCTGGATTGTAACGGGAAATGTTTTCCCGGCGCGAAGTTTCTGGCGGGCAACAGGGGCGCTTTCCGCATCGATGATGCCCGTCGTTGTTTTCCCGTTTGCATCCAAAGCAGTGTATTCGTAAACCGTCATTTCAGTAACCTATTTGGATATTTACCTTTTCGAACCAAATTTCATGCAAGATCCAGATAATATAGTTGATCGATGCTTTAATGTAAATAATATTCCTTTAAATATTTTCCTTGCAATCCGAAGCGGTTGCCATTATTATGCGCCAGAATTTGACGATTACTCAAAGAATAGCAAAGAGGTGATTCTTAATGGCAAAAGTTTTTCGGCCCAGCAGCCGTGAAGCAAACATCCTTTCAAAAATAGAATCTTCAAAAGAACACGCAAGACGAATGGCATTAAAAGGGATTTTTGAGTGCATCGACCCACTGAGCAATGCCATTGCCACGAAGCTTGTTGAAAACAAACTTGTCGAGACAACCAATAAAAACGAACTGGAAGAACAGATTCATCGTTCCCTCGAAAAGCTGAGCCACGCTGATGACTTCGACATCGACTATCAGATCGCGCCTTTCAGGAATCTTGTTCACCACCCCCATGTGATCAGCATCTATTTGACATCTTTTGTCATTGAAAAACTGATCAACCATAAGGATGTCGTGGACATTTTTGGTTCCGACGAAGAAATCTATTTCTGTATCCATAAGCAGGTTATAAAGCATTTACCTTAAATCATGCGCCCTTCCCTACTCCCCCGCCTGGTGAACGGACCCTTTGAGGACCCGGCTCTTTTTGTTCGATTCTTATTTGAAAACAGAGCAATCATGTTCGATCTCGGTGAAATTCATGCCTTGTCAACCAGAGACGTCCTGAAATTGAGCCATGTCTTTGTCACCCATACCCACATGGATCATTTTGTGGGATTTGACAGGCTGTTGCGGCTGATGCTGGGCCGGGATAAAGAAATAACCCTTTACGGACCCCAGGGATTCATTCGGAATATTGAAGGCAAGCTGGCAGGCTATCAATGGAATCTGGTGGACAATTTCAGCAATCTTTTCAACCTGCATGTTGTGGAAGTTTCCGCCGATACCACCCATTCAAAAACCTATGCGTGTCACAAGCGTTTTTTATCGGCTGAAGATGCTGTTGAAAGCCCCTTTTCAAATCTGCTCGTGAAAGAGCCCTCTTTCACGGTTTCGGCGGTGATCCTGGATCATAGAATTCCCTGTCTGGGT
>CAYTAQ010000044.1:9017-21574 GCA_964435695.1 uncultured Desulfobacterales bacterium | reverse complement strand
TCTCAGCCTGCAGGAACAATTTCATATCAACATCAAAAAAGACGCATTACAGCGCATGGGGCTTTCACCGGGCCCGTGGCTCAACCGGTTCAAGCAGGCATTGTTCAACAAGCAGTCACCGCAAATGGAATTGACCATCCCCTTAGAAAACGGTGACAGGCGTTATCCATTGGAAGCGCTTGCCGACCAGATCGCCGTCATCTCACCCGGCCAGAAAATCACCTATGTTGCCGATGTGGTCTACAGCCATGAAAATGTTGAAAAAATAATTTCCTTTGCAAAAAATTCAGACCACCTGTTTATGGAAACTGCCTTTTTAGAAAAACACGCCCATATTGCCGCTGAAAAATATCATCTGACCGCCTGCCAGGCAGGTCATATCGCGGCACTGTCCCATGCCAAAAGATTCACGCCGTTTCATTTTTCGCCGCGATATACGGACGAACCCGAATCAGTTCTGCAGGAAGCCATGCAAGCCTTTGAGGCGGGATAAAAGCAAGTTGCGGGTTGCGGGTATCTTTTTGAAAAATAATTATGGAGATTACGTCAACCTCTCACCATCATCCCCTATATACCAGCGATATATCAGGGCTTAGGTTTTCTAAAAATGCTGAGTAACTCTCTGGGGCTAACAATTTTGATACGCATGTAATCCTGGATTTTTCTGACAGCGCTGTCGCCTGTGATAACAAATTTGGCTTTTAAGGATACCGCACATTCAATGAACTTATCATCGTCAGGGTCTTCTTCCACAACATGCAATTCCGGAGTTTTTGCCGTGTAAACGAGATGAAACCCATGCGCAAACAGACTTAGCAATTCTTCCAGCTCTTTCTCATCTTGTAGCTCAAGCCGATGCAGAACTTCTATGTATTCATCGACGATAGGTTTGGAGAGACAAAGGGTGATTTCGCCCGATTTCCAGAGATCAATTACTTTACGAGGATTGCCGCCAAAAAAGGATGAAATGAAAACGTTTGTGTCCACTACAAGCCTGGTCACTTTTTCGCTCTCACTTCTCGAATGGCACGCTGGATTTCTTTAGGACCAATTTTTCGGGTTGTAAGTTTTTCACCTATACGCTGCCACAGATCATCAATATATAAACCGATATCTCGATTTTTAACGTACCCTTCGAGAAGTTCTCTGACAACTTCGCTAATGCTTTTCCCTTCACCCTTCGCAATGGTATTGACTTTATTTTTGAGTTCAGGGTTAATTCGAACAATCATTTGAGTGCTCATTTGAATTCACCGCCTATAATTTATAACGTATAGACATTATATACATTTTTAATAAATGTCAAGGCCTATGGGAGGATGAACCCGAATCAATCCTGCAGGAAGCTATGGAAGGCTTTGAAGCGGGATAAAAGCGAGTTACGGGTTGCGAGCTCTCGGGATTCGAGATTCGGGTTACGGGTTACGGGTTCACGGGCTAACGGATTCTCAATATTTTCTTTATATTTAATTAGATAGAATCATATTATTAAACCGATAATTTAATCCTGTAGGGGTGCCCCTTGTGGGTACCCTGCCCTTTTGTGGGGATCCGAAAATCATGACAACGGACCAACGGGTAGGCACAAGGCCTACAGCGATGGGGGCTTAATCTGTAAATAGGGGACGATGTGTACAAGTAGTGACAATTTGACAAGAGACCATATGTGGATGGCTGCACGCATTTACACCCTATAATACTCCCGGTACCAGGCAACAAACCGCTCGATCCCGGTTTCGATGGCGGTTGCCGGCTTGAATCCCACATCATTCATCAGGTCGTCCACATCGGCATAGGTTGCCGGAACATCGCCGGGCTGCAGGTCCAGAAATTCCTTTTCCGCCTTTTTACCGAGTGTATCTTCAATGACCGCTATGAACTGCGTCAGTTGAACAGGGGCGTTGTTGCCGATGTTATAGAGTTTATACGGCGCATAGGATGTTCCCGGGTCCGGGTCGTCTCCGGTCCAGGCCGGATTCGGCTTCGGAAGTTTTGCCATGACCCGGACCACCCCTTCAACGATGTCATCAATATAGGTAAAATCCCGCTGCATGTTGCCGTAGTTGAACACCTGGATGGGTTTGCCTTCCAGAATGGCGCGGGTAAACAGAAAAAGGGCCATGTCCGGTCGGCCCCAGGGCCCGTAAACCGTGAAAAAGCGCAGTCCCGTGCAGGGCAGCCCATATAAATGGCTGTAGGTGTGGGCCATGAGCTCATTGGCTTTTTTGGAAGCCGCATACAGCGAAACAGGATGATCCACATTGTGATGGATGGAAAAAGGCATGTTGGTATTGGCGCCGTACACCGAGCTCGAAGACGCAAAAACCAGATGTTTGATCCGGGCGTGTCTGCAGCCTTCCAGAATATTGGTAAATCCGACAATATTGCTGTTGATATAGGCATGCGGATTGGTCAGGGAATAGCGGACACCGGCTTGAGCCGCCAGATTGACGACAACATCAAATGTCTCCCCTTCAAAGAGAATGCGCATATCATCTTTGTAAGCGATATCGATTTGACGAAAATGAAAATTCTCATGGGATTCCAGCCGGCGCAGCCTCTCTTTTTTCAGGTTGACATCATAATAGTCGTTCAGGTTGTCCAGGCCGGTTACCTGACAATTGTTCTTTAACAACCTTGCGGCGAGATGAAATCCGATAAAACCCGCAGCCCCGGTAATCAGCACGCGATTAAAGTTCAATGTCATTTTTAGCTCCTTATTAAATGTATAAGGTTTCCTATATTTATTGATCCATATGTCCCTAACCAGTGATGAGTTATGCGTCACCAACTCGTCACTCATCACCCATCACTGACACCGGTACCAATCGTACGTTATCTTTAAGCCTTCTGTGAAGTTATATGCCGGCTTAAAACCGAGCCGTTGTGATGCTTTTTTGATGTCGGCGACCGATTCCAGTATATCCCCTGCCCTGTGGTCTTGATATTCAGGTAGGATGTTCACCTCCGCCAGCCCGGTGATCATTTCCCATAGCTCGTTAATGCGAATAAACTGTCCTGATCCGATGTTGAATATTTCGCCGCTTACATCCTGTTTCATGGCAGCGCTCAGGTTGGCCCGGACCACATCTTTTACAAATATAAAGTCTCTGTACTGGTTGCCGTCACCGTATATCATTGGTTTTGTTTTTTCCGCAGCCCGCGTCATAAAGATGGATATGACACCGGAATAAGGGGATGACGGATCCTGCCGCGGCCCGAATACGTTAAAGTACCGCAGGCAGACTGTTTCAAGACCGTACAGTTCATAATACAGCCCGGCATGAAGCTCATTGGTCAGTTTTTGTACGGCGTAAGGGCTCTGGGGTTTCAAGGGCATTTTTTCGTGTTTGGGAACTTCCGGGTCATCGCCGTAAACCGCGCAGGAACTCGAAAGAACCACCCGCCCAACGCCTGCTTGCCTTGCCGCCTCCAGAACCATCAGCGTTCCCGTATCATTGATTGCTGACGACACCACAGGGTCTGCAACCGTCTGTGGAACCGAGACCATGGCTGCGAGATGAAAAATGGCATCACATCCAAAAGCCATACGCCGCATGGTATCAAAATCCCCGATATCCCCTTTACAAAAATCAATCCTTTCCCGGTGGTGCTGAAGGTTTGAAAGCTTGCCGGTTGAAAGGTCATCAATAATGCAAACTTCACATCCCCTGTCGATTAAAGCATCAACCAGATGGGATCCGATAAAACCGGCACCGCCCGTTACAAGAACCTTTTTGATGTCTGTATCCATAATATGTCCGCCTTTGAATTGCTTTGGATTATACCATAGCACATTGTTCGGCGTTGATAAATATACCGTTTGATTTTGGAAAGTAACATAGTATACTACAATTTATAGAATACAGAATACAGGAAACAGAAATCAGAAGACAGAATGGGAAGCGTAGCGCAGGGCTTCACAGGCTGTCCTGTAACTCGTCATCCCGGCCAAGTCCCGCGATTTGTCATGGGCTTTGATAAATCGTGGGACGCGAGCCGGGATCCAGTAACGATTTGAAAATTTAGGTAAAAATGAATTTCATATTCTGCACTGGATTCCGGACCTCATCTCGCCACCAGGCGAAATTCGTCCGGAATGACGGCTTTTTACAGGTTATTGGACAGGCTGTTCAGTTTTGTAGCATTATCAATTAAAAATTATCAATTGGCAATTAGGATAACGCCCCATGACCATCGAATTACGACTCTTTGCCGGATTGCAGCGGTTCAATCCGCCTTCGCCTGAAGCCTATCCCATCAAGGAAGGAACCACCATCCGGACCTTGGTGAAAGCACTGAACATACCTGAAGAAAAAGCAAAACTGATATTTATCAACGGTATCAAAGCCACGCTGGATTCCGTTCTTCAGGGCGGTGAGCGTGTCGGCATCTTTCCTCCGGTGGGAGGCGGATGATTTGGAAGAACGCATCATCGAAATCATCACAGAACTGTCCGTTTTGAAGCAGCACCCGGATGGCAAGACCTACAGCGTCATCTCCCTTCAGAATACCGCCCAACTCGCCGATCAATTTCACATGTCCAAAAAAGAAATCGAAATCATCGCCCTGAAAAATAATGTTTTGCCTGAACGCTACACCCGAAACATGAACGCGTTATCAGCTTTCGACCAAATCAAACTCCTTGAATCGCGGGTCGCTATTGTGGGTCTGGGGGGGCTGGGAGGCACCGTTGCCGAAATACTTGCCAGAATCGGCGTCGGCACCATCACGCTGATCGACGGGGATGTCTTTGAAGAAAGCAACCTCAACCGGCAGTTGATCAGTTCAGAAAAAAACCTATCTCAATCAAAGGTCGAAGCGGCCGCTCAACGAATTGGCGATATCAATTCATCGATAAGGGTTTATCATCATCCCCAAAAACTGGTCCCTGAAAATGCCGCCATGCTTCTCGCCGACGTGGACGTCGCCATCGACTGTCTTGACACCATCGCCGCGCGATTCGATTTGGAGGCTGCAGCAAAAGCACTGGGGATTCCGCTTGTGTCCGCCGCCGTCGGCGGATATACAGGCCAGTTGACAACCATATTTCCTGAAGACAGAGGCCTCGAGCTGGTATACGGCCCTGTTGAAAGCATATCCTTTATCAGGGGGGCTGAAGTCACACTCGGGAACCTTGCCTTCACGGTATCAACTATAGCCTCCCTGGAAAGTGCTGAAGTTGTCAACATCCTTTTAAAGCAAACATCAAATCTCCGGAATCATCTCTTGATCATTGATCTTCAGGATTATACATTTGAACGAATCCGGCTGATATAATTCATCATCTGACCAACCACCAGGGAAATCACAGCGCCTGAAAATGAATCATTCGGCGCCCATTCCATGATCTTGTGAATTATCTCCTGAGTACTTTTCTGGGCATCTTTGGTGCGCGCATAGGATTCTTCCAGGAGTTTTCGTGTTTCAACGGCAGATGCAACTGACGCCCGGATGAATTTTTGACAATCTTCATGCGTTCGTGCACCGTAATGTTCAGCCAGAATGACATGAATGTCGTACGCAAAAATTTTCTGCAGACTTTTCATATAAAGGTCATAGTTCGAGTTGGCGGCCGTGAGCACGCCATTGCCAAAAGGGATGCCGGCTGCATCAGATGAAAACATCGCCTTTTCTTCAGGTACATACACGGCAATGGAGCAGGAGGAATGACCCGGGACGGTAATTGCAATCATGGACCGGTCGCCGCATGAAAGAACGTCATTGTCCTCGACAACGGTTTCAACGTCGATGTGAAATGTATCAATGATTCGCGCTGCAATGTCATCTTTCTGCAGACGCTCTTCCATCATCATCCGGTTTAACGACTGGATGCTTTCGATGACCTTCGGCCTGGACAACATCACGCGGGCTCTTGCTGAAGCCGTTATTTCCGCCCACGGCCATTTGTTTTTAAGGTAGGGAACAATCCCGCAATGATCGAAGTGTGAATGCAGAATCAGTATGCGCCTGATCCTTTTTTGATCGATTTCAAAACGCTCCAGTTGATTCATGACATCCCCTGCAATGTATGCAAACCCGCCGCCTAGAATGGCATATTCATCGCCTCCGTCCAGGAGATAAACACAGGATTCCTTCCTTCCGAGCAGAATGATTCTGGCTGTAACGTGACCGGGCTGATCAGTGATCATGGGTATTTCCTTCGGATTTCATGACGTATTTTGTGTTTTGTGTTTTGTGTTTTGTGGTTGGTGTTTGGTGTTTGGTGTTTAGAACAAAACATCTATTACCACTATTTTTTTCAAAGCACGAAACACAAAATACCAAACACGCAGGCAAAAAGCCTTGAAATCGTCATACCAGACTTGATCCAGCATCCAAACGAGTTGAGTTTACTGGATTCCGGGTCAAGCCCGGAATGACAACAAAGTGTATCGTCACACTTTTTACAAAATCATCAATGTTTAATCTTTTTGCCATTGGCCACAAGCTGCTGTCTTGACACCTAATCTATTTTTACCTATGGTTGATGCGCTAATCAGAATAGAGCCCCGCGGATAACCCCGCGGCACAAGTAAATATCCGTCTTCGCATTTGACTAAAACACGGGTAAGCCTGTGATTTTCTGCGAAGACGGATGCGAAAGCGAGATATAACATGGCTGAAAATAGACTCCAAAAGCAGATTCAATTCATCATCGAAATTGACAAACTGAAAAAAATCACCCGGCAAACGCCCCTGACGGATCAATCCAGAAAAGAAACCGACGCCGAACACTCATGGCATATTGCCGTAATGGCGATTCTCCTCTCAGAGTATGCAAAAGAAGATCAAATCGACGTATTTCGCGTTCTTCAGATGTTGCTGGTCCATGACCTGGTTGAAATCGATGCCGGTGATACGTTCTGCTACGATGAGGCCGGCAACGCTAAAAAGCTCGCCAAAGAAATCAAGGCAGCCGACCGTATCTTCAACCTTCTCCCGGCCGACCAGGCCCATTATTTCCGCGAATTGTGGAATGAGTTTGAAACGCGTAAAAGCCCTGAAGCCCGTTTTGGCGCCGCGCTTGACCGGCTGCAGCCCCTGTTACACAACTCCCGTACCCAGGGCGGCACATGGCGGGAGCATCATATCAGCCGTCGCCAGGTAATCCAGCGAAACAGTCCCATCAACGACAGCGCTCCGACGCTCTGGGAATACGCCGCCAAGCTGATAGACGAAGCTTTTGAAAAAGGTTTTCTTGGGGATTAATCGACATATCACCAAACGAAGGCAGCGTTACAACCAATTGAACTTGTTGGATCATTATATGTTTTCGGAGTGATGGAGTAACACGATGGAGGTTTCAGGTTTCAGGTTCTGCGTCAGAACTCCAACACTCCAGTTTTAGCAAGTGCTTACCAGCCGATGGTGATCTGGCCGACATATCGACGGTCTTCGCGCTGGCCCGCGTAGGAACCCACCTCTTCGCCATAGGTTGCGAAATCAAATCGGAATACCCATGCATCAATGGTGGCTCCCAGGGAATAATACCCCTGGTTGAGCCCGGCGCGCACAGAGAGAATAATGGGCAACTGGAACTCCACGCCCATGTGGAGCCTTTTCCCAAAATCCTCATCCTCACCGATCGCCTTGGTGACATCCATATAATCGATGGCACCCAACAAACGGAATTTGAGAAATTCTTTTTTGACCGCAAATCCCAGATTGGCCTGCGTATCAATGTCCCTTGCGTCCCCCATGTCCATGCTCGGCACATTCTGTATTGCCAATCCCACATCCAGGTCGGCAGCCTTTACAAACGGCAGGGTATAAATGGCGCCGAGATCCAGGGAAACCCCTGAGCCTGAATTCTGATCATCATCCATTTGACTATCAAAATTATCCGATGCAATTTCCGTCGCCGTGTAGACTTCTTCCAGGCTGTCCCGGCTGATCATTTTAATGGATGCACCGGCCCTGAGACCCGTCAACGGCAGCTTGCCGCCGACACCACCCAGCAATCCTTTGTCTACGACCATATCAATGTGGGCTTCGGGCCAAACCGGGTTCCGGACTTCCAGGTCGACCGTGGCCTGGCCGATACCCCCCACCATGGCCCCGAAACCGAAAATATTGAACCCGACATGCGGAAACAAAGCGGCCCTCGCATGCTGGTGTTCACCCACATAATCTCTTAAAAAATTCGTTGTTTCGCCGGTATCGTCAAAATCCGTATCCTGTGCATCGTTGACCATATCTATGGTCTTTTTTGAAACCTCAATCAACGGGTTAAAAATGCCCAACTGCAGGGTCGATATTTCGGAAAGGCCCGCCGGGTTATAAAAAAGTGCATTTTCGTCATCCGCAACGGCTGTAAAGGCGCCGCCCATGCCCAGCGGCCGGACACCGCGATGGAATGTGGGATATTCTTTGGCGGATATTCCGGGAACAGACATTGCCAAGACCATGAGCACCATGAGCAAAACTTTTGCGCTGCTTTTTCCGGTAGAAGAGTTCACAGGTTTTCCTCCTTATTCAGATTACAGTTGCGTGATATATGCTTCCAGGTCTTCTTGCGTAACCGGATCATCGACACCGCCATAGCCAAGGTCTTGTAAAAATTCATTAAACGAAGAAGCCAGATCGTTTTCTTCGGACATGGCGTCAAGTGCCGTCACGGACTCGAGAACAAGCGCCAAGCGCACATTGAGATCGCTAAGATAGCTATCTAATGAAGCCACATTGGAAAAATCCGGCGCGCCGCTTTGATAGAGAGCTTTCAAGCCTGCCTGGGTGAGCACAATCTCATCTATGGAAAGGTCATCCAGAACGATATCGGCAACAATCAGCGCCGCATCAAAGACCGCCATCAATCCGAGTTGCACTTTCTGGTCATCGTCGCGGACGGGGATGCAATCGATAAACGCGTTGATAGCCATAATCAAATACTGCCGTTTGACACCCACTTCCACAGCCGTCAGCTTAGCGCTTGCACCCCCCAAAACCCGTCCCACCATTTCAATGTTCCCGGCATCGTCATTATCTTCGAGGTCACTGATGGTTTCGAGCAAACTGAAGGTGTCCACACCGATAAACCCTGCATAAGCGTTGCTCAGATATTCACAAATTTCCTTTTTGCCTGAATAATCCGCCCTTAAATCTTCAAAAATTTCAATGGCCTTGTCATAATCCTCATCGTCGAGGGCCATGAGTCCTTTTTCCAGACGCGCATCATAGGAATTATCATCGGACGCGCTTTCGAAAAAATTTTGATCGCAGTTGGTAATCACCAAGGCCATGCCAATGCAAAGCATGATAGATAGTCCCTTTAGAATCTTGGATAGACGATTCGCTGATGGTTTCGTAATAATTTTCCTCATGTTTTCTCCTTATATTATAAACGGTTAATAATCAGGTTAAAGATTCCGGACCATACTTCAAATTAGCTGACTGCCTTTTTGCAATAGCCAACCAAAGAGCTATCCCCACGGTTCGGCAACCTGTTCTCATAAATAAGATTACACGATCCATGAGAAAAAGTCAATTTTCAAATGTTGAACCGCAACAGCTCGCCAACCCCGCCGCAAGCCGCGGAGTCAGCGAGCTGTTACGGCTCAAGGCTTTAATACAATTAGCAATCTCGGCATATTTAAATAAGGAAGCACCCGCTTGGTTACAGTGACTTTTACGGAAACAGAAGGTCCCTCTTCCGGCATCAGGTCCAATCGGGAGACCCCGTCTTGCTTAACTCCTATCTCTTTGAGCTCGTTTTCCCCTTCTTTGCCCTTCAAAGCTATCAACACACCGCCTTGCTTCAACAGGGGCAGTGCGTCCATCGCCAACCGTCTCATGCTTGAAAATGCACGACATGTAATTACGTCAAATGAATGCTGAATGTTTCGATCTTTTATCAAATTCTCCAATCTGACATGCATCGCGCGGATATCTTTCAGGTGCAGCATCCGGATGGCATGGTTCAAAAAGCTGACTTTTTTGCGGGTGGCATCGATCATGGTTACGGACAATGACGGCATGAAAATTTTCAGCGGAATTCCGGGAAACCCTCCGCCGCTGCCGATATCAAGCAGGGAAGACCCTGCCTTTATGAACATTGCAGGTATAATGGAATCCAAATAATGTTTCACCGCCACGTCCAGCGGCGATTTGATAGCCGTTAAATTCATCTTCCGATTCCACCGGCTCAGTTCCACTGCGTGAACTGCAAACCGTTCGGCATGCTCAGGGTAAAGCGGGATGTTCAGCCGGCTTGCGCCATCGATAATCAGCTGTTTCCATTCTTTAGAGCCGATCTCCATCTCAGCAGATGCATTCCTTGTTATCCCGGACGGATGTTGCATGGGTGACGGCATCCTTAAAATCCATGACAACGGAGACTTCATTGTCCATGCCCATAGATATTTTTGCATTGGGATACCGTTTCTTGAAAACCTGAATCATGGCCTCATTTTCCCTTAAGACCGTTGCGTTGAATCCATTGTAGGCATTCTCTTTTGCAATGGGTTCCAATAGTGAAAGCAGGCGTGAAGCAACCCCCATATTCTGGAAGTCTTCCCTCACCACAAACGCAACCTCAGCCCTGTCGCCGTCATCTGCATAGGACCCGATAGCCATAACCTCCTTGTAACCCGCTTTTTGGACCAGTCCGATCAATGACATGTTCTTGCGGTAATCAACGCTTGCCCATTGGCGCTGAATAACTTCATGAGAAAACAGTTTGATCTTGTAAAAAAATCGGAAATAAACCGTCTTCTCCTGTAACGAGTAGAAGAAATTCCTGTAAGCAAATTCATCCGATGGAAGGAGCGGTCTGAACTCAACCGTTTTACCGTTCGGCAGCTCATGCGTGCTTTTATATCCTTCCAGGAACAAAAGATCTTCAGGCAGCGGCGGCAGCTGATCCGCAAAGATATAGTGGCGTTTCTTGGCAACCTCTATTAGATCTTCTCTAAACTTCGGGTGGGCGATTTGGGCCAGTTCCATGACCCGCTGATAAATGCTTTTTCCTTTCAGCTCGGCGATACCGTATTCGGTGATGATGAAATTAACATCTCCCCGGGTCGTCGCAACCCCGGCGCCTTCACTCAAATGGGATACGATGCGGGAAACGTTTCCCCCTTGCGCTGTGGACGGCAGCGCGATGATTGAAAAACCGCCCTTTGACATGGAGCTGCCCCTGAGAAAATCAACCTGATCGCCGATCCCGCTGTAAAACAGGTAGCCCATGGAGTCCGAACAGACCTGTCCGGTCAGATCCACCTCAAGGGCTGAACTGATGGAAATCAGATTGTCATTACGGGCAATGATGGAAGGGTCGTTTACAAACTCTGATGAACGAAAATAAAACAGCGGATTGTTGTCGACAAAGTTGTAAAGCCGCTCAGAGCCCATACATAATGAAGCCACGACCCGTCCGGGAAGCAGCGTCTTTTTCTTATTGGTAATGACATTCTTTTCAAGCAGCGGCAGAAACCCATCGGTTATCAACTGCGTGTGAATCCCCAGATCCTTTTTGTTCTCCAGGTTCCTGAGAATCGCATAAGGAAGTTGGCCGAAGCCGATCTGAAGCGTCGCCCCGTCATCCACCAGTTGGTTGACATAAAATCCAATGCGCTCGGCGATTTGATTGTCCTTGATTCTGGGAATCGTTTCCACCAGCGGCTCTTCATGCCAAACCAAATAATCGATTTCATCCACGTGAACAAAACTGTCCCCCCAGGTTCTCGGCATCCTGGGATTTACCTGTGCAATCACCAGTCCCGCGTTTTCCATGCCTGCGCGGGTGATATCAACGGATACCCCCAGGCTGCAATATCCGAATCTGTCCGGCGGACTCACTTGAATCAAGGCAACATCCAGCCCGATTCTCTGACTCGCGAAAAGCCGCGGTATCTGTGACAGATAGGCCGGTATGTAGTCTATTTTTCCTTCAAAGGCCGCTTTCCGCATGGCCTGGCTGATAAAAAAGAGTTTCAATGAAAAGCGTTTGAAAAATGTGTCTTCATTGACGAATTGCGCCAGGGTTGAAGAAAGCATCTGGTAAATCATGATATCATGAAGGCTTGGATCCGCCACCATCGCTTTGATCAAACGCTGGGGCTCTCCACAACCGGTGCCGATAAAGATCCGGCTGCCGCGTTTTATTTTGCCGATTGCCGCTTCCGTCTCAAGCAGCTTTTCTGGATAACGTTTCTTTAAATCCATCATTTTTCATCTCCCCATGAATTCCCTTAAGTCTCCATCTGGGTTGAAGACTTAAGGGAATTCATTAAAACAGTTTTCCCGCAATCCAGAAGAACAGCATTCCCACGACGACTGTCCCACCCAATGATTTCGTCCATAACGCAAAAATGAATGTCGGCACCGCCACCCACATCTCCGGCCGCCAAATATCCAGATGGCGTGGATTTCCCGAGGTAATCAATGCCGGAAGGAGAAGCGCGCTCAGGATGGACACGGGTATCAGCTCGAGCCATTCTACAAAAAATCCGGACAGCCGGTATCGGGTCAGAAAATATAATGGAAGCCAGCGGGGCACATAGGTCACCAGGCCCATACCGGCCACCAGTATTATGTATTCAAGTGGTATTGTTTCA
>CAYTAQ010000044.1:0-8917 GCA_964435695.1 uncultured Desulfobacterales bacterium | reverse complement strand
AGGCCGGCGGCCAAAACAGATGCCAGAACAATATACATATTTCCCGGTATCATGAGAGACAAGACTACGGATAACGCCCCCGCTACAAGGGCTGTCAGCACATCGATACGGTTTTTAAGCTGAAATACGAGCAAACAGATAAACATGGCAATCAACGCATAATCGATGCCGAAAGCATGTTCCGGAATCAGATGCCCGAAGACCCCTCCCAGCATCGTGCTGGCAATCCAGATAACATTGGCCGTATGGTTGACCACCAGCGCCCGATTAAAATCAGAATTACCGGAAATAAGTCCGGTATAATTCACGGCAAAACTTTCATCGGTCACCCCGTATGCAAAAAGTGATAGTTTCCATCGTTTTTCCTTGTGCAGCAATGTTGCCAATGACGAACCCATAAGCAGATGCCGCAGATTCACAATAAAGGTCGTACCCACGATCGAAAATATGGAGGCGCCATTTGTCAGCATGGAGACCGCAATAAACTGGGAACTGCCTGCAAATACACAAATGGACATGAGGGCGATCTGATAAATGTTAAGGCCGGCTTTTTGGGCAAGCACGCCGAACGCCAGGCCGATGGGCAGGTATCCGAGACCTATGGGCCATGCGTCGACAAGTCCGGGCCTGAAAGCATCTCTGATAAAAAATAACATTTTTTGGCTGAACGTTTCCATAATCATGATCTTAGCATAGAGATTATTTCATATAGTTAATCCATCCTTATGAAGCAATATAAATTTCAGCACAAAAATTATATTGACACTTCGCTATTTTGAATTTATTATATATGGTTTTTAAATAGATTGATATATAAGAGCCATCCCTGACGCAGGCGGATGGCTTTATTTTACCCAAAAGGAAGCAGGAATCATGAAAAAAGAAATTAGAAATATTCGAAATATCGGTATCAGCGCTCATATCGATTCAGGGAAAACAACGCTGACCGAAAGGATTTTATTCTATACCCATCGGATACATACAATTCATGATGTCAAGGGAAAAGACGGCGTCGGCGCTACCATGGACTCCATGGAGCTTGAGAAAGAACGCGGCATCACCATTGCTTCGGCGGCGACTTACTGCCAATGGAACGATCATCAAATCAATATCATCGACACACCCGGGCACGTCGACTTTACCATTGAAGTTGAAAGATCGTTACGGGTTATGGACGGCGCCATATTGGTTCTGTGTTCGGTGGGAGGCGTCCAATCACAGTCCATTACCGTTGACCAGCAGATGAAGCGCTATAAGGTACCGTGCATCGCATTTGTCAACAAATGCGATCGAAGCGGTGCAAATCCGTTCCGTGTCATCGGCCAGCTCAAAAATAAATTGGGGCACAATGCCGTAGCCATGCAGATACCCATCGGCCTGGAAGCAGACCTGGAAGGCGTTGTCGATCTGGTTTCCATGAAGGCGATATACTTTGACGGCGAAAATGGCGAAACGATCCGCATGGAGGAAATCCCCGGCCCATTGCTTGCCGAAGCGGAAAAAAGTCGTGAAGTTTTAATCGATGCAGCCTCCATGTTTTCCGACGATCTCATGGAAGCCGCCCTTGAAGGTGAAGTGACGCAGGCATTGCTGATTCAAGCCATACGCACGGGAACTCTCAAGCGGGAAATGACGCCGGTCTTTATGGGATCGGCTTATAAAAATAAAGGCGTTCAGCCGCTATTGGATGCTGTGACCGCTTTGCTGCCCTGCCCTGCGGACGTTGAAAACCAGGCGTTGGACCGGGATAACGATGAACTGGCGGTGACGCTTGTTCCTGATAATGAAAAGCCATTGGTTGCCTTGGCATTCAAGTTGGAAGACGGACAATACGGCCAGCTTACCTATATTCGCGTATATCAGGGGGAAATTGCCAAAGGAAGCGGCATTGTAAACGCAAGAACCGGAAAAAAGGTCAAGGTGGGCAGACTGGTGCGCATGCACGCCAATCAAATGGAAGAGATTGACAGCATTCCGGCGGGAACCATCGGCGCCCTTTTCGGTATCGACTGTGCTTCGGGAGATACATTTACAACCGAAGGCCTGAACCTGAGCATGACGTCCATGTACGTGCCCGAACCGGTTATTTCCCTTGCCATCACCCCAAAAGACAAGCAGGCCCAAAACAATATGTCAAAGGCCCTCAACCGCTTCACAAAAGAAGACCCAACATTCAAAACTTACGTGAATGAAGAAACGGGCGATACCATTATTTCGGGTATGGGAGAACTTCATCTGGATGTCTATGTCGAAAGGATGAAAAGAGAGTACCAGGCCGCTGTGGAAACAGGCATACCCCGTGTTGCCTACAGGGAAACCATTACCCAAAGAGGCGAATTCAATTACACGCATAAAAAACAGACGGGCGGTGCAGGGCAATTCGGCCGTGTGGCAGGATATATTGAGCCGATTGCAAATGAAGATTTTGAGTTTGATAATCAAATATCCGGCGGTAGCATTCCAACCCAATACATCCCCTCCTGTGAAAAGGGATTCAGAGCCTGTCTTTCCAAAGGCCCTAAAATGGGATATCCGGTAACCGGTGTTCGTATCGTGATCAACGACGGTGCATCCCATGCGGTGGATTCTTCTGAAATGGCATTTAAGGCTGCCGCCCGGGGCGCCTTTCTTGAAGGCTACGCCAAAGCAAAGGCCGTCATACACGAGCCCATCATGAAAGTCGTTGTTGAAACGCCCACGGAATTCCAGGGCGTGGTAATGGGACTGTTGAACCAGCGGCGGGGAATCATTGTCGGAGCACAGGATGAAGGCGTCATGTGTGTTATTGAAGCCCAGATTCCCCTGGCGGAAATGTTTGGCTATTCTACGGTGCTGAGATCGGCCACTCAGGGAAAAGCCCAGTTTACGATGGAATTCAGCGCCTATAAACAAGTGCCGCAATCCATTGCAGAAGAGCTGATGAAAAAGGCAGCAGAAGAAAAAAAGCGTGTGGCTTAATGATAAAAGTTGATGGATTAAAGCCGGTTGATACGCCACCGGTCCCCATGGTAAATCGCTTTCTGCATTCAAAAGAAGGCAAAATAATCGATCTAAAAGAGAGGAGCTTTATCATGTTAAAAGAAGACCTCATTCTTCGCAATCCCTTAAGGTTGTTGGGCAAGGAAAACAAAGAAATCCTTCCGCAGGGCGGGTTTGGAGCGGTGGTGGCGCGTGCGGGTGTCGGAAAGACGGCGTTGATGGTGCAGCTGTCCCTGGAAACCCTCTTGCGAGGCAAAAATGTGCTTCATGTCAGCCTGCACGATCCTGTCAATAAAGTCGGCCTCTGGTATGATCAGGTTTTTTATCACCTGGCCGAGCAATACAACATCCAGCAGATCAACGATCTCTGGGAGTCGATACTCCCCCATCGATTTATCATGAGCTTCAAGGTGGAAGGATTCAGCGTCCCAAAACTTGAAGAGCGGCTCACCGACCTCACAGAGCAGAATATTTTTTCACCCGATATGATCATCATCGACGGCCTCCCCTTTACGGAAACCGTTGAACAGCCGCTAAAGCAACTCAAGAATTTTTCGGAAAAACACTGGTGCTGTATCTGGTTCTCCGTTCGCACCCATCGTCATCAAGAACCGGAACCCGGCGGCATTCCGCCCCAGCTTATCGGCCTGGATGATCTGTTTGATATTATTATCCAACTGCAACCCCAGGGGGAAGAAATACACGTAAGGGCAATAAAAGGCGATATACCGGAAACAGAATCCCATGTTCTAAAACTCGACCCGGAGACCATGCTGATACACAAAAGCGGCTAGGCGGGTTACGAGTTGCGGGTTGCGGATTTTGGATAACGACTCTCACTCGCCTTCTTACCAAACACAAGATACAAAACACCAAACACTATCTTTATTTGAGTTGATCAATAAATGCGCCGATGGCCTCATAGACGCGGTCAGCCCCTTTTCCCAGCAGTATTCCATGCCGATTAAAATTGAACAACAAATATTTTTTATCTTTTGATCCCAGTCGGTTAAATATCATTTTTGAACCCTTTGGATCAACAACCGGATCTTCTTCCGATTGTACGACGAGAGCCGGAATTTTTATTTTGGGAAGCAAAGGTGCCATCGCCTCCATAAGCCGTTCAAGTTCCCGGACACCTGCAATCGGATTTCTGTGATAATTGATGTGGGGATTCTCCGGGTGGTTTTCCACAAATTCCTTTTTAGCGCTGCCCCCGGTATACTTATCCATCAAACGATTCCATGCATCCAGAGCCGGTGCGAACCTGGCGCCGAGATCCTGCAATCGCATGGGGGCTGAAACTGCGAAAACGCCTGCCACACCTTCCGCCCGTGCAGCCAGGTGAAGGGATAAACCCGCGCCGGTGGAAAACCCGCCGATAACCACTTTATCACAAATATTATGCACAATGGCATAACCGGTTTCCACGGATCTGAGCCAATCCCGGTATGTTCTCAAGGCAAGATCTTCAGGAGACGTTCCGTGACCCTTCAGGCGCGGGGCATACACCCAAAAACCTTTTTTCTGAAGATAGGTCGCCAATCCCCGGACTTCTTCAGGCGCCGCCATATACCCATGCGCAAGTACCACACCGATTTTTTTTGATTTTCCTTTGGCAAGAAACGGCATGCCGACCCGGCGTTTGCTCTCCCCCTCCACATAAAATTTCTCGTAATCCGCTGCATACGCAACCAGCTGCTTTTCTATCAGTCGATTCGCGATTTTTTTGCGAATCATAAATCGTGGCTGCCATGCAATGCGACGTACAACCCGCAGAAATTCCTTCATCGGTTCGACTTCATTGGCGATAACCGAAATCGGATTTTTAATGCGGGCATGGTGGAAGTCGAAAACAGGACCGATCTTTGCAACCTTGATCAGGGTATTTCCCTTTTGTTTGAGACAGCCTTTCTCCAGTGATAAAGAAATGAAGTCTTTGTATCTGCCATAGCGGTCATCCACCAGCAAATGAACCTGGTCTTCCTGCAGACTCTGGTGACAATAGACATGCATCTTTTCGAATTCTGCTGTTGTCGCTAAAAAGACGCGTCGTTTGAGATCATCGATGTTAATCCTGCTGAACGGCATCAGTTTTAACATGGATGCAAACAGGTGGTCATGATTGATGGTCGTCATGCTGTAAATGGCCGCCATGTAACGTTGCATGATTTGCAGCGCAGCTTTGCGCATCAGCTTCCTTGACGGCAGGATATCGTCAAATTGAATCGCCGTTTTGGTTTTGATATCTTTTTTAATGACCGACCTCCCTAAATAGTCATCCACGGCGATGGGTTTTCCAAAACGAATGTCCATATCGACACCCGAAATCAGCATGGACCCTTCGGCCATAAGTTCTTCGATAAGCCGTTCAGAAATATTGCCGAAAAGGCGGGAGGCCAGATTGCTCAGCACGTTTTCCTTTGCACGCATGGGGTAATACGTGACGTTTACCGGAACAATGTGCGTTCGACTCTCGGATATCTCCTCCATGGATTCGATTTCAAAGAGTGAGAGCAGCCGCTTGGCCTCATCGGGGTTCAACGTATTCATCTTTAAGAGTCGTTGCCGGTAGAACTCGGTTCTCAGGGCCAGTGTGGCTGCACCTGTATGCGGCGGATGCTTTCCACCGGCATAAGAGATCATAAACCGGCCCTTTTCAATTATCTTTTTGTTCTTTACCATGCGACCTTCGGGAAAGATCATCCACATGGCTTCTCCGGTGAGCAGACTTTTAACGATCAACCGGTCTCTGTCCGGATTTTTTGTTGAAACCGCGCCCAGATTCTCCATATATTTGCCAAAGGTACCCTTGAAAAACTCGTCGGAGGCCAACGACCATATCGGAGTTTGCGTCAGTTTGTTAAGATAAGTGGGTAAAAGAAACGTTTCAACTCTCGTAAAATGGTTGATGACGAAGATATTGTTGGCGGTGGGGATATTTTCCGAACCATGGATGTTCACACGGGCCCTTGAAATATTTTCAATAGCTTTGACGGCCAGTCCGGTTGTACGATAAGCAAAACGATTCATCATTCCGATGTTCCATCAATCCACTATTCCAATTGGTGCGAAGCCTGCAGTTTCTAATAATATGCGATGCTGTTGACATCACAAATAATAACAATTAGAATAATATGCTTGTAAAAAAAAATAAAGCTATTTTACGGAGGTCTCCGTGTATTCTAAAATTCTCATTTTGAAATTTTCCCATACGGTGGTTCAGAAGCCCATTGTCTGCTACCTTGTCAAGGATTACGATCTGACTTTCAATATTCTGAATGCAGCCATTCTTCCAAGAAAAGAAGGCGTCATGGTACTTGAGGTTTCAGGCTCGAAAAAGAATTTCAAAGAAGGCGTTCAATACCTGAAGAGCATGGGTGTTCACGTGCGAAATGCCTCCCAGGAAATCAAGCGGATAACTGAGAAATGCACGCACTGCGGCGCCTGCACGGCCGTGTGCCCCACCGGCGCCCTATCCGTCGAACGTCCTGAGATGAAAGTCGCCTTTAATCAACAAAAATGCAGTATTTGTGAGCTTTGTGTTACAGCCTGCCCCACCCGAGCCATGGAGATTCGTTCGATCAACACGACCTTTTTTGAATGAAAAAAATAGCGATTTTACTTAGCGGCGGCGTCGATTCTCTGGTTGCCGCCCATTTACTGAAAGAACAGGGCATCGAACTCTTTGGAATCCATTTTATAACGGGATATGAAAAAAGATTTCAGGATACGGGCGCTGCACTAAAAGGTTCTTCCGAAAAACGAATTTCAGGCCATGGCGGAATTTTGTCCGACATTGCCTCGCCTCTCTCCCGTCAGCTCGACATACCGGTAAAAATCCTGGACTGCAGCCATGCATTTCAAGCCCATGTCGTCGATTATTTTATCCAAACATACCGGAAAGGAATGACACCCAGTCCTTGCATGGTCTGCAACCCCGCCGTAAAATTCAAAACAGCCCTATCCTATGCCGAAAAACTCGGGGCTACCCATCTGGCAACCGGTCATTATGCGTGCATCCAAAAAGACGATTTTGGTGGTTACCACCTTTTTCGAGGCAAAGACTTGCAGAAAGACCAGTCCTATTTTCTGGCAAGACTGAATCAGAAAGCACTGACGGCGGCTGTTTTCCCACTTTGCGGCATGACCAAGGCCGACACGATTCACTGGGCGAAAACAAAAGGACTCTGTCCCGTGGTGAGGAAAGAAAGCCAGGATATCTGTTTTATCAAGGATGATCATTACGGAGAATTTCTCATGGCACAGCCGGGATTTAACGCCCGACCCGGCATCATTGAAGATATCCACGGCCATGTCATCGGCGAGCATGCGGGACTGCACCGCTTTACCATCGGTCAAAGAAAAGGCATCAACTGCCCTGCCCCTGAACCCTATTATGTCATAAAAATCGATACGCAAAAAAACAAATTGATCGTCGGATTCAAAAAAGACGGTTATTCTCAGGCGTGCCTTGTGGAAGATATCAACTGGATCCATCGTGTTCCTGAATCACCCATTCGTGTTGACACCCGTATTCGTTACCGTCATCAGGCAGCGCCGTCGGAGCTTAGCCCCATGGACCATCGCTCCGCGATTATAAAATTTGAAAAGCCGCAAAATGCCGTCACACCCGGGCAGGCCGCTGTATTTTACGATGGCGATGAAGTTCTCGGCGGCGGATGGATCGTGGAGCATAATGATATCAGATAAACAATCCTTACGGCCCACAAACCAAAAAACTGAAACCGGCAACCCGAAAGACCCGATGACATTTTCCATCATCACCTTAGGCTGCAAGGTGAATCAGTATGAATCTGAATCCATTGCCCGGGAAATGGTGTCGACGGGTTTCAGAAAACTGGAAAGGAAACAGACATCCGTTAAAGAGAAGCTCGATATCTGTATCATCAACACCTGCACCGTCACCCAGAAAGCATCCATGCAGTCAAGACAGGCCATTCGGCAGGTTATTCGATCAAACCCCGAGGCAGCCATTATTGTCACCGGTTGTCTTGCCCAAACAGCACCTGATGAAATTCAAAAAATTGACGGTGTCCGATATATTGTGGGTCATGCAGATAAACCCCGAATTCCCGACATTGCATCATCCATTAAACCGGAACGCGTTTCACCACCGGAACGAATTCATCGCGACATACGGGTCGTCCGGACATACCAGGACATGCGTCTCCCTGCGCTGGGAAGCAGAACGCGACCATTCCTAAAAATCCAGGATGGATGTGATGCGTTTTGTACATACTGTATTGTGCCGTTTGCCAGGGGGCCCAGCCGGAGCATGCCCATGGAACAGGTGATACGGCATATCCGCCATATTCGGGAAGCCGGGTATCATGAAATCGTTCTCACCGGCATACATCTCGGCCGTTATGGCACAGATCTGTACCCCAAAATCGACCTGAGGTATCTGATAGAGCATCTGTGCAGCAGCCAATCCATCGACCGAATCAGACTCAGTTCCTTGGAACCGCTTGAATTAACGCGTGAGTTGATCGAACTCATTGCCCGGGCAAACCAGAGACCGGAACAGATTTGCCCTCATTTTCATATTCCGCTGCAAAGCGGTGACAATGAAATTTTGAAACGGATGCATCGGCCCTATCAACAGAATGATTTTCGGAAGCTGGTGCTCCAAATTATAGACACCCTGCCCCACGCAGCCATCGGCGCCGATGTTTTGATCGGCTTTCCCGGTGAAACAGAAGATGCGTTTGAAAATACGTTCCTGCTGTTGGATGAACTCCCCCTGGCATATCTGCATGTTTTCCCATTTTCTCCCAGAAAGGGAACTCCGGCCGCCGGTTACCCGAATCACGTGCCGTCGCAGATCGTCAAGGAAAGATGCCGCAAAACACGTGAGATGGGTATTCAAAAAAGAAGGACTTTCATGCAAAAATGGCTGCATCAGGATGTAGAG
>CAYTAQ010000043.1:11400-27584 GCA_964435695.1 uncultured Desulfobacterales bacterium | reverse complement strand
TATAAGATCCGGAAAACCACCAATATCGGAACGTTATTCTGACAAACGCTCTAAACCCTAAAACAATGCTTCTTTAGTGCATCACAGGACCCCAGCAGCGCTGGTGCATGCTGACCAGCACAATGGTAAATATGGTATTCAAGAGATCGTAAGTGGAAATAATCGGGACGGACTTTTGCAATGCGTTTGATGCTGATACGCATTGAGCAGACTGTTTTTTAAGGTATATCAGTTCATCCAGAAACTTGACGGCGGTTTCCCTTTCCTCCGGCTGCATATTTTTCGCCTGATCATCTATAAATTTTATCTTAAAATGGCTTATTTTCAAATACGAGGCCGCATAGAGGCTTTTCCTGATTTTATCCCCTTTGAAAATGCCCTGGGATGTAATGTTGTGCTGCATGGCTTTTGAGAGAAATTCCTGGGTTTCGGATATCAATCTGATCAATAGGGATTTAGATTCTTTGGTGGCGATGATGCTGATATAGTTGAGCCGCTTTTCATTCTCCTGGATTTTCGATTCAAATTCCGTAAAAGCTTCTTTCCAAAAGGTTCGGCTGACTTCTTCAAATATTTTCAGAGGCGTTTCTTTTTTCTTTGGATGATTTTTGATGCTTGCCTTTAATTTTAGCAGGGTCTTGGCGGTCCGGTCAAAGAGCCTCTCACCGGTAACAACCGTGTATATCATGCCGATGGCGGCATACCAGTCCTGCAGATGGAAAATCATCGGCAGATCCCCGAAAATAGTTACCAGAGTATCATTACGTAAAACGTGCGTTGGGGTTGAATAAGACGGTGTGCCACCCAGGGGAGGCTGGCTGATTGTTTTCATGTCCGTAACATCAAACGATACGGCTGTTTCCACATCAATGAGCCCGATGGAATAGAGTATTGCCGACTCTAAAAACTGAGGAAATTTCGATGGATTGCCGGCAATGAGCAGGTTATCCGGTTTTAGATCGCGCATGGCGATTTTTTTCTTATCCAGCCAGGCCAAAAGATCGAGCAGGTTTGTAATTAAACCGGAAATTTGAGCTTTGTGCTGCTGGAGGCTTTTGTTGACGGCATAGGTTCGAATCATTCTGCGGTATTGCTCGACAGGCGCTTCCTTTTCCTGTAAAAGCTTTCTTGCTACGACATTCAGATCAGATGCAATCCCCGGCTTTGTATCGATATCGGACGCCGATAGCTTTTCGCCGGACAGGTATGTCAAAAACCACTCTTTTATCTGAAAGGGAGATATCTCGTCAGACATATTGTTTTGCTGCAGTATGCCCTTTGCCCGGTTTTCAAAGGAGGTGTAGACAGGGTGGAGATTGTCCGCGATAATCACAAACTGCTGCCCGTATCTTGCTTCAAATTCCACAGGGTTCCAGATGATGTCCGGCTGATTGGAAGCTTCTTCCACTATTTTTGATGTAACATCGTGCATTTTCTTGAGGATATTCCCGAGGAAGAAATACTTGGACAGGTCCATAAAATATACGAAGGTACCGCCGATCTTTAAGTATGCTTGAAATTCATCGTTGGTTTTAAGCCAATCAATGTATTTCTCTTCGAGCTTTTCTATGGGTAATTCCTGATCCTCATAAAAAGGGTGGATTTTTTTCAAAATGACGGAGACACGCGGAATAAGACACTCTTTGGGCTGCAGTTTTTCCGCAATCGTGGCGTCTCTTTTAATGCTTTGAATGTATTTGTCAAATTTCGTGACAGGTGCCGGCGGTATTTTAACAACGAGATGGTCGTCGTAAATTACATAGTAGCATGTGCTCCTGCTGCCGCTTTCCTCACCGATGGGACCGATGGTCATGCGTCTGGAAGTCCATTCGTCTTCATGCTTGACGCGCAGTTCATAGATAAAGTTACCGTCAGGTGTTCGGGTATCCACAGGACGGAATTGGGTTTCACCTTCTTCGGCTGCACCTTTCTGCAACTTGAAAATTCCGAGAAAAAACTGAACAACGGCTTCCCGACCTTGATAGTCTATTTCTTCTTCCGGTCGATGCGTTGTTTTAGCTGCTTTTTTTTTCTTTTTTTTAGATTTGGGTGAATCGACCCTATGTTTCAGTTTGAAAAAAACAGCAATACAGCATAGGATAAGCAGGAAGGCCGCACCGGAGATGAGAGACCATTTTTTCAAGTCCACGCTTTCAAGGGTGGAGTCTGAAAAAAGGTCCGAAGCTTTTTTCTCGTAAGATACCCACAGGTGTTTTATCAGAATGAAGCCGGATGCCGCATCGAAGGTGCCACGCTTTTTGACGAAACGAACGTTCGGCATGTCGATGCTCTTGATCTCTTTATTGCGCCGGTAAAATACATTTTCACCGACAACCCAGGTTTCATCGGCCACGATTTCAGTATTGTCTTTCAGAAAAATGATATGTTGCTGATAAATGTTCTGAAAGAATAGAAACCCCAGCCCGATAACAGCGGCGGCTAGGAGAATAAGGATGCTTTTTTTCTTCATGATCGCTTTCAGGCCGGCAGGAAGTTAACCATACCCTTCAAATAAATGAGATACGCATCTTGTGATCCAACTTACAGGGACTATAGAGAAATTAACCGATTGTGTCAATTAAAGAAAGTGAGAAAGCATATGCGATAGGGAAATGTCCAATTTGAGCGGATCGTTCAGGCGTTAAGGGCTATTGGCTATGACGACACCGTTACGCTTGAAATTTTTACTGAAGACCGTGAAGATCTGGTCGCCAGCAGGGATAAAATAGGGGCGTTGTTCAGGAAATGATTCTCCTCCCTGCCTCCTTTTTCAAAAGGGGCAGGGAGGAAAATCATCTGGATGTCTTTTGTAGCGCGTTGAGTTCTTCATACCGTTTCTCGAGTTCTTTTTTGAGCTTTTCTGCCTCTTCCTTAAGTTTTTTAACATTTGAGGGGGTGAGGGGAAATGCGAGGTCTTCGCTTAAGGCATCATGATCTCCGACTACTTCTTTGTGGATTTCTTCCAAAGTGGGTTTACTGTCTTTTTGGGAGGGTGGATCCGGCGAGACATGGATCACTTGCGACGGGCCATCGGGATTTGGATAGTCCGTAAAATGCCACGTGCCGTCTTTGTCTTGCCAGCGGTAGATGATGACCTGATCTTTTAAGCGTGACGCCGTGGTTTTCGGGGTGTTCAACCGGGTATCGACGTTTTTTCGGCCGGGAAGTTTTATATCCGGCAGCTTGATTCGATCCGGCGTGATAAGGGCTGTGTTTCCTGGACCTTTTAGGAAAAAAGGAGCAATACACGCAAGAATAGCCAGCACAACCATGGATCCCAAAAAATATTTTAGCTTACGGTACGGGCCTTTTTTAGACATGATATTCCTTTATCTGCTGTACAAACGCGGGTAATTCCCTGCCGCCGAATTGTTTTTATGAAATCGCTTTTCATGTGTCTTGACATGAGACAATCTGCGGGGGTCCAGGAATAGACGATACATGGGTTCGTTTGGTAACATGTGCCTACCCAGAACATGCTGTTCTATTTTGGCTAAGGCTTCGATCGATTTGTCACAAACCGGATATCCCTTGTCGTCGAGCCGAATGTGATGATCAAAGGATACACGTGATATATTGTTGATATCGACCAGTTTCATACTGCCGGTTTCTGTAATGCGAATATTGCCGGTTCCTGCAAGATCCGGTATATAACCGGCTTTTTGAATCATGATTTTCATATGCTCGACAAATGACGATGCACTGGCTTTTACGGTTTCGAGCAACGCCGGCAGGTTGTTTTGCGTGGCGATGCGACCGCTGAAATAAGCTTTCAGCCGATCAACAATATCCTCACGCCATGGGTCGAGGGTTTCACCATCCACAAATTCCTGAAGTCCGCACAGGAGAAGATCGTATTTGCCGGAGATAAAATAAGGCACGAGAAATTCTTGAGACGCAGCGTAATGATGAAGCGGCAGGTATTTTTGGACAATCTTGAAGTTTTCAATTTCCTGCTGTACCTCGGCGGAAATTTTGAAGCGTTTTTTGAATATTCTCAACATCTTTAAAGGGTGAGCCAGGGGGAACCACCGGATGCCCTGATGCACAACGCCCTTGGTTTCCGCTTCAACATCCCTTGGATACAGGACCTGCATGAGCCGGGAACGAAGGCCTTCACGGAAGTGCTTGCGAAAGAAATACGTGGGGGGGGTTTTTGTAAAATTGAGGCGGACGACATCTTCATGAGTGATGTCTTCTTTGTCTCTGATATCGGTTTCCATAAAAACCCCTGATCTAACGTGCACGGGAACGTGAACGGAAATCTATTCGGGAATTCCATCTTTGGATCCAAATACAATCAGGGCATCCACGGCAACCGGTTTTCCGTTTAACAGCTTAATGGGATTGATGTCGATTTCAAAAATATCCTTATGCTCCAATCCAATCCGGCCGACTGCTATAAGAATATCGGCCAAGGACTCCCGGTCAACAGGCGGTTTTCCCCTGAACGCATCCAGAATTTTCTTCCCTCTGATGTCTTCCATCATATCCATGGCATCCAGGCGGTCCAGCGGTGCCACACGGATGGAAATATCTTCCAGTATCTCCGTCAACACGCCCCCGATTCCGAAAAGGACGCAGGGGCCGAACTGAAGATCCCGTTTCAACCCCACCACGAGTTCACGATTTCCTTTGACCATCTGCTGGACGAGAATTTCTTCAAAGGCAGCGTCATTGCGGGACATCAAGTCCCTGTAAGCGTTTCTTACCTGTTCGCGGTCTTTTAAGTCCAGAGCGATCCAGTCGGATTCTGTCTTGTGCAGCACATTTTCTCCCGAAGCTTTTAGTGCCACCGGATATCCAATAGTCTCGGCTTTTTCCACTGCTGCGTCCATTGATCTTACGACGAACTCAAGGGTAACGGGAATGCCGTAGGCGGCGAGCACCTGCTTGGATGCAGATTCGGATAGATTTTTTGCGCCGGTCTTCATGGCTTTTTCAATAATTTCCATTTATTTTGGTTCCTTGGATATTTTTTAAAAATATCTTGTTGAGATGGCGTCTGGTAAATTCCGGAAATATGTTTCGACTATTTTACGAATTGGAACCTATAGACAGCACCCTAATAGTATATTTGGCATTTCCGGTCAAATATAGATTTTAATCTGCCGATAAAAAGGAGGGCCGCCTCTTGTATGGAGGGAAGGGACAAACAGGGCAACGCGAAGTTTCCATTGATTGTGGCGTTGGTTTATGATATGGTACAACGCAAAAATTGAAGATGTGAAAAAACTGCAAAGAGACTAATGACCGGTATGCTGGATGACAAATCAGTGCATTTGAAATGGCATCGCACGCATTTCATGCTGGAACCTGAAAAACGGAACAGCGGTGATCGACGCGGCGTGAACTGCTTTATCGCACAAGACAGGAGAAGCGGTATCGCTTGCAGGAGGAAGGAAAAGCAGCGCGAAATGGAACGGCGAATAGCCCTTTCAAGAGTCACCTTTTACCCTGAAGATTTCAAGATTATCTAAACAGGGGATTACGGTGTTTTTGCATCGTTATTAAAAGCATCCACCTTTATCTGGAACGTTTTACGCTTTTCTTCATAGGCCTTTATTCTGATATTAAAATCATCGACTCTATTCTTATATGCAGTAAACGCGTCAGCATCTTGAGGGTCTGGCGTTTCCTTTTCCATAGCATTCCGTTCTGCCGCCAGTTCGGCGTATTCTTTTGCCAGAAGATCCCTTTCAGTATTCAACTGATCCGCTCTTTCATTCAAGTTTAGCTCCGGCGCTTTTTCAACGGCCTCTGCAGGCTCAGGAATAATGGCCTCTTGATATTGTTGAATGTTTTCTCTCTGATGTTTGGGTACGTCCGCCAGGTTGTCTGTAAACCGCAGAACGCCGTTTGCATCCCGGTATTTATAAAACTCTGCGAAACAAAGACCGGGAATCAGTACCAGGCTCATCAAAAGCACCATAATTCTAGTGATCATTTTAAAATTCTCCTTTGACGTTGGTTGTATCGTCTGCAACCTAATTCTTAAAATTTGAACCGCAACAGCGAGCGCATTCCCCGCGGCTTGCCGCGGGGTTAGCGAGCGAATCAAAATAGATAGAATTCCTTACGGTGGAAGATTCCTCGCAGCTTGCTGCGAGGAATCTTCAAACGCTCACGTTAGGCTCAATTTGACCTGTTCAGTAGACCGGTCGTTTGCCGATTGGCTTACTCCTGCAAATATATAAAAAATTAACTGACAAATCAAGTGGTTTCAATAGCGAATCCATCGATGACGCCTCAAATCAAGTCAGATACATGTCGCTGATGTATTTGAGTTTAACAAATGTTATAAATATGCTAATGTTAATAGACGCGTATTACTGAAAAATTTAAAATGGTTTTTGTTCATTACGCATGATGGCGGTTAAGGCATTTTTCAAAAAGACATATCCACACCGGCCCTGCTTAGCGCCCCTTGGATGGATGATAAGATGGAAAAGATAAATATTCAAAGCCTTAAAGGGAATTTTCTGATGGCCATGCCCTCTATGGCGGATTTCAACTTTTCCCATAGCGTTACCTGTATTTCGGAACATACCCCCAACGGTGCTTTGGGTATCATTGTGAATCGAGTTTTACCCGCCGTTTCTGCAAAATCCATATTTGAAGAGCTGAAACTGGAATATACGAGCCAGGCCGATAAGATACCGATTCATATCGGCGGACCGGTCCATGAAAATGAAATTTTTATCCTCCACGGCGAGCCTTTCTCATGGGAAGGTTGCTTTATGATCACGCCGGCCATTGCCATGAGCAATACCATGGACGTAATTCGAGCGGTGGCCAAGGATCAGGGGCCGGAATCTTTTATCATTGCGCTTGGTTGCGCAGGATGGGGGCCGGGACAGTTGGAGTATGAGATCGCTCAAAATGCCTGGTTGACATGCCCGATCGATGAAAGAATCGTATTTAGAAGTCCCATTGAAAAGCGATGGGACGACGCCGTGAGGATGATGGGGATCGAACCTATGCTGCTGTCGGAAACACCGGGGCATGCATGATGGGTGATGCGTGATGGGAATGGCATCAACTTAACTCATCACTGATCACTCATTACGCATCACCTGACATTCCTAATAATGGTTTAAGGTTTCAAGATAGGGCAGTGGATTTGCTGGTTTGGAAAAGTTCAGATCGGGACTGGTTTACGCCTTTTTCTTTGCCTTTGATTTCGGTTTCTTTTTCTTCAGGCAGACTTTATCTTTCCTTACAAACGCACAGAGCTTGGGGTTGTAATACTCTTTGCAATTTAAGGGGTTATAAAGCGGGCATTCCGGATGTTTTTCTGACATGGATCTATTTCCCTCTTTTCCGTATAACAACACAGATCTTCTTTGAATGATGTTACGTTTTGCCGTTTCAATCTCAGGCCGCCGCGGTTGATTTTATGAGTTGTTTGCAGCAATGGCACCAATATTTCATATAACATAAAATCATAGGAAGCACAAGTCGTTCTCTTTTTTCATAAAATCGTTATAGCGGTTGTCATAAATTTTCATGCTCATGCGCGCACAACGAAGCATGAAACAATAATTTACATTGAAATGTCCTATCTATCCTCTAAATAATAAGCATGAAAATTTATGACAACCGCTATATTATAGATTTTGTTATCATAATCGGACGTTATTCTGACAAGCGCTATAGAAGGACACCCGCCCGTATGAATCATTTTGACAATCCGCATCATGCCGTGTAAGGATACCTGATTTTCAGAGATAGTATCCGTACTCCGTCACTCCAATACTCCAGTTTTATGAGATCAGTTATTGTAGCTTAAAAATGGAACAATTCCAATTATTTAAAGATGATTTGCAGCGGATTAACCAGGAGATGGCCTCCTTCCTTACGCAGATTCGAAATATGCCGGGAGCATCTGATTCGGGAGTGAATCAGTGGGAGAGCGTATGTTCCGGTATTGAAAAACAGATGGCGGAGGATGTAATTCGCGTTGCGGTTGTCGGTCCGATAAAATCGGGCAAAAGCACCTTCATCAATTCTATTTTCAAGTCGGATTATCTAAAACGGGGTGCGGGGGTTGTTACATCGATTGTGACAAGAATCCGAAGCGGCCCCTATTTAAAGGCAATTCTTTATTTTAAGTCGTGGGATGAGGTAAATTCGGAAATCGAACAGGCATTGACCCTGTTTCCCGGCCGTGAAGCGCCATCTGAAAAAGACCGGTTCGACATCCGAAGGGAAAAAGATAGAACAGCGCTCAAGCAGGGGCTGCAATCCCTGCATTCGGATATTTTAATTGCCAACGGGTCCCGTAATATCAGCAGCATACTTCTTGAATCCTATCTGAACGGATATGAAACTGTAAAAGATATACTTGCCTCGGAAAGCATGAGCAAAGCGTATGAGGACGATCAATTCGACGCACAGAAATCATTTTCCGGAAGTGACAGTCTTGCCGTGTATTTGAAGGACATCCAGTTGCAAATTAACTCCCCCTTTATCGACAGTAATATCGAAATAGCAGACTGCCAGGGGAGCGACTCTCCAAACCCGCTCCACCTCGCCATGATTCAGGACTATCTGCTGAGAACACATTTCATCGTCTATGTCATCAGCAGCAGGACCGGGTTGCGACAGGCGGATGTGCGCTTTTTGTCGATAATTAAACAGATGGGGATTATCGATAACATTCTGTTCGTTATCAATTGTGATTTCAGTGAGCATGAATCCATGGAAGACTTGATGACGTTGGTTGAAAAGACCCGTTCGGGGCTGTCATTGATAAAACCTGATCCGTCGATTCATACGCTTTCATCCCTTTATAACCTTTTCAAATCTTCCGATAAAGCCATATCCGCAAAAGATGCGTTGCGGCTTGCACAATGGGAGGCCGAAAAAGACCTTGTGAGCTTGTCGGACAAGGAGACCCTGCGTTTCAACACCGAACTGCGCGACAAATTGAGCAGGGAGCGTTACACGCTTTTGCTGAAAAATAATATTGAACGACTGGGTTTGATTGCAATCGGCTTGGAGAACTGGTCGCGAATTCATCAGACTATCCTCGATAGAGACGCCCAGGGCGTTGAAGATGTGCTTAAAAAAATTGAATACCACCATAAACAGATGGACCAGATCCGGTCACTTGTGAAAAGCACCCTGGATGGTTCTTCCGGGAAAATCAAACTTGAATTAAAGCAGGATGTGGATCGATTCTTTGATACCCGCCACGGTACGGTTATGCAGAATATCAAAGAATATATCCGAAACTTTCAGGTTGACTTTAAGGCCTACGAGGACGTCCTGGCGGCATCGTCCTTCACGGATACCCTTTTTTTGATTTTCCAGGATTTCAAGGCGGCCCTCGATTCCTATGTTGCGGAAAGCGTCAACCCAAAGATCATCAAATTTATCAGGGATGAAGAAGCAAAGGCAAGCGCATACCTTGCGTCGGTGGGAGAACCGTATGAAGCGATGATCACCGAAGCCATTTCAGGATATCGTGGTACCATGGATCGACTCGGGATTCCACTTTTGGAAAGACAGGGCGTCGAACGCGCTACGGAGAACTTCAAAGCAAAAGGCCTGAGAAGCGACTTAAAGCTCCCGCCGATTGCGGCGACCATGAGATACTCAGCCAGGATAAAAACGGAGGCGGTTGTACGGCTGGGATTTTATTCGATCGTAGGAATTTTCAATAAATTGCTTAAAAAAAAGGCAAACGGTCAAGACCGGCAAAAAATCAACGCATTAAAAGACAGCATCAAGCGGATGAAACGTGAAACCGAAAGATCGGTTGCATTGCATTTTAAAGATTATCAAGAGAATATCAAGTTTCAATATATTTTCAAAATGACGGATGCAATGTCGAACCAGCTCTATGAAGTTCTCTTGGAACAATTTCGATCCTATGCCACGAATGTTTCAAGAGCTATCGAACAGGTAAAGGAACATCATGTGGATAAGGCGGCGGCACGTGATATGCTGAAACGCATCGAGACGCAATCAACATCCTACACGGAGAAAATCGTAAGACTCAGAGAGCGGATTGAATCCGTTTTTGGAACTGAAAATTGAGCAGAGGAGGACTGAGATGAGGGTGAACCATGCCAAGGTACTTGCTGTTGCCAATGAAAAAGGCGGGGTTGGAAAAACCGTAACTGTAATTAACCTGGGGGCGGCCGTTTCTTTAAAAGGTAAGAAAGTTCTGATTGTTGACATGGATCCGCAGGCGAATGCCACCCGTGGCCTGGGCGTCGAAGTGGATGCAAATGCAAAGAACACCTATGATATTCTGAACAATCCCCGATCCAAAACCGCTCAGGATGCTGTCTTGCAAACCCGATGGGAAGGACTCGATTTAATCCCTTCGCATGTGGATCTTTCGGGAGCTGAAGTGGAACTTGTAACGGAAGCGGGGAGGGAGAACCGCCTGAAAGAAGGCCTTGAGGATTTGAGATCGGCCTATGATTTTATTATTCTGGATACGCCGCCCAGCTTATCGCTGCTGACGGTAAATGTGTTTGTGTGTGCGGATGAAGTCATCGTGCCCTGTCAGACCCATCCCTATGCATTTGACGCCCTTGAGGAATTGTTTGATACCATTTCGGCCGTTCAGATGGAAATCAACCCCAAACTGAAAACGGCGGGAGTATTGGCCACGATGTTTGATCAAAGAACCCGTGTGAGCCGTGACATACTCGAAAAACTGAGACATGACGAGCGATACAAGGGTTTATTGTATCAGACGGTCATTCGATCGAACACGACCATTGCCGACAGCGCGGTCGTGGGCAAACCGGTGGTCTTTTACCGCACAACCAGTTTCGGCGCCATTGACTATAAGGCATTTGCGGATGAAATACTATAAGCCCTAACGGGCGTTATCTGCGCTACGCGCGAAATTAGCACTGCGTACGCAATTGATTGTCATTTGCCCTGGCGGGCGTAATTTGCTATCCCAAATCATTAACTTAGAGTGATATAGGTGGTCCCATGTAACGTAGCGCAGGCCTTTACAGGCTGTCTCGCAACTGGCAGAAAGTTGTCATTCCGGATCCCCGATCAAGTCGAGGACAGGCTTGTGATCCGGAATCCAGTAGCGCCGCTGGTCACAGAGTTCCCAGTTTTATCAAAGAGGAAACTATGTCATTTTGGCTAAGTTTCATACAATAGATAACGAACAGGCAAAAGCCCTTCCTGGATCCCGGCTCGCATCCCGCTTCATTTGTCAAAACCCATGACAAATGAAGCGGGACTTGGCCGGGATGACGAGTTACGAGACTGTAAAGCTCTGCGCTACATCATTTAGTTCACTTAACGGCATTGGCTGTCAGCGACCTAACACCTAAAACTTAAAAACCTAAAACCGGGCTTTATAAAGCCGCAGGCTGTTCGACACCACCGTAATGCTGCTGATGGACATGGCCAGGGCCGCCATAATGGGATGAAGCTCCCGCAGAAAGCCTGGGACGGCATCAAACGGATACAGGATACCCGCGGCTATGGGAATCAGTACAAGGTTATAAAAAAATGCCCAGAACAGGTTCTGGCGAATGGTTTTCATGGTGGCTTTGCTGAGTCGTATTGCCCGGGAAACACCTGTCAGGCTGCCGCTCGAGAGAATGAGACCTGCAGTTTCAATCGCAACATCCGTACCGCTCCCGATTGCCATGCCGACATCCGCCTGGGCCAGGGCAGGGGCATCGTTGATGCCGTCACCCACCATACCGACTTTTTTACCTTGTTTTTGAAGCTTCTCCACGGTCGCGGCTTTTTCTTCGGGGCGGACTTCGGCAAACACGTCATCGATGCCGACCTGGGCGGCAATGACGTGAGCTGTCTTTGTATTGTCGCCCGTCACCATGCCGACTTTCATATGCATGCGGTGCAGGGCTTCAATAGCGGACGCTGATTCAGGCTTGAGTTTGTCGGATACGGAAATAAGGCCGCAGACGGTATGGCCGGAAACAACGACCATTACCGTCTCTCCCCTGGACTGAAGCTGCTGGATCTTATCCATAGATGCCTTGACTGCATTTGCCACGTCATCATGCGTCTCCAGAAACCATCCTGGCTTGCCAACCCTGACCGTTTCCCCTTCGATATCGGCGGTGACACCCAGGCCGCCGGAAGCGACAAAATTTTCAGGTGAAACCAGATGGAGCCCTTTGTTGGTCGCTTCCCGGACAATGGCTTTTCCGATGGGATGCTCAGACCCCTTTTCAACCGATGCAGCCAATGCCAACAATTCGCCGGCATTTTTGCATGCAGGCGAGAAGTGGTGCACGCCGGTAACAGCAGGCTTGCCCATGGTGATGGTCCCGGTTTTATCCAGCAGAATCGTATCAAGGTCCGATGCGGTCTCCAGGGATTTGCTGTCTTTGAAGAGGATGCCCTGCTCGGCGCCCTTCCCAGTGCCGGCCATAATGGCTGTCGGAGTCGCCAAACCCAGCGCACAGGGACAGGCAATGACCAGCACGGCAACCATCCGGATCATGGCAGGAACAAAATCTCCTCCCAGCCACCACCACAGAAAAAAGGTAATAAACGCGATGGCGATGATGGCAGGCACGAATATGGCGGCGACCTTATCGGCCAGCGCTTGAATGGGCGCTTTGCTGCCCTGTGCTTCCTGGACAAGCCGGATAATCTGTGCCAGAGCGGTTTCCTTTCCAACACGGGTCGCTTTGAACTTTAGCAATCCTTCCCCGTTGATAGTGCCGCCGATGACCGGGTCCCCGGTTTTTTTATCGACAGGTATGGGTTCTCCACTCAGCATGGATTCATCCACTGAGGACATCCCTTCAACAATCGTACCGTCCACGGGAATCCGTTCTCCCGGCCTGACCATGACGATATTACCTTTTTGGACCTGTGTTAAGGGAATCTCTTTTTCTAGCTCGTTTTCCAGAATCACTGCGGTTTTGGGCCGGAGGCCGATCAGTTTGCGGATGGCGCCGCCGGTTTTTCCTTTGGTTCGTGATTCCAGAAGCTTTCCCAGTTTGATCAATGTGATAATGACGGCCGATGTTTCAAAATAAACATGATTGCCGAACGATGGGAAAAAGAGCAGGGCGGTTGAATAAACATAAGCCACCGATGACCCCATGGCCACCAGGACATCCATGTTTGCGCTGCGGTTTCTCAAACTTTTAAATCCGCCCACATAGTAGTCCCATCCGGTATAAAATTGAACCGGCGTTGCCAGGGCGAAGAAAAGCCAGTTCACCCAGGGGGCATGGCTCCATGTACCGATGAAATGAAAATCTCTTCCCATGCTGAGCAAAAACAGGGGCAGCGTAAAGAAAATACCCACAAAAAATTTGATGGTCTGATTCTTGATTTCAGCATTCCGGGCAATCTGTTCGGCGTCGTCTTCAACCAGATCTTCCGGCGGAATGACACCGTAGCCCGCTTTTTGGACAGCTGCGTAGATGTCGTCCAAAGAGGAAATGCCCGGTATGTATTCCACAAATGCACGTTCCGTGGCAAGGTTTACGGTGGCATTCGTGACACCCGGTACATGCTTATTCAACGCACGTTCAATATTGGCGGCGCAGTTGGCGCATGTCATGCCGGTTACCGGAAAATCAACGTGGCTTTTGGGAACGGAATACCCGGCGCCATTGATTTTCTGGAGAATATCGTCCAATTGAATTTGCTTGCCGTCAAACAGAACCGTGGCATGTTCCGAGGCGAAATTGACATTTACGGATTCGACGCCGGCAAGCTTCTTTACATTTCGCTCGATGTTCATGGCGCAGTTTGCGCAGGTCATGCCGGTTATCGGCAGATTCAGTGTTTGTTGTGTCATCAGCTTTGCTTCCTTTCCACAATGAACCACGGGTTGAGCAGGTCTGCCTTGTTGTAGCGCATGGGTTTTCCGGATTCATATGCAATCATAGCGGCGCCCGCGACCTCGGCAATGGCTTGCCCCGCAGCCGTGTCCCATTCCATGGTGGGTCCGAGGCGGGGATATATGTCCGCCTTTCCCTCTGCCACCAGGCATATTTTGAGCGAACTTCCCGCCGGGATAAAATCAACATCTTCGAATTCCCGTTGCTTTGCCTGCACGAAGGCTTCCAGTTCGGGTGTTGCATGGGACCGGCTGCCGACGATGGTGTAAGGGATTCCGGCTGATTTGCCGCAGGGAAGCTTTGTTGATTTGTTGATCAGTTCATCCATGGTGAGTGACCTATCACGAATACCGTTATAGGCCTTTTGGATCAACTGGAAATCATCTATTTTATAGGCCCCGAGATCTTGCATGGCAAAATAGAGCTGTTCCCGGTCCGGTGCGAACACCACGCCGAGTATGGGAGTACCGTTTTCTATCAGGGCAATATTGACGGTGAATTCACCGTTTTTCTTGATGAACTCTTTGGTGCCGTCCAGGGGATCGACAATCCAGAGCCGGTCCCATTTTTTGCGTTCCGTATAGGGTGTATGCTTGCCTTCCTCGCTCAAAACAGGGATGCCGAAATTCTTGAGACGGTTTACAATGATCGTGTGGGATGCCTTGTCCGCCAGGGTCAAGGGTGAGCGATCTTCCTTGTAATCCACTGTGAATCCGGCATGGTAGATAGTGAGAATTTCCCGGCCTGCTTCGATGGCTGCTAAAATCGATATTTTCAGATGGTCACTGTAATTCATTTTTTCTCATTCCCAAACAAGATTCCATCAATCCGACATCTACTCACTGCTTTCTGTCTTCTGGCTCCTGTATTCCTATTACCTACCAGCTACCAGCTATCAGCTTCCTTTCAGCCTTTCCAGACTCTCCCTTGCAAAACCGATGGAGGGATCGATTGAAAGTGCAATTTCATAAAAGGTAATTGCTTTTTCTTTATCTCCCATTTCCCGGTAATTTGAGCCGATATTGGCGTAATCAATGGCCGAACCCGGGTTTAGGTCAAGTGCTTTGGCAAAATTTTCTATGGCCCGCTCATGTTCTTTGAGCTTGAAATGACAGAATCCCATGAGATTATAGATATCGGTGCGTTCCTTGTCATATGTCTCACCTTGCTTCAGCACCTTGATAGCCTTTTTATATTCTCCCATTTCCTTGAGCCCCACCCCCATATAGGAGCAGATGCTCGCAATATCCTGTTCCGGGGGATTTAATGCCAAGGCCTTTTCCAAACGTACAATCGCTTCCTGATGTTTTCCCATAGCCAGCAGGCAGGTCCCCATGTAAAAATTGATATAATATTTTTTGGGCAGTATCCGGTCGATTTTATGGAGGCCGGCATACGCATTTTCCGGCGTGTTGTTTTCAGTGATGAGTTTGGCTGAGAACATGCCCACGCTTGTACCCATGGCCCGTTCCCTGAAATGGGCGCCCGGAACAATGGTGTAAAATGCCGGTATCTCCAATAACGGATTCGTTGTATTGACCAAGTAGACATCAAAACCGTTTTTTTTCAGCGCGGCAACGCAGTTCTCGATTTCGGTCTTTATATTGATGTCTGAAATATCCGGCAGATCGGTAATGTCGACCTGTTGCTTTGTCTGTGTGATAAAGTTTGTTTCCGGCAGGCTCGTGAATTTGGGGAGGCCGCTGGCAACATAATTGGCACCTGAGTTGAAGTCCCCTGCCAGTTGGGCTGTTTCCGTGAGGGCCCGGCTTAATGCTTTCTGGGGGTGGGGAGTTGTCCCTGCGGTCCAGACGATTTCACTGCGCAAGGGAAAGGTCTTCGGGTCATACGCCAGAATAGCGACCGTGGGGATTCCCGTGTCGAGGGTAAAATCCGAAAGATGAACATGGATGCCGGCTGCCCTGTATTTTCCCAGCATTTCAATGACGAGTGGATCAGTGGCCGATTCGCGCCGTATAGCCGGCACACTGAGTCTGTTTTGGCTGATTAAGCTGGAAACATGTCTTTCGACAACTTCGCAGATACCCTGGCATATGGCTTCTTCTTTGCAATTTCCTGCTGAAGGACCGTTGAATTGATTGATGGCAAAAAACCAGTCAAAGGGGATCAAGACCGTTTTATCCTGTGTGAGATTGTAGGCCCGGGTCCATTTCATAGGCAGGGTATCAAAAATCTTTTCCGTGATTTCAAGGTCTGATGAATCATCGTGCACGGACTTGGCAATCACATCAAACGGGACTGCACGATCCCTTACATCTTTGTAGGCGCCGATAATAAAATTGCCTGGAGTTTTACTAAAGCTGAAAAAACTGAACCTTTCCGCCAACTCCATCA
>CAYTAQ010000043.1:0-11378 GCA_964435695.1 uncultured Desulfobacterales bacterium | reverse complement strand
TGGGGGGTTCCGCCTTTTCCCATCTGTTTCTTGGTGCCGATGGTGGCGGCGGCATCCTTGCCGCACACGCTGAAATAAACCGGGATATCCAAGCGGCCGTTGTCGATCCGTTCGGTTTTTTCGAGAATGTCCAGATCGACATGTTTCAACCGTTCCCTGAACCGCCGCACGGTTTCCGCCGGCGACAGGGTTTTATCCTGATCAAGGGTGTAGTCTTTATAAGCATTTTCCAATAGTATTCTGTTGGTCATAGGCGTTTCCCCTGGACCGGGAATACCGAACTTTGTTCTTCTCCGTTCCCCCGATCCGTCATTGGCAACTCAATGTCATCAACCTAATAGTGTTCAGTTTTAAGTAATGTAGCGCAGGTTTTTAAACCTGCCCAAACAGTGCATGAGCAGAGCTGAAGCTTTGCGCACCATTGTTAAGTTAACGGCATCATCGGCATCCTAAAAAACGATCATTCGAGAAATTTACTATAAGCATGATATTGCAGGGTGCAACTTTACAGCCTGTCCCCTAGCTCGTCATCCCGGCCAAATCCTGCGATTTGTCATGGGTTTTGACAAATCGCGGAATGCGAGCCGGGATCCAGAACTTGACAGGTCTGTTATTAAGATTTGCCCTTGACTTGGAAGATTTATTATGCGAATTTAGCGCAAAAAATGGGGATGTAGCTCAGCTGGGAGAGCGCGGCGTTCGCAATGCCGAGGCCAGGGGTTCGAGCCCCCTCATCTCCACCACTTCCCAACAGTCCTCCTGCTGACACAATGTGTTGGCAGAAATCATGTCTTGAGTGGCTTCATTGCTGGAACGCCGGATATGAATAGATAGACTTCCAACATTAGACTTTCAACTTTCAAGACGAAATGCTATCGATTGCAGGAATAGATCGATGGTGTACCGTCATGGCCTGCGTTTAGCAATCTGACGTTAGTGTCCCCTTGTGGGAACCAAACGATTCATACGCCACAGGCTGCATGCTTTCGGATAGGGTGTTACATATCCCTTGCTTCCCTCATGGTCGTCAGGACATCGATATATTCTTTCTGGCCCTGAATAAGCCGGCTCAAATCGATGAGAATGCCTGCAATCTGAGCCAGTGCCTGTACAAAATTGACGTCTTGAAGTGTAGCTTCCCAGTATTCCGCTGTATAGACACGCATGGCGCCTATGATCTCACCCCGGACAAATATCGGAACGGAAAGAATTGAAGCGATTCCCTCCTCTTTGGCTGCATCAGGATACTGGATTCGCGGGTCATCCGCGACATCATAGATGGCAACCGGGCCTTCTGTTAGTGATTTTGAAATGGAACGTAGCGAACTGATCGGTCCTTTGTTGAGATATTCGCTGCTCAGACCACATGATGCAGCAACTTCTATTTCCTGATTTCGGCGGTTGGCAAGGAACAAGGCACAGCCTTTAATGCCCAGTGTTTCTTTTACGCAGTCGACCGTGGTTTGAATTACCTTTTCGGGATCTCTAGACATGGACATGGTCTTGGTAATCTTGAGCAGCGTTTCGTAATTGAGAATTTCCTTTTTCATTTTTCCCTCCTTTCAAGCAATCATGCTAATGAAAAATGTTGGAAATGTTTAACCTGCGGTATTTCCTGGAGAAATGTAGCGCCAGATATGAAATTCAGAAAGAATAGGCGTAGATGCGAATAACAATATTTCAGGTTCAGGCGTATGACGAATCAAATTAATGAATTCCGGTTACGCCCTCTATGCCGATTAATATATCAGACGTGAGGGTAAAATAGCAACCCGGATTTGAGTATGTAATTTTTTGCATACCGCATTACTTGCCGGTTGCCTGTTGAATACGTTTATTTTTTTTATCAGCTTGTTGTTTCGAAAATCCATTTGAGAAAAAATTTGCCGGCTGTTCGGTTTATCGGAAAGGATATCGGACGGGCTCTTCACAGAGATTTTTTTAACTGTGATTTTTATCAGGCTGCATTATATCGATTTCCAGATGATAAATTCCATTCTTCAATAGAATTTCCGCAGAAAAATTCGCTTTTTTAAATACCTTCATCATGCCGGTGTTTGAAAAGAGGACATCGGCTGTGAACACTTCAACGCCTTAGGATTACCTTTGTTGAAAGCAGCTGGTGAGACAGGAAGCAGGAAGGCGCAGACTTCAGTATAAGCAGCATACAGGGGGCCGGTTTTATCGCTGAGAAAGAGGGACGACCGGTTTCAACCGCAAAACACCAGGAAAAATGAATTGAAAAACAACGTCAGAACCATGTAATCATATGATATAGATCTTTCAAAGGATATCAAGGTAAGTCTTTTGGCAGGGTTTCCAAACCTTAGCTGAGCACATGGAGATTTGCCCTGGAAACGCAATGCAGATGGTTGAGTCTTTCGCATATGTAATCGACATTGCTTTTTAGAGCCGCCCTGCGATGTATGCCCATGGGGTTTCCTTCAGCAAATGATGCGACCATGACCGACAGCAGCTTGACACGCTGATAGAAAATGTGATCCAAGTGAATCTTGCCGGTTTGTTTATGGTCGGTGGCATAGTTCATGAGGTAGCTATGCCAATTTGACATAAAGCCTGAAATATATTTGGTATTCCGAACCATCGACCGCAGTCGCCAACTTCCGAAATCATGGTTTTCTAAATAGGCTTTAGCCATAATGGTAAGGAGCTTAAGCCTTGATAAAAGAATGTCATGGTCATGAATATTTCGCATTTGAAAAAGGTTGGAACCCAATCTGATCATGCTGCTTTCCTTAGGATGTTATTTCTGCTTTGAAAAGCAATATTCGGGCCACAATTATTGAAATTTGAATAGAAAGAAATATCAGCATGTTATACACAGTGTTACTGTAAGAGTTGTTAAAAAGGGCAAAACGGTCTCTATTAAGTGTGTAATATATTTCCTATTTAAAGTTTGATTTTCATGTAACTATTCAGAAAAACAATTTATTTACGAGCGTGTTTTGTATTTAGTTTTGATCGAAGCTCTCCATCAGGTGTGGAGGGCTTCGATCAAAACTAATCGCAGTTTAAAATAATATACCGCTGCTCTTTCTCAATATCCTTAAAAGGTATCAAGAAATTGAGACTAATGCCGACCTCATCATCCTGATTCCATTCAACTTTGCCTTCAATTTCAATATGCGTGCCGCTGAGCAGGGTTAGGATACCCCGGATAAACTCGGGGATTTTGATACCGGCTGGATTTGAAAACCGTATGCCGCATTCATTGATATCCAGAACATCAAACATATCAGAATTGATCTTTAGTCCGGGTTTTTGAGAGGGTTTGTAGATTACCCGTGTATAGTTTCTTCTTTCGGGACCGGCATAGTCAATGGCGTTCATTCTGTTACCTCTTGTTCAATGTTTCAATCGGCACCTTGGAACTTTATCTTGATTTCTATACAATTATGTTATAGTTGTCAACCGTGAATGCGTTGTACAGGATTAATGATATCAATATGTTATACCCAAGTCAAGCGGAACATATTCATGACAACCGGTATAAATTCAGGCATAATGAATTCTGTCCCCAATGGTTCATGGAACAGCATGCGGGGATAGATGGACGAAGGATGGCAAGGCCATGATCCGGAAATCGGAAGTTTCTCGGAAGACAAAAGAGACCGTTATTGACGCCAGGCTGGCCATAGACGGCCGTGGCACGCATGAGATTGCAACCGGTATACCCTTTTTTGATCACATGCTGACACTGATGGCTGCGCATGGGTTTTTTGACATGGTGATTCATGCAGCAGGCGATATCGATGTCGATTACCATCACACCATCGAGGATGTCGGGCTTGTTCTAGGCGACGCGTTTGATAAAGCCCTGGGCGACAGAGAGGGAATACAGCGTTACGGTCATGCCGTAACGCCGATGGATGAGGCCATTGCGATGGTGACCATCGATTTGTCCAAGCGTCCTTTTCTCGTATTTCGCATGCCGCCGGATCACCCGAGAACAGGTGATTCCTTTATTATGTTGACCAAGGAGTTTTTCAGGGCTTTTGCAACGCGTGGCGGCATGAACCTGCATATTGACGTCGCGTACGGCGAAAATGAGCATCATATCCTGGAGGCTGTTTTTAAAGCAACCGGCAGGGCCTTGGATGCAGCGACTTCATTGGATCGACGCGTATCCGGTGTTATGTCAACCAAAGGATCCCTTTGACACCATGCTTGTAATTCCAGCTGTCGACATAAAAAATGGCAAATGTGTTCGTTTGACTCAGGGTAGAATGGACGCTGAGACGATATTTTCCGATGACCCTGTTGCCATGGCGCTGAAATGGGATAACGCCGGGGCAGACGTAATTCACGTGATTGACCTTGATGGCGCCGTGAAAAAACACCCTCGGAATTTCGATTCTATTATCGAAATCGTAAAACAAGTGAATGCCTTGGTCCAGGTGGGCGGCGGTATCAGGACCCTGGATACGATTGAGATGTATCTCAATAAAAATGTTCATCGCGTCATTATCGGAACGGAAGCCATTCGAAATCCCGGCCTGATCAAGGACGCCTGCCGGTCGTTCCCAGGGCGGATTGTCGTCGGCATCGATGCCCGGAATGGCCTCGTGGCCATCGAAGGTTGGACGGAAACAACCCGGACAAAGGCGGTGGATCTGGCGAAAACGTTTGAAGACTGCGGTGTGGCGGCTATCAATTTTACGGATATTCATCGGGATGGCATGCAGACAGGACCGAATATAGCCGAAACCAAAAGGCTGGCGCAGGCCGTATCGATTCCGGTGGTTGCTTCCGGCGGTGTTTCAACTCTTCAAGACATTAAAAATCTTTTGCCGTTAGCGTCCTTTGGAGTGACCGGTGTCATTACCGGCAAGGCACTATATAGCGGAACGTTGAATTTGCAGGAAGCAATTTCTGTGTGCAAAGCACATCAATGTCTTGACAAACCAAATTAGATTCATTAACATCCTACGTTTAATCTGAGAAATAACTCCTTCCAGTGTTTTCGATTACAACGATATGTTGTTAGGGGGGACGTTTTTTTTGTCTAATTTTATTCCTGAAGAAAAAATTGAAGAAGTAAAGAACGCAGCAGATATTGTCGAAGTCGTATCGGATTACGTTATTCTTAAAAAGGCCGGACAAAATTACAGCGGCCTGTGCCCGTTTCATTCAGAAAAATATCCTTCTTTTACCGTCAGCCCTGTCAAGCAGATTTTTCACTGTTTTGGATGCAATACCGGTGGTAATGTTTTCAACTTTTTAATGCGGCATGACGGGCTTTCGTTCCCTGAGTCGATTCGGTATCTTGCGAAACGATACGGTATTGTTTTGCCTGAGAGAAGCCTATCAAAAGTCATGCAGCAGAAAATTCATGAAAAGGAACATCTCTTCGGCGTCAACCGAAAGGCCATGGAATTTTATCAGGACGTCCTTTTCAACCGCCCTCAAGGCAAGGAAGCCAGAAAATATCTTCATCAGCGAGGGATGTCCAAATCGATTGTCGAAAATTTTAACCTGGGATACGCCCCTCCCTCATGGGACAGCCTGCTCAACCATCTCCAAAAGAACAGGCTGCCGCTCGATCTGATTGAAAAATCAGGTTTGGTGGTTCCCAAAAAATCTAAAACCGGTTTCTATGATCGTTTCAGAGGCCGGATTATTTTTCCGATATTCAACCTCAACCAACAGGTCATCGGGTTCGGCGGACGTGTACTGGATGACGCGCTTCCAAAATATTTGAACTCTCCTGAAACGCCTCTATACAACAAAAGAAGCTCTCTTTATGGGTTGCATCGTGCAAGAAATAAGTGCAGGGAAACCCGAAGCGTGTATATCGTTGAGGGTTATTTTGACCTTCTGGCGCTTCATCAGCATGGGATTGAAAATGCGGCGGCAACGCTGGGGACGGCACTTACTCCCAATCACATCCAACTCCTGAAAGGATTTGCTGAAAAAATCATTCTTGTTTTCGATTCGGATGATGCGGGTATTCAGGCATCGTTGCGAGGCGTTGGTATTTTCATCAAGGAAGGTGTGGATGCGCGCGTGATTTTATTGCCGGAGGGGCATGATCCGGATTCATACCTTTCCGAATTTGGTTCGGAAGCGTTTCAAGAGCAAGCCAAAGCGTCTCTGGGCGTTATGCCTTTTTTGATCATGTCGGCCGAGAAGAAACATGGAAGAACAATCGAGGGTAAACTCAAAATCATCAATGAGTTGACAGCCCCTCTGGCATCGATAGAAGAAGACGATAGAAAACTTTACATCAAAGAACTTTCTGAACGCTTATCCATAGAGGAATATGTTATTTTGGAGAAAGTGCTGGAGAAAAAGATCAATCAAGGGCAGCAGATGCGGGCGATCAACCGGGACGGTACTTTTTCGGTCTTAAACCCAAGTCAAAATGGTCAGGCGGATCCTAAAAAGGAGATCGGGAGCAGGCTGGAACGTCAAATCTTGTCGATGATGATAGGATTTCCCGAAATTTTACCCCAAATTATCGCATCAAATGCCCTGGATTACTTTGCAAGCGAAACATTAAAATCTTTGGGCGCCCTCATTTTAAAACATGCCACGGAATCCGGAAGTGAATTATCTAATTTGATGTCGATTGTTGACGATGATGAAAAAAGAAATATATTAGCTTCATTAGCTTTAAAGGAAGAATTGTGGAATCAAAGGGACTGCCGCAAGGTGATAACCAAATTGGTTCAAAGAAGCCCTAAACGATATAGCCTTTCCCTGAATGAACAAATCAAGGCTGCCGAAAAGGAAAACAATCAATCTCTTTTGTTGAAATTACTGCGCAAAAAACAGGAACTCGCTGTTTCAAATGAAAAACAGAAAATGAAAATATCGAGTGAAATGGGTTGACTATCCAGAATTTAAAGAATTAACTAAAAACATTCAGGAGGCCCTGCTCAATGGCAAAAAAAGCAGAACCAAAAACGAATAGTGCCGGAAAATCCACCTCAAAAACAGCGTCGCCAAAAAAGAAAAAGGCAACCAATGCAACAAAAAGCGCTCGGAAAAAGAAGGTTGTTTTAAAATCGAAGTCATCCAGGAAGGATGATCACGTCACATCCAAGAAAAAATCCTCTCTTGCACTCAAGGGTCGTAAACGGGCGTTAAAGAAGAAAACGGACACAAAGACGGTTCAAAAAAGTGAAGGGAAAAAGATCATAACAGCAAAAAAAACAGAAAAAATGGCAACACCCAAAACGAGAAAATCACGAAAGATGGGAAGCAAAAAGACACCGACTATGAAAAAAAATAAAAAAACAATAAAAGCAATAAAGCAGCAACAAGATGTTTTAGCCATTAAAAGCGAAAAGGAATTAAAACGCCTGGTCGCTCTGGGGAAAAAGCAAGGTCACTTGACATATGAAGACATCAATTCGCACCTGGATGATATGCTGTCAGCCGAAAAAATTGACAATACCCTGATGATGTTTGATGACTTAAATATCAAAGTGATCGACGGTAAAAAGACCGATAAAGCCCTGATTAAAAGCAAACCACGTGAGAAGAAGCGTGCGCTGGGCGTAGGCAAGACAATGCCGGATTTCGGCACCGTCACGGATCCGGTTAAAATGTACCTGCGTGAAATGGGGCTCGTCACCCTATTGAGCCGTGAAGGAGAGGTTGAAATTGCCAAAAAGATCGAGGCCGGCGAACAGGACGTTTTGAAATCGCTGCTTGAGACGACGACCGGGGTCGATTGCATCCTCAAATTGGGTGAACATATTAGAGAGGGGGAGTTGAGACCGAAGCATGTGCTGAGGGATATTGATGAAGGAGACACCTATATTGATGAAGTGGTTCAGCTCGAAAAATTTAGTAAAACCATTACAGAAATTAAAGAAGTAAATGAAGAAAATCAGAGATTCAGGGAACAACTGTTTTCCAATGAACTGCCGGCTGACGAGCAACGGAGAATCAGGCGCTGTATTTCCAGGCGTAACAGCAAGATATTCGAGTTGTTGAAAGAGTGGCGATTGGAAGGGTGCGTTATCGATCAAATTGAAGAGGATATCAGGAATTTGAACGGTTGGTATGATTCGATGAACAAATTAACGACCCTGTGTGCTGAAGCCATGAGCGCGCCGGTAAAAGAACTCCGTTCCAACCTGAAAAGCAAGACGGTATTCAGCAAATGGGTCAAAAAATACTGTAAGTTGTCTAAAGATGAAATCTCGGTTCTGCACAACGAGCTGTTGAGAATCAATGAGGAGGCTCAAAAAAAGGAATGGCTCACCAAATCAAACAGCCGCATTCTGAAACGGATCATTTCCAATGTCAATGAAGGAAGAACCAACGCAAAAATAGCCAAGAGCGAGTTGATTAAAGCAAACTTGCGTTTGGTGGTGAGCATCGCAAAGAAATACACCAACCGCGGATTGCAGTTCCTTGATCTCATTCAGGAGGGCAATATCGGCCTGATGAAGGCTGTCGATAAATTTGAATATCGACGGGGGTATAAGTTCTCAACGTACGCCACCTGGTGGATTCGTCAGGCCATTACAAGGGCCATAGCAGACCAGGCAAGGACTATTCGCATACCGGTTCATATGATCGAAACCATCAACAAGCTGATTCGGACGTCCAGGTATCTGGTTCAGGAATTGGGAAGGGAACCAAAGCCGGAGGAGATTGCTGAAAAAATGGAAATTCCCCTGGATAAGGTCCGAAAAGTTCTTAAAATCGCACGTGAACCGATCTCGCTTGAAACACCCATCGGAGAGGAGGAAGACAGCCATTTGGGCGACTTTATTGAAGACAAAAAATTTGTTTTACCCTCAGACGCGGCAGTGAATTTAAATCTTGCCGAACAAACCCGTAAGGTGTTGGCGACCTTGACTCCCCGTGAAGAAAAAGTTTTGCGGATGCGTTTTGGAATTGGTGAAAAAGCGGATCATACACTTGAGGAGGTCGGCCAAGATTTTACAGTAACGCGGGAGCGGATCCGGCAGATCGAGGCCAAGGCTTTGCGAAAACTCAGACATCCCACAAGGAGCCGAAAATTAAAAAGCTTTATCGAAACCTAATTCTTGACAAAAAAATTATCTGAAGATACTTAACGCGTGAAAGATTCCGATTCACGGGCCCATAGCTCAACTGGTAGAGCCACCGGCTCATAACCGGTAGGTCCCTGGTTCGATCCCAGGTGGGCCCACCAAAAATATCGTAAATGGTACAAACCGAAAATGAATGAACTGGAGATACCGGCGATGAAGCGCTGTACCGTGGAATTGAAAAAATGTATGGTGTTCATACAACCGGCGTGTTAAAACGTTTGCGTATAAAAAGAAACGAATAGAGGCGTGGCTGATTTTGATGCTGCGCCTTTTTACCATTTACGGGTCTATAACCACGGGAGACTCACCATGACCTGCAGGGTTGCGGATGTTATTCAGGTTATTGAAAAACTGGCTCCTGTTGACTTGGCGTCTTCATGGGATAATGTGGGGTTGCAGGTCGGCACGCGTGCATGGCCGGTTCAAACCATTTGGGTGGCGCTGGACCCGATTCCTGAAGTTGTATCTAATGCCTGTGAAGCGAACGTCGATATGCTCGTCACTCATCATCCGCTAATTTTCAAGCCGCTCACAGCTGTGGATGTCGCGACACCGGAAGGGGCTATTATTCAGTTGGCGATACAGCACCGCATGGCGATATATGCCGCGCATACAAACCTGGATACGGTTAATGACGGTATCAATGATATGCTTGCATTAGAAATAGGGTTAAAAAACATTGCGCCCTTGGCTGCTTCTTTGAAAGATGGTTTGCAGGATTTCCTCAGGGTCGGTTTTCTATCAGAGGAGACAACACTGATGTCTTTTGCGCGGAATATCAAAGAAATACTGGGTGTTGATTCGGTAAGGATCGCCGGAAACACGGATTTGAAAATTAAAAAAGCAGCCGTTTGTTGCGGCAGCGGTTCCTCTTTGCTTTCGGCATTTTTTATTTCGGAAGCTGATGTATTTGTCAGCGGAGATTTAAAATACCATGATGCAAGGGCCATAGAGGGTGCCGGGAAAGGTCTTGTGGACATCGGTCACTTTGCATCGGAACACGTGATGGTTGAAGCGTTTTCAAAGCGGCTCGGTCAGGGTCTAATGGATGAGGGTAGAAGCGTAAGGGTCGAACCGTATCGATTTGAAAAGGATCCGTTTGTGGTTGTATAACAGGGCATGGTATGCAATTTAGTATCATAATTATAAGCTTTGTGTATTTTATGGCGAAATTTTTTCAACCACAAAGACACGAAGGATAAAAGAAAGAAAAAACCTTTGTGTTCTTTGTGTCTTTGTGGTTCCGGTTTATCCGGGTTGGGATGCCTTTTAAAAATGCATCTGAAACGACGGCATATAGTTAAGGGAAATAGCGAGGCAGGAGACAAGATGAGTGTTCGGAAACAAATAAATATTCTCGTGCAGCTCCAGGCGATCGATTCAGATATCCATGAAATCAATCGCATGCTGGCGGGTGTAGCGGGAAAAACAGACAAACTTAATTCTGAACTGGAAGACCGGGAAGCGATTATTAAAAAAGTTGTCGCTGAACTGGACGAAACGAAAAAACAGTACCGTTCTTTAGAATCCAATGTGAATTCGAATATTCCCAAAATTGAAAAGAGCAAGCAGCGGCTTTCATCTGTTAAAACCAATAAGGAATACCAGTCATTGCTCAAGGAGATTGAGGACTTGACGGCAATCAATTCTCAACTTGAAGATCAGATGCTGGAGTGTCTTGAACAGATTGATCTGGCGGAGAATCGTTTAAAAGACACCGAAACAGCACTGAGAGCATCCAGGATTCAGGTCGATCATGCAAAAGAGAAAATTGAAAAAGAAGCTGAAAAAGGACGTGAGAAACTTGAAAAGCTTCAAAAAGATTGGCAGGATGTATTCAATACAGTCGACCCCGGTTTTATGACAAGATTCGATCAGGTGCGGAAGCAAGTCGGGAATTACACCATCGTGCGGGTCGTTCAAGAAGTCTGCGAAGGGTGCAACATGAATATACCACCGCAGATGTATAACGAGCTGCAACGCTGCAAGGAATTGATGTTTTGTCCGCATTGCCAGCGAATCATTTATTCCGAAAACAATTAACGGCACTGGTTTGAAACGGCTCATTTACTCGGCTGAAGCAGCCCAAACGATCGCTGGGTTATTTGGATAACCCGGAGGAAAGTCCGAACACCGCAGGGCAGGGTGCTCCATAACGTGGAGTCGCGGCAACGCGAAGGAAAGTGCAACAGAAAGGATACCGCCCGGCACACACAGTGTGCCGGGTAAGGGTGAAACGGTGCGGTAAGAGCGCACCAGTTCTTCGGGTGACCGGAGAAGCTCGGTAAACCCCACCCGGTGCAAGACCAAATAGGGGAG
>CAYTAQ010000042.1:0-27630 GCA_964435695.1 uncultured Desulfobacterales bacterium | reverse complement strand
AGGTTGGTTTTTCCGGCATGATTATTACCTATATCGGTTGTTTCGAGTTACGCTTGCTTGCATTATGGTTAACAACTCTCGAGCTCAAGAATACTGAAGCTATTGTGAAAATCAAAAGAGAGACAACCAAGCGTGTTGAGATGTGTTTTAATTTCAGGTCAGGTTCAGGCCTGATTCATAATTTACAATACAATATCAGGAAATTATAAAAACCACAAGATGTGGTCGTTTCAATATTGATGCAGAAGATGTGATATGTTCTAAATTAGCGCCTGAAAACCAAATTTCAGGCAGATATCGGCTTTTTAGTCCCAGGGTAATACTCGATATTGGACCAGACGTGCGGCTGGGCCATGGTCTTTTTGCCGAAGGCGGGTACAACTTTGCCGCGATGCTGCCGGCAGAAGTCATAAACCTCGGCGGTTCGATGCCCCAGGGCATCCTAGAAGGTCATTCTAACAAAATATTTTTTGCCGTCGACATCCAGGTATTCATCTTTCCATAAAACCTGTTCCAGGGCATTCCAGGTCAAACAGTACCCTTCTCGGACAGCCCGCCAATGAAATCAAGGGGGCTATGGAGATTACCATAGCCACCTTATCTATATGGCAACAATTGAAGATTCCTCGCAGCAAGACTTGTCGGCGAGCTCAGGTCGAGTCGCTTCGAGGAATGTTCTGCCTTACGGCAGTGCTTCGCAGCCACAGTAAGAAATTCTATCTGTTTTGATTCGCTCGCTATTGCGGTTCAGCAATTTCCGATGTTTCAATCTCATATAGAGCAAAATTTCTTGATATGACAACGACATTCAGCTACACTATTCTTAGCTGTAATGAGCGTTTCATATTTTAAGAATATTGAATTTAGAAATATTTCCGAAGGCATGAACTACAAGGAGGAGAACACCTGCCATGGACCCAATTTTGAAAACAATATCCGACTATATGGGCAGCCCGGAGGTAGTCGTCATCATCGGGGCGGTTTTCATACTTTTCTTCATTGTTTTAGCTGTTCTGTGGCTTATTCTCCCCTTTGCCGTTTTCGGTACGAAGGCAAAACTTGACGACATCCTCAGTGAAAGTCTAAAAACCAGCAACTGGATGGAAGCCTTGGTTGTCGAAAATCAAAAGATGAATTCCTGGTTGGCGGAAATCTTGAGCGAAAGCAAACGGACCACCGCCTGGCTGTCGGAAATGAAAATAGAGACAAAACCGGCGGAAGAACCGTCTGACCAGACAGAAAACACGGAAAACGTAACCCACCAATCCGATGATAAGCGGAAACACCCGCGGCTCGACTTTCAGTGTACCGGCATGATCATGGGAAAAGAGGCTGTCATTACCGATTTAAGCCTGGGTGGTGTTTTTCTCGAATTGGATGAAATCCCCGAACTTCTTAAAATCGGTCAGGTTGCCAATATCGATTTGGATCTCCCCACCGAAACCCAGTCGGCTCGAATGAAAGTTAAATTCGTCAGTCAAAATGAAAGAGGCGTCGGATGTAAATTTGTCGATTTGAGTCATGAAAATATACGGGCTATCAACAACTGCTTCGATGAATTTAAAAACACCCTCCCCATCCGCGATCTGGCTGAAACATGATTTTTTGTCTTGACAAAATCAGATCTGAATCTATATAAGTATAGTTTTTGGTTCCAGACGAACAAAAAAAACGTATTTAATCCTTGCTCCGGGAAAAACCTGGGGCTTTATACCCAGAAGGAGGTTCCATGAGAAGGTACGAAACCATCGTTATCCTCGATTCTGATCTTTCAGAAGAAGAACGAGCACCTGTTTTCGAAAGACTGACCAGTCTATTCCCTCAATACAACGGTTTTCTTATCGGTATCGATGAATGGGGCGTCAAGAAGCTGGCTTATGAAATTAAGAAAAAGCCACGCGGATTTTATGCGCTCATCAGTTTCTGCGGCCATGGCGATCTCGTCGACGAAATGGAACGTTTTTTCCGTATCGATGACAAGATTTTAAAGTTCATGACGGTGTTGCTTGAAGAAAGCGTGGATATTGAAGCCGTCAAGGAAGAAATCGCCGAGAAAGAAAAAAAGGCAGCGGAAGCAGCAGCCCAGGCAGAAAAAGAAAAGCCGGTTGAAGCCGAAGCTGAAACAGCCGGCGAACCTGTAGATGCCGAAACACCCGATGAACCGGAAGCCGAGACCGAAATCCAAGAAAAAACTACTGAGGAGGAATAACCACATGGCAGCATATCATGCCCAGCGAGGAAACGGCGATGTAAAAAGAAAAAGAAGAGTTTATCATCGCCGCAAAGTTTGTCGTTTTTGTGCCGACAGCAGCCTATCCATCGATTACAAAGATCAAAAACAGCTGAAATATTTTATCACGGAACGTGGTAAAATTATCCCCAGACGAATTTCCGGAACGTGTGCAAAGCATCAGCGCACCCTGACCCACGCCATCAAGCGGGCAAGAGCCATCGCGTTACTGCCTTATGTGGGCACACTGGAATTGTAGATACCATTGATTTCCGGAATACTATTATGAAAAAAGCGTGTCGCACAAACAGGGTCTTAACGGATTCCTCCAAAGGAAAATTTAACCGTGGTGCAAGCCGATAAAAGAGGCGTTTCAAAGGACATACTGACCGGCATTGCCATTACATTGATTATCTTAACAACTTCTGTTAAGTTGCCGATCATGGGTTTTTTTTGTTCGCTGTTTCTCCCTCTCCCGATTCTTTTTTATCGTTCAAAACTCGGCAGAACCACCGGACTCGTCGTACCTGCCGCGTCCATGATTATCTTGATAGCCATCACGGGGAGGTTTTCGGTGGACATCATGTTTTTCGTGGAACTGCTTTTGCTCGGTTATTTGTTGAGCGAACTCTTTGAGCTCGACATGACGGTTGAAAAAACGGTCATGTACGCGTGCGGCGGTATTCTTTTGGCGGGTTTCATCGGGCTCGTCCTGTACAGCAACCTGTCCGGCACAAATATATACGGTCTCGTATCAAGCTATGTTGCCGTAAATCTTGAAATGACACTGGCGTTGTATAAAAGCATGGGTGTATCTGAAGAAAACATATACAATCTTAACAAATCCCTGGATCAGATTCGATATGTTTTAATTCGCATCCTCCCTGCCATGGTAATCGCCTCGTCATTGTTTGTCACATGGTCCAATTTGCTGATCGCCAGACCGATTTTTAAAAAAAAGGGACTCTCCTTCCCGGATTTCGGCACACTCAATTTATGGAAAGCGCCGGATCCGCTCATATGGGTTTTAATCGGATGCGGAGCGCTGCTGCTAGTACCGGCAAGTTCATTCAAAATAATCGGACTGAACGGCCTTCTCGTAATCCTGATGATTTATTTTTTCCAGGGGATTGCGGTTGTTTCATTCTTTTTCGAAAAAAAACGGTTTCCAAGATTCCTGCGGCTCATTTTCTACAGTCTGATTGCGCTCCAGCAGATATTTTTGCTTTTTATCATCGGTATCGGACTATTTGATATGTGGATGAATTTTAGAAAATTAAACTTAAAAAATAATCAATAAAATCGGAAAACGATTTTATTTGGAGGATTCAATGAAAGTACTATTAAAAGAAACGATCGACTCACTCGGCATCATCGGCAGTGAAGTGACTGTGGCAAAGGGATATGCGCGGAACTATCTGCTGCCGCAGAAAAAGGCTGTTTTGGCGACTCCCGAAAACAGAAAAATGCTGGCACAGGAAAAAGTGAAATTTGATCTGCAAATAGCGAAGGAAAAGAAGATCGCTGAAGAAATGGCCGCCCGCCTCGAGGGTGTCACCTGCCACATCGCAGCAAAAGTCAGTGAAGAAGACCGCCTGTATGGTTCAATCACGCTTCGTGATATTGTCACGGCCCTCGCAAAAGAGGGTGTGGAAGTCGAAAAAAGAATGGTGCTTCTGACGGAACCGATTAAAACAATCGGCTCGCACAAAGTATCGATCCGGGTATATAAAGACGTCGAGCCCGAAATTACGGTTGAAGTGGTACCGGAGTAAATAAGCCGGCTTCATGGAAATTTTATCTATATCTTCCATGGAATTGAACGCTGATTTCCGTTTTTTTCGACAAACGCCACGACAGCAACAAGAAAATGACATATGGCTGAAACAACATCCACCCTGGCAAAAGATCCATCGCTTCATTACATTCCGCCGCAGAATGTTGAGGCGGAAGAATCCATCCTCAGCGCCGTACTGATAGACAACCATACCTTGCTCGATGTTCTCGAAATTTTAAAGCCCGAAGATTTTTATCGATCCGCCCATCAAAAAATTTTTTCCGCAGTTTCCGACCTTTTTTCAAAAAATGAACCGGTCGACCTGATCACCTTAAATAATATTTTAAAAGAAAAAGGGCACCTGGAAGATGTGGGAGGTGCGACGTATCTTGCCAAGCTTGTAGATACGGCACCCCTGGCGGTGAACGCACAACATTACGCAAATATTGTTCACAATAAGGCCTCCCTGAGGCGTCTGATTGAAAATGCCAACAAAATAGCCCAAAGATGCTATGAAGACCATGGCGATGTCGATGAGGTTATCGATTTTGCCGAAAAAGCCATTTTTGAAATATCCGGCGACAAAAACAAACAATCCTTTTACCCTTTATCGCAACTCATTCTGTCCAACATCGATGCTTTGGAGGAACGGCAGGGCAATAAGGCGCTGGTTACCGGTGTGCCTTCGGGATTCAGCCGCCTTGATAATCTGACTTCCGGGTTGCAGAATTCAGAGCTCATCATATTGGCTGCCCGTCCTAGTATGGGTAAAACAGCGCTGGCATTGAATATTGCCAGAAACGCGGCGGTCGATGGCAACATACCCGTTGCCATTTTCTCCATTGAAATGTCTCGCGAACAGCTCTCGATGCGACTTCTCTGCGCTGAGGCAAGAACCGATTCCGCTCGACTCAGGAGTGGATTTTTCAGCAGGGAAGATTGGGTCAATCTGACGAATGCCGCCGAAGTCCTTTCCGAGGCACCGATCTACATTGATGATTCACCTGATATTTCAGCTATGGCCATCAGGACCAAGGCACGAAGACTCAAACTGGAGAAAGGGATCGGACTTGTCATAATTGATTACCTGCAACTGATGAAAACATCATCATCCGCTGAAAGAAGAGATCTTGAAATTTCTGAAATCTCCAGAAGTCTGAAGGCGCTTGCAAAGGAATTGAATGTGCCGGTGCTGGCACTTTCCCAGTTGAATCGAAAGCTGGAAGAGCGCCATGATAAAAGACCTCAGCTTTCAGATCTAAGAGAATCCGGGGCGCTGGAACAGGATGCAGACGTGGTGGCATTCATTTACCGGGATGAAGTCTACAACCGGGATGAAAACAATCCTAACAAGGGCATTGCGGAAATCCTGCTAAAGAAACAGCGGAATGGGCCCACCGGCGATGTCAAGTTGACGTTCCTGTCGTCCTACACACGATTTGAGAATCTAGCCGAAGATAAATATATCAGCAGATAACTATGAAAAAGATTTTTGGGAGCACAAAAGGGCTCAAGGCAAATCAAATTCACAGAATAGAAAATCTGTATCGAAGAAAAATTCCGCCCGACACCGTTATCACACCGGAACTCGCCAAAGATCTCAGCCAGCTTTCTCACGAAATCAACCGCCAAATCGGTATCCTCGTCGATCGAAAAGGGAAAGTCGCCTATGTAACCGTCGGTGACCACCACGGCATCGTTATCCCTGAGACCCGGGAATACCGCTCTGCGCCGGGCAGGTTAAAAGGTATCCGGTGCATCCACACCCATCTGGATGATGAACCCTTAGCCCGCGATGATCTCACGGATCTCGCCCTATTGAGGCTCGACCTGATGGCGGCCATCACCGTGGCGCATGACGGCCTTCCCAAACACGTCCAGATGAGCCACATCCTTCCCGGCAAATCCGATGATCAACCCTACCGGGTTTACGCCCCGATGCACCCCGGGAGGACCGATATCGGCTGCATCGAGCTGATTCAATCCATCGAAGAAGAACTTTCCCATAGTGCGTTGCTCCATGAAGCAGACAAAAACACGGAACGGGCCCTACTCGTCAGTGTTTCAACTGCATCGCGAAAGACGGCAAGGGATTCCCTGGATGAGTTGGAAGAACTCGTTTTATCCAGCGGCATTCAGATCGTCGATAAAATCCTGCAGCAACGAAAAATGGTGAACAGCCGCTTTCTGATGGGTTCAGGCAAATTAAAGGACTTAACGATTCTGGCACTTCAAAAAGGCGCCACCCTTCTGATATTCGATCAGGAACTCAACCCGTCTCAAATACGTTCAATCACCGACCAGATCGAACTTAAGGTCATCGACCGGACACAACTCATTCTTGACATTTTTTCCCAGCGCGCCCAAACCAAAGAAGGCAAGCTTCAAGTGGAACTTGCTCAACTGAAATACCTGCTGCCGCGTCTGGTTACCAAAAACACCGCCATGTCGCGCCTCACGGGTGGCATCGGGGGACGCGGCCCGGGTGAAACCAAGTTGGAAATCAACCGCCGACGCATACGGGAAAAAATCACGCGACTGGAGCAATCTCTTGAACGCGTTCGGAAGCAGCGGCATCAGCAAAAAGCCTTGCGATCCAAAAAGTCGCTCCCCATCATTTCCATCATTGGATACACGAATGCCGGAAAATCCACGCTTCTCAACTCCCTGACCAAAAGCAGCGTGCTTGCTGAAAAGCGTCTTTTCGCTACGCTGGATCCCTCCTCCAGGCGCCTCAGATTCCCCCGGGACAGGGAAGTCATCATCACCGACACTGTCGGTTTTATAAAAAACTTGCCCGAAGACCTCTTGGTGGCCTTCCGTGCGACCTTGGAGGAACTTGAAAACGCCCATCTCCTATTGCATGTCATCGACATCAGCAACCCGCGACATGAAGAACAGATACAATCCGTCGAAAATATTTTATCCGACCTCAATCTTCACCACATTCCAGCCATCAGGGTTTTAAACAAACAAGACCTGATGCCTTTGAAAACCAGAAATCAGGCCCTTCGGTCCTTGGGCGGCATCTCCTTGTCTGCCAAACAACCGACATCCCTGACACCGCTTATCAATAAAATGGCGGCCATGATCAGCTCATAAAAAATTCATGATGCGTTATGCGTCATGCATGATGAGATAAAGGAAATCTGGTGCGACACCTTTAAAATTTCCCACAACGCATCACCTGTCACACATAACGCATCATGAATTTTTTATGGGTTGACATCTGTTGGAAGATCACTATATAGGTTCTAACCCTTTAAATGCGGACCGACTCTGTAATAAACCAACCATCCGGTTCCGAAGGTCCCGACGGGGAGGCGAAGCCGATTGCAATACCAACTAGGCAAATGAAACAAATGGATATTGAAAGCATTAAAAGAATCGGGATCGCTGCTGCATACAAGAGCGGCAAAATCCTGAAATCCTATATCGGCAATCCTCTTGATATTCGGGAAAAGGGCGTTAAAGACCTTGTAACGGAAGCAGACCTCCATTCAGAAAGAAATATTATCCGTACCATAAAGGATAAATTTCCGGATCACGCAATACTGGCCGAGGAAAGCGGCGCCAATCCCGGCGATGAAAGATACCAATGGATCATTGATCCGCTGGACGGCACCATTAACTTCGCACACCAGCTCCCATTTTTTTCCATTTCCATTGCCTTCGCTTTGGAAGGAAAAACGATGATGGGCGTTGTTTTCAACCCTGTCAACGGTGAGTTGTTCTCCGCCATATCCGGTCAAGGCGCTTTGTTGAACAATGCCGGCATACGGGTATCCAAAACCAAGAAAATCGGAGATAGCCTGTTGGCAACCGGATTTCCTTATAATGTGTTGTCGGAATTCAAATCGGTGACCGGTCGTTTATCAAAGCTCTTGAAACATGCGCAGGGAATCCGGCGGCTTGGCTCAGCCGCTCTTGACTTATGTTATGTGGGCTGCGGTCGCCTGGATGGTTATTGGGAACAAAATTTAAAAGCCTGGGATACGGCTGCAGGGGTATTGATCGCTACTGAAGCAGGTGCTGTCATTACCGATTTCTCGAACGCTCCTTTTACGATTGACAAAAATGAAATTGCAGCAACCAATGGAAATTTTCACGATGAAATGATTTCCTTACTCCAGATAAAGGGCATGAAATGAAAAAAGCTATTTCTCAAACGCCACTTGCTGATGATGAGGTCGGATGTATTGGAGATTTCGATGCAAGGGATGATATCTGTAAAAAATATTGCGCGTTAAAATTAAGATGCGCCATTGAATATCATCAAAATGCACGCATGGAATTCATAGAAGATATTGTCGCGTCCAACAGCGCCTTCGTTAAAAATCAATAGGAGTCTTTTTAGTAGTCTCCGGATTCCAGTTTTTGGCTCAAGAACTTAACATGTTCCCGCAAAGGAGCATCTGTTTTCAGCCCGCGTTCAATAGCGCCGATGGCATAGAGGGCGGTCGCGTGGTATCGGTTAAACATCTTCCCGATGGACTGGAGGGGTTGGTCGGTGTACTTTCTTGCAAAATAAATAGCGACCTGTCTAGGACGAACAACGCGCTGCTTGCGCGACCGTGAAACAAGTTCTTTGGTGGATACCTTATAATATTTGCACACAATCTTTTTAATCACATCGATGGTAATATTTCTGCGCTGCTGAACAATGTTGCTGACAACGCTTTCCGCTAGGTTGAGATCAATGGGAATGCCCAATAAAGAAGACTTCGCGGTCACACCGATCAGCCCGCTCTCAAGTTGCCGGACATTATCCGAAAGCTCGCCCGCCAGATATTGAATGATCTCTTCCGGCAGGGTTTGGTCGCAATCCATCGATTTCATCTTCAATATCTTAACCCGCGTCTTGTAATCCGGCGGATCAATGGTGGAAACCAAGCCGCAGCCAAGCCTCGAACGTAGCTTATCGTTCAGTTTCGGAATCTCACCTGGAAGATAGCAGCTTGAAAATATGATTTTTTTATCTGAGTCAAACAGCGAGTCCAGTACCCACGCAAGCTCCAGCTGGGTTCGGTTTTTTCCGGTCAAATAATGGACATCTTCCAGCAATAGAACATCGCATTGATTTTGATATTTCTCCTTGAATTGCCCGAGGGAATTATTTTGGAATGAAGCAACCATCTCATTGGCAAAATCTTCGGCTGTAATATAGAATACACGTTCGGTTGGAAATTCTTTTAAAATGTGGTGGCCGATTGCCTGAGAAAGATGGCTTTTACCATTGCCGGTTTTCGATAAAAGAAACAAAGCGTTTTGGTTGGTGGATTTTTTTGATGCCAGGGATAAGGCCGCTGAATAGGCAAACCCGTTGTTTTCTCCCACAACGAAGTGATCAAAGGTGAAATTCTGACATAACACGCGTCCCCTGTAATGTTCACCCTTCATATTGGGAAGCGACATCTGGTGATGCTGAACGCCGAGTTGAACTTCCGGATCGCCCTTTTTGTGGGATATACCTATCGACAGTTTGCAATGTTTTCCTGTCACTTGACTGAATTCAGTCTCCAGCAGTCCGACGTAGTTGGCTAAAATACGCTTTCTATAAAATTGATTGGGGACTGACAGAATAAATCCGTCTTCCGTCTCATCACCATATTCGACGGGTTCAATCCACATCCTGTAACAATGGTCGGGTATTTTTTCCTTAACAGCATTTTTTATCGCATTCCAAACAGCTTCCATGAATACAAGTTCTCTCTTCGATCTAACTAATTACAATTAATAGATTGTTAAGGGATTACACAACGGATAAAATTAAGAAATCAATCGGTTTCATAGGATAAAACCGGATAAGTCTGATACTTATAAAAGCCGAGTGCTGTGTAATGTATTGATGCCTGTATGTCAAACCGAATGAAACCGATTTTAAATTTTGCGCCCTACTCCCCAAAATCATAATTTATATACCGTTGATATAATTATAAATACAGATGTCTAAAACTATAAATTCCATGAAATACAACGATTTCTCATCAAGAATTTTATATAAGTATTTTAGGCATATCCGAAGTTATGAACAATTTATAAACAAATACATTTTATCTTTTTCCTGCTAATTTCTCCTGTTTTCTATGATTTTCATTTTTTTTACATATCTTTTTGAGGCCGAATCGTTCGTTAACCATAATTTAACAAAAACCCAATATTTCCATGAAGCTATCTGAATAAGGTTAAATTCGTTTGATAAAAAATATTTTTCCTGTAGACTGTTTTTCTTAATTTCCATGAATTGGACCGTTGGTTCATTCATCAGGCTTGAATTTTTTTTAACAACATCCTATGGCTTCCGAAAACATTACAGTCCGCGGCGCACGACAGCATAATCTGAAAAATATTGATGTCGTGTTACCCAGGAACAAGCTCATCATCATCACGGGATTGTCCGGTTCCGGCAAATCGACCTTGGCCTTTGATACCCTGTATGCCGAAGGCCAGCGAAGGTATGTCGAATCACTTTCCACCTATGCGAGACAATTTTTGGAACGAATGGAGAAACCGGATGTCGATTCGATAGAAGGTCTATCGCCCGCTATCGCCATTGAGCAAAAAGCCGCCGGTCACAATCCCCGATCCACCGTTGGAACCGTAACGGAAATATACGATTATCTCCGGCTCCTCTTTGCCAGGGTTGGGACGTCTCATTGCCATCTGTGCGGTCAACCGATTAGCTCTCAAACACTGGATCAAATTGTCGATCGGGTCATGAGCCTTCCTGCAGACAGCCGGATTCGCATCTTGTCCCCCTTGTTTGCCGAACAGAAGGGGACCCATGAAAAACTGATCAAACGGCTGAGAAAAGAGGGGTTTGCCCGGCTCCAGATCGACGGCAAAACACTGGACATCGAACGCGTCGGCAAGCTGGACCGTAACGCAAAGCATTCCATCGACGTCGTGGTAGATCGACTTATCATAAAAGAAAAAATCAAAAACCGTCTGGCGGATTCTTTGGAACTGGCGGCATCATTATCCGGCGGCCGGGTCATTATCGACTGTATCGGCAGCGATCCCATACATTTTAGCGAAACATCCGTATGTTTGAACTGCGGCATCAGCTATCCGGCTTTTACGCCTGCAAGTTTTTCTTTCAATTCTCCTCAAGGGGCCTGCCCCACGTGCAACGGTCTTGGGTCTACCACTGCGTTCGACCCGGAATTAATTGTTCCCAACCCCGCACTGTCTTTAAGAGAGGGTGCTGTTTCCCCATGGGCCAATAGGAATTCGGTTCATTTTGCAGAATTCCTGGATGCCTTGACCTCCCATTTCAAGGTGGATATCTATACGCCGTACAAAGATCTGCCGGAAGCTTTCAAAAAAATTCTTTTATATGGATCGGCCGAAGATCAAATAACTTTTTATTTTGAAAGAAACGGCCGCAGGTATAGCTACCACAAGACATTTGAAGGCATCATACCCAACCTTGAACGCCGCTATAAAGAGACCGACTCAACAGGTGCAAGAGAAGATATCAAACAGTATATAAATTTCAGCATTTGTCAGGCGTGCCATGGCGCTAAATTGAACAAAGCGAGTCGATCGGTTCGGATCGGCGGGCAAAGCATTCATGAAATCACCCAGCTATCCATCAACAGGGCCTTGAAATTTTTTCAAGCCCTGGCCCTCACGGCCAAAGAGCAACACATCGCTCGTCGCATCCTGAAAGAAATTACCGAGCGACTTGGATTTCTGTCGGATGTCGGCTTATCCTACCTCACCCTCGACAGATCCGCAAATACCATTTCAGGCGGGGAAAACCAGCGAATTCGTCTTGCCACCCAAATCGGATCAAAGTTAAGCGGTGTTTTATATGTTCTGGATGAACCCAGCATCGGGCTTCATCCCCGGGATAACAAGCAGCTCCTCTCCGCGTTGCTGAAGATGCGCGATCTGGGTAATACCGTCATTGTCGTCGAACATGATGAAGAAACCATCCGCAGTGCAGATTTTGTAGTAGATATGGGACCCGGCGCAGGGGTCAATGGCGGAGAAATTGTATTCACGGGAACGCCCGAAACCCTTTTACAAAGCGATACCTCTTTAACCGGTTTATACCTTTCCGGCAAAAAACGCATTGACGTCCCCTCACGTAGACGTGCAGGCAATGGGAACGCGATTACCATCACAGAAGTCTGTCAGAACAATCTGAAACATATTGACGCATCATTTCCCCTGGGTTGTCTCATCTGCATCACCGGTGTTTCAGGCTCGGGAAAATCCACGCTCGTTATTGAAACGCTCTACCCCGCCCTCTCCCAGAAGCTTTATCATTCAAAGATCAGGGCCGGAAGCCACTCAGCCTTATTGGGTATCGAACATATCGACAAGGTCATCCATATCGACCAATCACCCATCGGACGGACGCCGCGCTCCAATCCGGGAACCTACACGGGCGTGTTCACAACTATCAGAGAACTTTTTGCAAAAACGCCGGAAGCCCGCATGCGGGGATATAAACCCGGTCGGTTTAGTTTCAATGTCAAAGGCGGCCGGTGCGAAGCCTGCGAAGGCGACGGAATCATTAGAATCGAAATGCATTTCCTTCCCGATGTCTATGTTACCTGCGATGTCTGCCAGGGAAAGCGCTATAACCGGGAAACGTTGGAGATCAAATACAAGGGACGGAACATAACGGATGTTCTGGATATGACGGTGAATCAATCCCTCAAGTTTTTTGATAAAATCAGGAATATCCGAACCAAATTGCAGACCCTCGTGGATGTGGGGATCGGATATATTCGATTGGGGCAACCCGCCACCACAATGTCGGGCGGAGAAGCTCAGCGGGTCAAGCTGGCGCGGGAACTCAGCAAAACGGGAACGGGCCGGACCCTGTACATCCTGGACGAACCCACAACCGGTTTACACAGCGAAGATATACGAAAGTTGCTCCATGTGCTGAACCGCTTGGTGGAATCAGGCAATACGGTGATCGTCATCGAGCATAACCTGGACGTCATTAAAACAGCGGATTATCTCATCGATCTGGGGCCGGAAGGCGGCGATGAAGGCGGGCATATCCTGGGATGCGGAACGCCTGAAGAGATTGCAAGTATTCCTGAGTCCTATACGGGGAAGTACCTGAAAAACGTTCTCACATAGAATTTTACAGCACTCGGCATCAAACATCTGGTTGCTTGATGCTGGATACTGGTTGACCGGTGCCAGCATCCAGCATCTAAAAATAAAAAAGGCCGCGCCTTTTATAAAGGTGCGGCCTTTTTTATTTAATGAATCTGGTTTTTAGTGACCCAAAAGACCGGCAATAGCTGCTGCCTGTGGGTGCGCATAAATAAGGATCAAAGCAACGACCAAGGCGTAAATACACAGCGACTCAATCATAGCGAGACCGATCAGCAAGGTAACGGTTACCTTACCGGAAGACTCAGGGTTTCTTGCAATCCCCTCGACAGCAGATTTCAAGCCAAGACCCTGACCAATACCACAGCCAAAGGCTGCAATGGCGATCCCGAAACCCGCTGCGGTTACGCAGGCAATAAAAAAACTTAACGCGGTTGCTTCCATACTTGTTCTACCTCCTTTTCTAATATTTATTGGTTCGCTTCTTCCATTATCCCATTATTGTATAGCCGGGTGACGTGTGCTACAATCACCGGCTGTTGCCGACGTTGTTAGTGCGCGTGTTCCATGGCACCTGTAAAATACATGATCGACAGCAAAAAGAATACAAACGCCTGTACCAGGGCCACGAAAATACCGAGCGCCATGATCGGCAACGGCGCAAAGAACGCCCCGGCAAGAAAAAATAAAATACCCAGCACCAACTCATGCCCCATCATATTTCCAAAGAGCCGGAAAGAAAGCGACAGGATGCGCGCCAGATGCCCGATGATTTCTATGGGTAAAATAATGGGAATCATCCACCAGACCGGTCCTAAAAAATGCTTGATGTATTTGGCGCCGTGATATTTTATGCCGATGATATGGGTATATATGACCACCACCAGGGCACAGGACAGGGTGGTGTTCAGGCTGGCGGTAGGCGGATAAAATCCGGGTATCAAGCCGATCAAGTTGCATGTGGCGATGTAGATAAAAACGGTGCCGACGATGGGGAAAAGCCATCGGCCTTCTTCCCCGGTTACGGTTACGGCAAATTCTTCAAGCCCTGAAATGAGGATTTCAAAAAAGTTCTGCCCTTTCGAGGGAATCAGCGTAACGGCTTTTGCCGCGAGAAAACCGAAAACAATCAATATGATCATTACGACCCATGAATAAATAACGTGCGGATATGCATGCGCAAAATGCTCCAGACCGATCAGTTCAAACAGCTTGATAAAAAACATATAGGGATGTTCCATCCTTAAATCGCCTCCTTAAAAATAAGTTTTTTTACCTCAAGAATGGTGGCCAGCATGATGCTTGCAACCACAACGGAAAGCCCTACAAACAAGCCCAGCGGCGCCACATAACCACCCTTGATGAGAAAAAAGAGTATCAGACCGCTGACAAAAAAGCGGAAATAGTACTTGGCCAGTATGATATTATGAGATGACAAATGCGGGGGGGTTAACGCTTTTCTAAGTGTTCGATACAACAAATGGAAATTAACGGTAACGATCAGGCCGCCGAAGATGATGCCTTTGGTAAAATCCATCGGCAGAAAGATTAAGCCGAGTATGCTTGAAATCAGCAGCAGCACCCAATTCGCGCGCGTAATGAACTTTAGTAATCTCTCCTGAATTTTCACAGCAATATCAGAATATTCGCTATAGTTTTCTACTTTTTTTTATGGCGAGCCCGATGTTTCGGTAGCCCGCTGCAATACCCAGACCCAAAAAGATCAACGTCAGCCAAGGTGATGTGTCAAATTTTCGATCCAGCCACACCCCGATTCCCAGACCGATAAAGATAGAGAGCGCAACGGAAAAGCCCAGGCTGCTGTAATAAGCAAGCTCCCGCATGGATCGAAACGTCTCTTTTTTCATAAAAAAGAACGCTTTCCCTCTCTAAATTCATTTAAGCCGAGGCTTGGAATAAATGCACCTAACATAGGATTTGCGGCAAGTCAATGGAAAATAAAATCGCCGGAGGCGATTTTATAGACGAATATCCCCTGCATCAAACACCGGCCCGTCTATGCATGCATGGAAGTATTTCTTTCCCGTCAGGCGGTTCTCTACGGCGCACCCGAGGCATGCCCCCATCCCGCAGGCCATCATGGCCTCTATGGATATCTCGCAGTGAACATCATAGACACTGGATATCATCGCCACCTTTTTCAGCATTGCCATTGGTCCGCATGCATACAGAATGTCCGGTTTTTTCGTTTGAATTGCTTTCTCCAAAGACATGGTTACCAAACCCTGAACACCCGCACTGCCGTCATCCGTTGCAATCTGAAGGCCTATTCCCAAACTTTTAAAGGTTTTCAGACCCAACAGGTCTTTGTTTGACCGGCCACCCAGAAAAAGTGTGATGCGTGAGCCGTCGACGCCGCGTCCCAACAGATCTTTCGAAAGAAAAATAAAGGGCGCCACACCGATCCCGCCAGCCGCCATATAAATATCTCCGCCATCATGGCAGCAAGAAAATCCTTTTCCCAGCGGCCCCAAAACATTTACTGCATCGCCCTTGTGGCACAAAGCAAGCTTTTCAGTCCCCATGCCGATGACCTTATAAAGAATTTCAAAACCGTCGACGCTGTCTTTGGATCGAATCAGATTATGGATAGAAAAAGGTCTCCGAAGAAGCGTCTGTGCATTCGGTTTCGGGCGCAGCATAACAAACTGACCCGGGAGCGCCGCCTGAAATACATGCGGGCATCCAATCCCCATCCGGTAATAGGCATCACCCACACGGCGATTCCACATGACGGCGGCATCGAATAACTGTTTTTTATTTTCAGCGAGATTCATATTCTTATCATTCGGTACCGGTTCCTACAGGCTCAACGTTCGTTGCATGGTCCTGTTTTTAAAGAATCGTTTGAATTTTTTTGACCGTCTTATTAAATAGAGACGCAAAAAATCCAAACCAGTAGGGGTAATGACTTCACCCTCAACGCTCTTTTGCAATCGTTTATGATTACGGATATACTGTTGATAATCTTTTTCCTGGCTGTGTTTAAAACGACCGGTTTGTTGGTACAAACCGGACCGTAATGCAATCCGCTCCTTCATCTGGGGAAGGGATCGATACTGGTAGTGCCGGTTCACCACCCCCTTATTCCACCTGCGGGTTAAACCTCTGGGATAAGATATTTGCGTCGGGTCCCCATGATCATCCATATCCGGCCACTCCAGATTGCTCTGATACCGGAACATCCGCGGCTCTCTCCAATTGATCAAATAATAGCGGGGCAGCTCTCGAAAGCTGCGGATGAATGAATGCCCGTTTCTGAACCAGCTTTCATTCCAATCCATTTTGGTAATGTAAAATTGAGCCTGCAGGGCGAAGATAAGGTCGAAGCTTCTGCTTTCACAATCCGTGATACAGGGTTTGGGATCCACTTCCAGGAATTCATCGCTGTCAAGTATCAGCACCCAGTCACCGGCCTTAAACTGATTACGAACCCGGTTAAATATATAACCTCTCAAACCCACTCCGTACTGGCATACTTTTCTTTCAAAGGGAACAATCTGATCGTTCTGTTCGCTCAAGGATCTGACAAGATCCCATGTATTATCGGTGCTGCCATTATCCAGCACAAAAATTTTTTTACAGTATCTGGATGCGTGCAAGAGGCAAAACGTAATGATGTCCGCTTCATTTTTCGTTATACATATACCGTATAAATTAGCTGCCATTTCCTGTTCTTTCCTGCGAACCCCGTCTTGGATTGTCATAAAATTTTCAAGTCAGGCCGATGACGGCTGCAAATCGTCCGGTCTCCTTTTGGGCCCGATATGAGAAAAATATATCTGAATTGCAGGTTGTACACAACCCGCTGATGCATATATTTTCCGTCAATACGCCTTCTTCACACAATTGATCGTGACTCAATGCCCACAAATCAAAGTGATGGGCGTCGTCTTTATACCGCCGGTAACTCTCCGGAAATTCTCTTTGATAATTTACGAATTCCGCGCAGCAGGGACCCAGCGAAGGACTTATCCCCACCCTCAAATCAGCCGGGGCGGAATTGAACCGATTCTTCATAATGTTGAGGGTGTGCCCGATGATATTTTGGACATTCCCCCGCCAACCGGCATGCACATTGGCAACCACATGGTTCTCGGGGTCATATACCATGACGGCCTGACAGTCGGCAATTTGAATGACAAGACAGATCCCGGGAACATTCGTAATCATGGCATCCCCCTTTCCGATATTGCCGATTCCCGTATTTTCAATACCGTTGCTGTGCCCTTGAAGGATGTGCACATCCTTCCCATGAACCTGCTCAGCAAAAATCAATCGGCCGCCCTTAAAGTAACCGGATATCCGTTTACGATTATTTGCGACTGCTTCCTGCCTGTCGCCGGTGCCGAAACTCACATTCAGGCTGCTGTAGGGGCCGCGGCTGTCCCCTCCGTGTCTCGAAAAAATACCGTGTTGCACGTCCGGCAAAGCGGCAATGTTCGGAAATTCGAATACAGTCAGACCTTCTTTTTGGATTTTCAATAGTTTGTCAATTTGCTTTTTACTCCCCGCGCCTACATAGTCCGGGCCAATGTCAGAATATCCACCCTTTCAGCGCCGCCTCTTAAAAGGACGCGCGCGCATTCGCTGACGGTGGCTCCCGTAGTGTATACGTCATCAATAATCAAAATCCGACGATCTTTTACCGCCTCAGGCCTTGAAAGTGCAAATGCTTTTTTGACATTCGACATCCGGTCTTTGCGGCCGAGTCCTGTCTGAGGCAGGGTCGCCCGTATCCGCTCCAACACATGGCGATCGATCTTCACGGGTTCCATTGAAAAATCTGCCGTCCGCATGATCGACGCCCAGTCCTTGATAAGCAGATATGCCTGATTAAACCCCCGTTTTCTAAAACGCTTTTTATTGAGCGGAACCGGAACGATCAGATCAATGGGCCGGCGCTGCCAGTATTTCAAAAATGCGGCAAACAATAATACGGATAATGGATGGGCCAGCTGAACCTTTTCTCCATATTTATAAGCGTGGATAACCGCCATCAAGGCTTTATCATAGACACCGGACGCCCTGGCAATACCAAACAGGTGTTTTGAGCGGATACATGCTTCACACAATCGGTCATCCCCCGCCCTGCTTTTGAACATGAAACCGCATTTTTCGCATAGGGGGGAGTCGACCGGCACAAACTGTTGGACACACGCTTGGCAGAGATACGGATCCATTAGCCGGCCGAACAATTTTCCGGCATCGTTCTCCAAAAATATGCCGCTGGAAATTTTTTTTTTGCCTTGAAGGCTTCCCTGATGATTAAAATGGAAAAACGATCCGCACATCAGACACCTTAAAGGGTACAGGGCCTCTTTGATTGCACCGGCACATGCAGCGCCCGCATTTTTTATTTTTTCAATTCTTCCCAATCACCACCGTCATCTCTTAGTGTCAATCCAGTTACGAACGGAAATCAGGTACCTCAAAAATAAGATTTTGGTTCAAGATCACGGCGGGGCCAACACAGGAATTGGGCCAAAAGACCTTTTTGAGATACCTGATTAATACCCATGCCTTTGACGAAAGGCCTCATACATCGCCACCGCACCGGCGACAGAAGCATTCAATGAGTCCACATCCGGACTCTGTGGAATCGAGATCAATCCATCGCACTGCTTTCTGACCAACGGCCGGATCCCATGCTCTTCGCCGCCCACAACCAGGGCCATGGGTCCGGTCAAATCACTCTGATAAATATTCACCTCTGAATATTTATCCAGGCCGACGACCCACATGCCTTGCTGTTTAAGGGTCTTGATGGACGCCGTCATATTGGTCACGCGGGCCAATAAAACATGTTCCAGCGCCCCTGCCGATGATTTGGATACCGCAGGGGTCGGCGGGGCGGATCGATCTTTGGGAATCACAACGCCGTCTGCGCCGACACAAAAGGCCGTACGGATCAACGCACCCAGGTTATGGGGGTCTTCGATATTATCCAGAAGCATCAGAAACGGATCGCGATCATCTGTCTTCGTCAGCATTTCAGCAAGTCCCACCGACGGATAGGGTCCAGTTTTTGCGCATATCCCCTGATGTGATACTGTTTTTACCGTGGCCTGGATCCAGGACAGCGGCTTCCGTTTGACCGGTACATTGGCGGATAACGCGAGATTTTCAATGGTCTCCAATCGTCTGCTGCGCTTTTCATTCGCTGCGTAAACCTCTATCACCGTTCGTCTACCGCATCGGATGGCTTCAAGCACCGGGTGAACCCCGTAAAGAATTTCAGTTTTCATTTCGTGTTTTCGTGTTTATTTTTTATTTCGTATTTTCCGATAACGACCGACGATTTCTATCAGTTGCTTTTGGGCAATTTCCAGACGATCATTTATAATGATGTGGCGGTAAAGATCTTTGTTTGATACTTCCGCTTCAGCGTTTTTCATCCTTTTATCGATGGTTTTTCTGCTGTCGGTTCCTCTCTTTTTCAACCGCTCCCGCAACACATCCAAAGATGGGGGCATAATGAAAATTGTAACTGCATCCGGATAGTGTTCAACTATTTGGCGCATGCCCTGTACGTCGATATCCAGCAAAATATCCCTGCCCGACATCAGCACTCCATCCAGAAACGCTGCGGATGTGCCATAATAGTGATCATGGACCAGCGCCCATTCCGCCCAGTAATGGCTGTTCAACTTTTCAAGAAACTCTCTTTTTCCCATAAAGTGATAGTCAATGCCTTCCTTCTCGCCTTTTCTCGGTTTCCGGGTGGTGGTTGAGACGGAATACCCAATATCCGGATAGTGTTTGAGGAGTGCTTTGCAGAGTGTTGTTTTTCCGCTCCCTGACGGCGCGGATACAACAAAAAGATTGCCTGTTATCCGGGAGTGGCCGGCCTTCCGGTTTTTTATTTTTCCGGTATTCATTCGGCCCGCCTACTGATCATCCTTTAAGGTAGTGAATCGCTGCGAAATCGTTTCAGCCTGGATAGCTGACAAAACAACGTGATTACTGTCCATAATTATAATGGATCGCGTCCTGCGGCCGTGTGTAGCATCGATCAGCCGTTTTTCGTTCTTTGCCTCATCTTTCAGGCGTTTCATCGGTGAAGAATTCGGCGCAACAATACTGACAACCCGATCGGCAACGACGGTATTGCTGAATCCGATGTTTAAAAGTAGTTTGCTCACATTTCCTCCCTCCTATACAATTATATCTCGCTCAATGGATAGATCAAATATGAAAAACCTCTTTATCACGAACGCGCAGCGCAGGCGCTTGCGCCGCGTGAACACGAAAGGACGAAAACACGAAAAAAGAAATGGTTCAGGAGTTTAATGGTTATTCCACATTCTGGACCTGCTCTCTGAGTTTTTCCAGTTCCGATTTAACATCTACCACCGCATGAGATATTTCTGTTTTCCCTGCTTTTGATCCGATGGTATTAAATTCACGGTTGATTTCCTGTAATAAAAAATTGAGCTTCTGACCGGCCGGAGCCGCCGCACCCATAATCACCTTAAACTGTTCCAGATGACTCCTGGCGCGCGTGATCTCTTCGGAAATATCGCTCCTGTCCGCCAGAATGGCAGCCTCCTGCTCAATGCGCCCCGCATCCAGGGCAACTCCCCCGGCGGTGATCACGGCAATTCTCTCCTTCAGCCTTGCTTGATACAGCGCCGGTATATCAAGGCTCTGTTTCTCTATCGCCTCAATACAGTCTTTTATAAAATTCAACCGGTCCATGAAATCACCGGCGATATACGCTCCTTCCCTCTGACGCATGACGTCCAGGGCTTCAAGCGCCTCTAGCATACACCCCTCGAGAAAATTCCATGTGGTATCCATATCGTATGTTTTTTCTTTCGGCTGAATAAGATCCCCCCTGGTAATCAGCAGCTCAAAGGGAATCTCCCCCTTGATGCCCAGCAGGGATTGCATCTCTTTCAGGGCATTGTAATACGACCGGGCTTTGGCCTCATCGATTTCAAAGGCCGCGCTTTCATCACCGGACGAATCTTTAATCTGAACCTTCACCTCTACCCTGCCTCTTGCGAGTTTTTCGGTTATTAAACCTTTGATCTTTTCTTCCAATAGCGTATAACCCGGCGCAATTCTTAAAAAAATATCCAGGTGCCTGCTGTTATAAGTCCGGATTTCAATGGTTGCGGCGAGATCGTCGCCGGACCGATCCACACTTGCAAATGCGGTCATGCTTTTAATCATTAGCTATTATCTCCTAATTCATTTGATCTGTTGGATTTTCTGTTTACTGCTTGCAACCTTTGTTAGGGTTCCAGGGGTCAAGGGTCCCAGGGTCCGAGTGAAAAAAACTGAAGATAAAACCCATCACGAAAACACGAAATATTTAATTTTGATTTTTTTCGTGTTTTCGTCCTTTCGTGCTTTCGTGATAAAGGGGTTCTTGCTTTAGATCAAAGGCATATTTTTCGCGTGCCTTTTCAAGAAACACGTGCATCCCGGAATCAGCGTAATCCGGAAAGGTCCAGGGCAATGCCTGAAATCCTCCTTTTTTGTATATCAGGGTAAGGTCTGCATAGATCTGCTTTCCGATATAAATGCGATGAGAAAAGTTTTTTCCGGTTGCAAGAACAAAACGCTCCAACAATAAATAGCCCGGATCAATGTTCACGCGTCTTTTGTCATTTTCCACATACCGCTTTTCAATGTCATTGGTGATCTGTTTTATTTCAGACAGTGCCTGCTGTTCAATCAACTGTTTAAAGACTATCATTCGCCTGTACAGCGGTGTACCCATTTCAGCTTGATAATAACTGGTCCAATCAAACGGCATCCAAGCGCTCATTACATCAACGGCACCAAATTTTTCCATAAGATCTTCGACAACCGATGTAATGAGCGCTTTTTCCTTTAAAAAGGCACTCACGACGAGTTTTGCCGGCATCGGTTCCTTTGGCTTGCTCATTCACCTGCTCCGCTATGGGTTTATCGGCTTTGCTTCATCGATGAGCATCACCGGGATATCATCCCTGATTTCATACAACAATTTACAATTGTCGCAAACAAGGCCATCCTCTGAATCGTTTAAATAAATGTCTCCCTTGCATTTCGGACAAGCCAGTATATCCAACAGTTCTTTTTTAATTGTCATGATCCCCTCCCGATTGCTGAACCCGCATCCGGTTTCTTTAATAAAGGCTTCACCAAATGCGATATGTATCATTTTAGAAAATTGCAGTCCTATAACCAATGTTTAACGAATCGTTCCGAAAAAGCACTCGATTCAAGTAATAGCAAAATAAAATGGTGCTTGCAAAACCAAATATCGTATTGATATAAATTCATCATTCGACATTTCTTATTCGATATGGGACATTCACCTTCTTTGTAGACTCGATCGCTTGAACCTCGCCGGTCTGCTGATTCAAGCGGTGGATGTGGATCAAACAAAAAACTGGAGAAATCATATGATCATCGTTACCGGCGGGGCCGGGTTTATCGGCAGTGCGGTTTTATGGAAACTGAATACGCAAGGAATCGATGATATCCTCGTTGTGGACAATCTTGGGGAATCGGATAAATGGAAAAACCTGGTTAACCGGAGTTATCTTGATTACATTCATAAGACCGAATTTCTGGACCGTCTGGAAAAAGGGGATTTCCGTCCGGTGGCAGCGATCATTCACATGGGTGCCTGTTCATCCACAACCGAAAAAAATGCCGACTTTCTGATGAACAACAATTTTCATTACACCGTTCGGCTGGCTGAATATTGTCTTCAAAAAGAAATTCGTTTTATCAATGCCTCCAGCGCTGCGACTTACGGCAACGGCGCTTCCGGTTTTTCAGATGATATCGACCGGCTTCATGGTTTGCAACCACTGAATATGTACGGCTATTCCAAACACCTTTTTGATCTCTGGGCGCTCCGTTCCAGTGCGCTGAATCACCTGGCAAGCCTTAAGTTTTTCAATGTATTCGGTCCCAACGAGTACCACAAAAAAGACATGTGCAGCATGGCCTATAAAGGATTCTTTCAGATCCGTCAAACCGATCACATCCGGCTGTTCAAATCCTATCATCCCGAATATCCGGACGGTGATCAGCGTCGGGATTTTGTTTATGTCAAGGACTGTGTCGATGTCATCGGGTGGTTGATGGAAAATCCGGCCGTAAATGGCATATTCAATGTCGGCTCCGGCCAAGACCATTCATGGAACGACCTGGCCGGCGCCCTGTTTCAGGCCATGGAAATACCGGTCGCTGTCGAATATATCGAAATGCCGGAAACACTGAAAAACAGGTACCAGTATTATACAAAGGCACGGATGGATAAACTTCAGGCGGCGGGGTGCCCGCTTCAGTCGACAACGCTTGAGGACGCGGTTTATGATTATGTGGTCAATTATCTGCAAAAAGAAGATCCGTATCTTTAAAAACATTATAGGGTTCCAGGTGTTGCTAGGAGATCCGTATGACCTTTACCCAGGCTTTAAATGATCATTTAGAATGCTTTCGGAATCTTGCTGATATACGCGAAGCAATTACAACCGCAGGAAAACAGTTGGCCGCAACCTTGCGCAACGGCGGGAAACTTCTCATCTGCGGCAACGGAGGGTCAGCCGCCGATTCCCAGCATTTTGCTGCGGAAATTGTGGGTCGCTTCGCAAGAGAAAGAAGCGCCTGGCCGGCCATTGCGCTGAGCACGAACACTTCCGTCATCACGGCTGTTGCCAACGACTATTCATTTAACGACATTTTCGCCCGTCAGGTTGAAGGCCTCGGCTGCACAGGAGATCTGTTGATCGGCATCTCCACCTCCGGAAACTCTGAAAACGTCATCCGGGCGGCAAAAATGGCCCGTGAGAAAAACATTGCGGTCATCGCCCTGTTGGGTAAAAAGAGCGGAAAACTTTCGACATTTGCGGACCTGACGATTCACGCCCCCTCGACAAGCACGCCCCGCATTCAGGAAGCGCATGTTTTTATCCTGCATGTCTGGGCTGAAATGCTTGAAAACAACTTGTGCGACGGAAAGGAACCATCGTGATACCCTATCCCGACTTTACAGCCGCTAAGGTTATTGTCCTGGGAGACATCATTCTGGACCGATACTTTTGGGGAGATGTCCATCGCATCTCTCCCGAAGCCCCGGTGCCGGTTGTAACAATCAGTAAAAAAACCATGAACCTGGGCGGGGCAGGCAATGTCGCCATGAATTTAAAAGGCTTGGGGTGTCATCATATCCTCATGGGTATCGCCGGTAACGATATAAACGGGGCGACATTGAACAATATGCTGCAACAAGAAGGCATCCAAAACCGCATTGTCACGATTCGAAATCATCCCACAACCACCAAAACCCGAGTTATCGGCCAGGGGCAGCAGATTGTCCGCCTGGACGAAGAAAAGCAGCCGAAAATCAACGCCACCCATCGCACTCAATTATTCAAGTATTTTGATGACGCCCTTTCAGGGGCCACCGGGGTCATCCTCTCGGATTACGGCAAAGGTCTCATTGACGCCGATGTCGCCGGGCATGTGGTCAGGCAATGCCGCTCCCAAAAAATACCCCTGTTTATCGATCCCAAAGACACGTCCTGGGAAAGGTACCAGGGGGCGTTCTGCATTACACCCAACACAGCTGAATTCAATCTCGTTGAAGCCTTCTTGGAAGGTGATGAACCCCTTCTTCGCGAAAAAGCGAAAACAATTTTGAACCGATACGATCTTGAATATCTTCTGTTAACCCGGGGTCCCAAAGGTATGACCCTGTTTCACCGACAGAAACCGCCGGTTCATATCCAGGCAAAGGCCAGAGAGGTTTTTGACGTTTCAGGCGCCGGTGATACGGTGATCGCCTCCATCGCAGCAGCCTTTAGCACAGGCATGGCCATGGGAAAGGCGGCGAAGATCGCCAACACCGCCGCCGGCATTGTGGTCGGGAAGCGGGGCACTCAGCCGGTAAGCCGTCTTGAACTGAAACAGGTGCTCGCAGAGAGCGGCTTGGAAAACGTCTCAAAGATCACCGGCAAGCAAGGCGCTGTCGATAAAATAGAAACGTGGCGCAGGGCCGGCAATAAGATCGTTTTCACCAACGGCTGTTTCGACATCCTGCATATCGGGCATATCAAATTACTGCATGCCGCTGCCGGCGAGGGTGACCGGCTCATTGTCGGTTTGAATTCGGATTTTTCGGTCAAACGGCTCAAGGGTGAAAAAAGACCCATTGTTCCCGAGGAGGAGCGGGCTGCTGTTTTATCCAGCATCACAGGGGTCGATCTGGTGGTGCTCTTTGATGAAGATACGCCCATCGATCTTATCCGTGCGGTTCAGCCGGACGTCATCGTAAAAGGTGGGGATTATACACCGGAAACGGTTGTCGGTCATGAAGTTGTCGAAAAACAGGGCGGAACCGTTGTTATCGTTCCCTTGCTTGACGGCATCAGTTCCACACGCGTCATCGAATCCATTACCAGAAACTCCCTGACGAATAAGCAATAAGCGGCATGTTTTTTAGCGTGAGAATGAGGCATCTGAAGATCAATTGTTTCGGCAAATGGTGTTGCAAGATGTCTCAGGTTCCAAAAGGCATGATTTCTTTGACATACTAGTATTCTCATATCACAAGTTTGGAGCGGCCTGTGATATATTTTCCCGATACGTGAAATTTTGCTTGGGAGTGTATTTGTAGGAGCTATAAAACGATTCTGACAGCTCGAAAATATTGCAACATATCGCGAAATGTTTATGATAGACAAGATTCATATGAAAAAAATATTTGAACAAATTTGAAATACAAACTTGAGGATAGCAACAATTCCCTGCGGTTACCAAAAAATAAGCGTGGCTAATTTTCTAATGCCACGCTTATTTTTTTCTCAATTATTGCACTTGGCTATCAACTACATTCAAACATGAACTGCGTGATTACCTGTATCTAAATATTCGTCTGCCAACGCTTACCAATACCGTCTCCAGTCTGACGGCCAATACCTGTAAGCAGAATTGTTCCTATCGTCATCATACCAGACGAAAGGTGCCAGATCGCAAGATCGTTACGTAATGCGACGGCTGCAAATGCAGCAACTGGCTTTAAATTACGCGATAGAACTGATCTACGGGCAAGTCACCAGTGGCGCCAATGAGGGAATCGAGTAGCTTTGTATACTCCTCGTCTTTGTCCACCTCAGCATCGATTCGCTCGTAATCGGCCAGCGAAGGATACCTAGTCTGAATAGTTGCCAGGCCTCTCGGCCCTGCCAAATTGTACATGAGCTCCACCGAAACCTCAGGAAATTTTTTTTCCATATGTTCCTTTGCTTTAACAAGCGCCCCGAAAAACTCCGCATAATTTTCTGTATAACTGATTTCTCTCTGATGTATAATCATTTTGATCCTCCCCAAACTTTGTCATCAAATAATAGCATAAAATATCATAAAATTATGATTCAATTGTGGCTATTTATTAATGATACACAATAACCACAATGTGGTATATCATAAAACTAAGGTATAATTATAAATTGTCAAGTTGAACGGGAAATTGATATTTAGAGCATATGAATTTATAGGTAAGTCATCATTGATAATCCACAAAAAAATCAGAAGTGCTATGCTACCAAGATTTATTCGCGATCCTCTTCATGATTTATCTCCAAAACCTCTTTAACCTTAGCGACAAGTTCATCATTCAAAAAAGGTTTGGTGATATAAGCGTCCCCACCAAGTGCTAAACCTTTGGCGATGTCAACTTCACTGCTTTTGGCTGTCAAAAAAATTATTTTGGTGTATCGGTATTCGGGATTTAATCGAACAATTTCGCAAACTTCATAACCGTCAATTCCGGGAAGCATGATGTCCAGCAATACAAGATCCGGTTTGTATTGGTAAATCGAATCCAAGGCAAACTCACCTCTTTCTGCTGTCATGACATTGTAGCCCTGCTGCTCCATCAGAAACTGAATGGCTACCAAAATACTCGGTTCATCATCTACAATAAGAATCTTTTTAGGCAAGAAGAGTTCCTTCCATTTTATAGTTAAAGGAAACATCATTCTAAGATCTCAAGAACGGCACGTTTTTTTGCTTTTCCGGATACCGCACTTAATATCGTGCGGATGGCTCCGGCTGTCTTACCATGCTTGCCAATTACCTTTCCCATATCACTCTTAGCCACTTTAAGCTCTAATATTAGGGAGTAGCTTCCTTCAACTTCAGTAACCGATACCTGTTCCGGATTGTCAACAAGTGCTCATGCAATGGCACTTATAAGATCCTTTGTAGCGTCTGCTCCTTTTCAACAAATTCCACATTGAAGTCCAGCTGGGCATTTGCAATCTTTTAAAATTGAAAAATCTCCATTACCACCATTGTTAAGTTAGTCATTTTCAATATTAAAGATCAATTAGATATCGAATCTGAGAATATCACAACATCAATCAATATGGTGATTAATGTCAGTGATCACACGTTTACCCATCAATGGTATACGTAGGAGATGTCACCACCGGGGATTAAAGACTTATGCCAGAAGCTTCAGCTATTGTTCCTTGATGGTATCTGAATGATTGCC
>CAYTAQ010000041.1:0-27857 GCA_964435695.1 uncultured Desulfobacterales bacterium | reverse complement strand
AACCCTTAAAAATCGATCGTAGGATTCTTTCGCTTCGTTTTCAGCGGCAGCGAGTTTTTGTTCCAGTTCCTCAACGGAAGCGCTCTTCGCAGGCGCCTCTGCTGCTTTTCTTTCGGTATCTGTTTCCAAGATCTCGGAATCGGTTGTTTCCTTCCCGACAGCAATCTCGATTTTCTTTTTTCCCGACATCGGCTTCCCACACTCCAAAAAATTCTCTTGGCTTAGTATAGCTTTCACATGCATTATTTTCAGGCAGATATTCAGCGATTGATTGGAAAATTATTTCCCCAACCCCTTTGTTTTTCAAAACATAAGACGCGATGCAACAATGTCAAGATAGTGAAAACTATTTAAATTCCTCTTGATCCCATGCGCCTTTGCGGAAGCAAGGGATCGAGAAAGAGAGAGGCTTTCGGAATAATGAGAGGAGATCGGGAACTGCTGAAAGCGATGATCAAATCCCTGGAAAACAAACACTTGAATCCTGGACCCCTTGGACCCTTTCTCACAACTAATTGGGAGAAGAACCATATTAATAAGGTGAAATATGGGATAATCGGTTGTGCACCCCCTGTTGTGCTTTTATGAAGACTTCAGCCCTGTTAGACCGGAATCGATCCACGACACAGACAACATCACTTATCGCTGCTTCCTTCCGGACCTGACGAGGTTCGTGAGCATCTATTACGTGGTGTCCGGTCCGAAAGACCGTAAGGCTTCATGACAAACCCTCCAGAGGGAATTCAGCCCCGCATAAGCGGATTTCGGGAAAAGGGCACCGCTAGCTCCCCGCCTAGCACAACCATGGGCACTATAACCACCATACAATAATTATCAAGGCAAAATTATTCTTTTCTTCATTAAATTCAGGTTTTGGTAATTACCTGTAGGGGTGCCCCTTGTGGGTACCCTTAAGATCATGACAACCATGTGGGCCAAAGGGTAGGCACAAGGCCTACCCCTACATTTGTCTTTCGCTTTATCCGCTTTAATGCAGGAATCATTTATTAAGGTAAAGCATGACATAACATTGCCTTAAACCCCAAAATCCGACCTTGATATCATGCCCGAGGAGATGATAACATCATGAGAACGTAAAGATTCCGCAAATTTTAGATAGAAATGAATTTACATGAACGAACAGCAGATATTCCGTAAAGTCGAACAAGCCATCCAGGCCCACGATATGTTCCAGTCAAAAGACGCCGTACTGGTAGGGGTGTCCGGAGGACCCGATTCCATGGCACTCCTTCACATACTTATCAGGCTTGCGCCGAAATGGGACCTGACCATCGGAGCGGCCCATCTGGACCACCGGCTTCGAGACGCCGAATCGAAACAGGATGCTCAGTTTGTGGCCGCCCTTTGCAAACGTTTGCATCTCCCTTTTTTCATACAAACACGAGATGTCGCCGCTTTTCAAAAAAAGAATAAAATTTCCATCGAAATGGCCGGCCGGCATGCACGCTATCGATTCTATGACCAAGCGGCAAAAAAAGGGCATTTCAACAAGATTGCCCTGGGGCATCACGCCGATGACAACGCTGAACTCATCCTCATGAACCTTTTGCGGGGCAGCGGCCCACTCGGTATTGCAGGCATACCCCCCATTCGAGATCATCGTTTTGTTCGTCCCCTCATTTACTTGAGGCGCGATGAAATTTTATACATCCTGGAAAAAAACAATATCGCATATCTTATCGATCCATCCAACACCGATGTTCGCTATCTTCGAAATCGAATTAGACACCAACTGCTGCCGGAATTAGCCCGATTTTATAACCCCAAAATAGCAGACGCCCTCAACCGGTTTGCACATATTGCAGGGGCAGAAGAAGATTGGTTCAACAGCCAGATCCAAAGCGTATTTGCCGATATCGCCAAAACAGTCTCAGACCGTGTTCAGATATCCATCGCCGATTTGTCGGGTATCCATATGGCGCTTCAGCGTCGGGTTTTAAGAAAAGCCATCCAGCATGTAAAGGGCGATTTGAAAAAAATTACCTACCAGCATATTGATGCTGTTTGTCATATCGCCCACAAAGATTCGGATGAAAACCGCGCGGATCTTCCGGGCGGCCTGGTGGTTGAGCGAAAGAACGACCGCCTCCTGATTTTTAAACAAACCCCTGCCCGTCTGCGAAAAAAAAGCAGGGAAACAGTCACGGTTCCTTTCTATCAATATCTCATATACGATCCGCTATCCCAGCCACAACCGCTGTTGATTCAGGAAGCCGGTTTTCAAATCAGGTGGAGTACTGTGCGCATGGACGATCTGAATGTCTCAACAATTGGCGGACAGGCAATCGCTTGTTTTGATATGGATAAAATAATGTGGCCGTTGATGGTTCGTAGCTTTCAGCATGGCGATCGGTTTTACCCTCTGGGAATGAACGGATCGCAGAAATTGAAAAAATTTTTTATCAACAACAAAATCCCCAGAGATGAACGACAGCGGATTCCCATCGTTGTAAACAGGGGAGAGATCTTATGGGTTGCGGGCTATCGAATGGGCGAAGCCGCTAAAATAACGGATAAAACGCAAAATATTCTTAAAATTGAACTTTTGCTTGCCTAAATGTCAAAAATGATTAGTATTGTCTTTTAGTATATAAACGTTTTTACCATACCAAACAGGAGGGTCTTTTTATTGAATCCGTTTTATAAAAACCTTGCACTATGGCTCGTCATCACACTCATGATGATCATGCTGTATAACCTTTTTAGTCAACAAAACCAGCATGAAGCCAATATCAGCTATTCGGAATTCCTTTCGATGGTGAAAGATGAACGCATCGCCGAAGTCGTCATACAGGGGCAGGAATTGCTTGTGACGGACACCACCAGAAACCGTTTCAAAATATACGCGCCTCAGGATCCTGAACTGATCAATATCCTGAGAGCCAAAGGTATTACCATCAACGCCAAACCACCTTCTGAATCGCCCTGGTACATGTCTATGCTCATTTCGTGGTTTCCCATGATCCTTCTGATCGGCGTGTGGATATTTTTTATGCGTCAAATGCAATCCGGCGGCGGTAAAGCGCTGTCTTTCGGGAAAAGCCGGGCGCGTCTCCTATCGGATCAACAGGCAAAGGTGACGTTTGAAGATGTGGCAGGTATCGATGAAGCCAAAGAAGAATTGGGCGAAATTGTTGAATTTCTAAGCGAGCCGAAAAAATTCACGCGTCTTGGCGGAAGAATTCCCAAGGGCGTCCTGTTGATGGGGCAGCCGGGTACCGGGAAAACACTTCTGGCAAGAGCGATTGCCGGTGAAGCCGGTGTCCCTTTCTTCAGCATCAGCGGTTCCGATTTCGTTGAAATGTTCGTCGGCGTCGGTGCCTCTCGCGTAAGGGATCTTTTTACGCAAGGAAAGAAAAACGCACCCTGCATCATCTTTATCGATGAGATTGATGCGGTCGGACGGCACCGGGGTGCGGGGCTCGGCGGCGGTCATGATGAAAGAGAACAAACCCTCAACCAGCTTCTAGTGGAAATGGACGGCTTTGAATCCAACGAAGGCGTTATTCTAATTTCAGCCACCAACCGGCCGGATGTGCTGGATCCTGCCTTGCTGAGGCCGGGCCGTTTTGACCGCCAGGTGGTCGTTCCGCTGCCAGACATCAGGGGCCGGCAGAAAATATTGGAAGTTCACATGAGAAAGACCCCGATAGCGCCTGATGTGAGCTCCATCATCCTGGCAAAAGGAACGCCCGGGTTCTCCGGAGCGGATCTTGAAAATCTTGTAAACGAAGCCGCATTGCTCGCTGCAAAACGGAACAAAGAAAAAATCGACATGACCGACTTGGAGGATTCCAAAGATAAAGTCTATATGGGTCTTGAAAGAAAATCAAAGGTCATTAAAGAAGAAGACCGGAAAACCACCGCCTATCATGAAGGCGGGCATGCGCTGGTGGCCCGGTTTCTCCCTTTTACAGACACGGTCAACAAAATTACCATTATTCCCAGAGGGCTGGCCGCCGGTGTCACATGGTTCCTGCCTGAAGAAAGGGACTTCAAGTACAAGGACCAGCTGCAAAGCGAACTTGCAATCGCATTCGGCGGGCGGGTTGCCGAAGAGATCGTCTTCAATCGCATCAGCACCGGAGCATCCAACGACATCAAACAGGCCACCAACCTGGCTCAAAAAATGGTTCGCGCCTGGGGCATGAGCGACGTGGTAGGACCGCTTTCCTATTCAAAGGGTGAAGAACAGATATTCCTTGGTCGGGAGATCGCCCAGCATAGAGATTATTCAGAGGCCACTGCCAAAAATATTGACGACGAGATCAAAAAGCTTATTACTGACGCTTATCAAAAAGCCAAAACCACTTTAAATGACAACATCGATATCCTGCATAAGCTTGCAGAATTACTTCTCGAAAAAGAAACGGTCATGGGGGCTGAACTGGATGCGTTGATCCTCTCCTTACGGCCGGGAATCAAATTGCCGTCATCACCCTCTGGAGAAAAAGCCGATTATAAGGATGTCGAACCGGAAACCGCCACTGAGTGACAGATGGAGGGCAAATTTTTGAAGCCAGGCAAAAAGCCCCTCATTATGGGAATACTCAACGTAACGCCCGATTCATTTTCAGACGGCGGCAAGTTCTTTGATGCGGAAGTCGCCGCGGCACACGCCGAAAAAATGGCGGCGGACGGTGCTGACATCATTGATATCGGCGGTGAATCTACGCGACCTTTTTCCGACAGCGTGTCTACGGATGAAGAGTTGCGGCGCGTTATTCCGATTATTGAAAAATTAGCGCTCCGAATCCCCACGCCCATCTCCATTGACACCACCAAATCGATTGTGGCGCAACATGCCGTTGACGCCGGAGCCACCATCATCAACGACATCAGCGCGCTCCGAATGGATCCCGAAATCGCTCATATTGCCGCTGAAAACGATGCCCGTTTGATATTGATGCATATGAAGGGAACCCCTAAGAATATGCAGATTTCCCCCACGTATACCGATCTTTTTGGCGAAATTCTCTCTTTTCTGGACAAAGCCGTCACCTCGGCCGTAGCAAAAGGCGTTGCCAAATCAAGAATCATCATCGATCCCGGTATCGGATTCGGCAAAACAGTTCAACACAACCTCATGATCCTAAAGGATCTTGATCGATTTAAAACCCTTGGATTACAGATTCTAATCGGTCTTTCCAGAAAAGCTTTTATTCGAAAAATCGTTAAGCCTCGCGACATGAAGGATATTGATCCGCTTCTTCCCATTGTGGAAACCGGTACACAGGCTGCTATTGCGGCAGCCGTTATGAATGGCGCGGACATCGTTCGGGTGCACGATGTGGCAGGAACCTGTGCGACCATCAAAGTCATTTGCGCTATAATAAACGGAGAATATTGAAACATAGACTTCATTCCGACACATAAGACGTCTTCCATATCCCTGAGAGGGTTGATTCTCGGCATTGCCGTTTTCATACTGGCGTTTGCCGCGCAGGCATTGCCCGAAGAGGAAGCCACTATCAAAATCCCTGTGGTTCCGTTCAATCTAAAGCAGGGAATGATATGCACGGGCGAAACCCTTCAACATATTGAAATCCATATCCTTGGTCCCTCTTCCTTGCTCGAGACCCTGTCATCCTTGAAATTGACATATGATCTGGATCTGGCGGGCATGGATATCGGTTATCACGTCATCCCTGTCCGGAAAGATTGTGTGAAACTTCCCCCGGGCATTTCAATCGCTGCTACCGACCCGCCCCAAATCCATGTCCGGTTGGATGAAGAAATCGAAAAGGGATTGCCGGTAAAAATTATTTGCAAAGGAAACCCTGCGCCCGGATATATTGTCGCCAAAATCTTGGCAATACCAGACCGGGTTCTGTTGAAAGGACCCAAACAGCTTGTTGATGACATCCAATATATTTCAACCTTCCCCGTCGACCTGACCGGCGTTTCAGAGTCTTTTAAAAAAGAGGTCCCTCTGGTTCTTGTAGAAAATGTGCAGATAGCGCCAACATCATCTCCGATCATCGCACAGATCGATGTAGAAGAACTGATCATCACGAAAACGCTCAAAGACATTACGGTTCAGGGCAGGGATACGTCCCATGCATTTCAAATATCGCCGCCGCTCATCACCATTCAAGTGAAAGGGCCGGCCAGTGCATTATCAGGACTTATATCTAAAGACGACTTCAACATTTACATAAACCTGGCAGGCCTTCAGCCCGGCGTGTTTGTCCGGCGGGCTACCATAGAGCTGCCCGTTGACACAACACTCATCGATGTGGAGCCAAAAATATTCACGGTTACGATTAAATAAAGGAGACCATATGCTTTTTGTCATTGATGTGGGAAATACCAATACGGTTTTGGGAATTTATAACCGGCAGGAACTCCTGAAAAGCTGGCGGGTTCGAACGGAAAGAAATACCACGGAAGATGAATTCAACATTCTCGTTGCCAACCTCTTTTCAGCCGGCAAATTTCAACTCCATGATGTTAGCAAAATCATCGTATCATGCGTAGTCCCCCCCATGGTTATGATACTCGACTCCTTCTGTCGAAAATACATCGGGCATGTTCCGCATTGGGTCAATGCAAAATCGTATACCCGCATGCCGATCCTCTTTCACAACCCCGCCGAGATAGGGGCGGATCGGATCGTCAATGCCGTCGCCGCATATCATAAATATCATACCAGCCTCATCGTCATCGATTTCGGTACGGCCACAACATTTGACGTCGTCTCCGAAAAAGGGGAATACCTCGGCGGTGCCATCAGCCCCGGCATCATGATCTCCTCAGAAGCACTTTTTCGGGAAGCATCGAAGCTGCCCCGGGTGGAAATTTTCGAACCGCCGGAAAGGGTCGTGGGAAAAAATACAATTGAGTGCCTGAAATCCGGCATTATTTATGGGTATGCCGGTCTGGTAGACGGCCTTGTCAAACAGTTGAGTCAGGAAATGGGGGGAAAACCCAAGATTATTGCCACGGGTGGATTGGCGCCGCTTATCCACGGTGTTTCTGAAACAATCGAAGCCGTGGAACCTGATTTGACCTTGGAAGGCCTAAGAATTATCAGTGAAAGTCTCTAGCCGGAATTTTCCATGAGAAATTCCGGCTATTTCCTCAATTCTTTGAATATGCGGTAAAACATTTCATTCTCGGGGATATTCCGCGACAGGATCTTCTCGATATCATCCGTATTCTCTTTATTGATGATCAGGTTGACGCTTTTATTGAAAGCCATCATGTAGTCCATGGTTCGGTATCTGTCACTGATGAGCGCCACAAAAATTTTTCGGCGGATATCCATCGGCAATCTTTGGATATAGATTAATACGCCGTTGGTTTCCGGATTTTTAGTGCCAAAATATTCATCCACAACCACCGCATCATAAATCTTGTATCGCAGTTGCCGCAATGCATCCCGGTTGTCCGTCACTTCGTTGACATGGTATTCCAAAAGATCAAGGGCTTTAATCACTTTTTCTTTGACAACCACATCCGATTCGCAGACCAGTGCAATCTTCCCCTCTTCTTCCGTAAAATCGAACACGCCCTCGGAAGATTCGGGTACGTAGCCGTTGTCTTCCTCTTCAAAACCGAAATCGATATCCTCATTGATTCCGGTTTGTTCGTCAACGGATTGGGTTTCCTCCGCAGGCTTTATGGTGATCCTGTTTTTACATTTAGGGCATGGAAACGAAGCGGTCTTTCCGGTCGGTATCTTTTCATCGGCAATTTTGAATTTGCTCTGGCAGTTGTCACAGGTAATTTCCATGATGGCGAAAACAACCTCCTTCTATACTCGATTTTGCGGATCCAATTCGTTCAACCAGTAGTTACGATACGCCTTTATCATACTCATGATCCATCTGCAGGGAATCAATATCTGTCGTGGCCTCACCCCGCGCGGCTTTAACCGTATCGATGCCTCTTCCGGTTACACCTTTTCTGGATGAATAGGCCAACGCGTTCTCGTGGGTGATGAGGCCCTGCTCATACAATCCCACCAAAAAATCATCAAATGTCGTCATGCCAAAGGGTTTGCCGGCCTGCATGATCTCATAAAATGTCTTTCCCTCGGACTCTCCTTGAAGAATGGCATCTTTGACCCTGAGATTTGATCCCAATATCTCGAATGCCGCAGCCCTTCCGCCGCCCACCTTAGGGACCAGGCGCTGCGCAACGCACCAGCGAACCGTATCCGCCAGGCGGATGCGAACCTGATTTTCTTCTTCGATATTGAACATGCCGAGAATACGGTTAATGGTCTGCCCGGCGTCAACCGTATGCAGGGTCGTCATAACCAGGTGCCCGGTTTCTGCTGCACTCAATCCGATTTCGACTGTTTCTCGATCCCTCATTTCACCGACTAAAATAACTTTCGGTGCCTGCCTTAATGCCGCCCGCAGGCCGTTTGCATAGGAATCGAAGTCCGTGCCGAGCTCCCGCTGATTGAATGTGGATTTTTTATGAGGGTGCACGTATTCAATGGGATCTTCGAGGGTCACAATATGCACGGATTTTTTTTCATTGATGACTTCAAGGATGGCGGCAAGGGATGTCGATTTTCCGGAACCGGTTGCACCGGTCACGAAAACAATGCCGTTCAATTCTTCCGCGATCTTATAGAAAACCTCGGGAAGCCCCATCTCCTTTATGGTGGGTATTTTTGACTCAAGCTGCCTCAATACGATCGAATAATTGCCCTGCTGGGAAAAAATATTCACCCTGAAACGCGCCTTGCCCGGCAGGCTGTAAGACATGTCGCACGATCCGTGAGAAACGAGCATTTCCGTAAGACGCCGATCTCGATTGACCAGGTTCAGTGCAAATGTTTCTGTTTGAAACGGAGTCAGTTCCTTTAAGGGGGGGGTTATTTCAACGGGTGCCAGCTGTCCGGCACTCTCCACCTGAAGCGGTTTGCCCACCGTAAAATTTAGGTCGGAGACATTCGTGTGAGAATCCAGCATCCTTGTTAAAATATGATCGATTTCCTGTTTTCTCATAATGCTACCTCATTTATCCAACTCAGATAAGCCGGAACCACAAAGGCACAAAGGGCACAAAGATTGTTTCTTTCTTTTATCCTTCGTGTCTGGTTGAAAAAGTTTTACTATAACCCAAGTTGATCGATTTCTGGGTTAAGCTTCCGTAAAATCCGTTGGCGGCGATTTCAGCAGGGGACGGAACTTGGCCTTGTCATTTGCCTTTTGATATGCATCATCAGCACTGATCCATCCCTTGTTATAAAGATCCATAATCGCCTCATCCAGCAACTGCATTCCATATTTCTTTCCGGTCTGCATCGCGGAACTAAGCTGGTGCGACTTGGATTCTCTAATCAGGTTTCTCACGGCCGGTGTGGCGATTAAAATCTCAAGCGCCGGGCATCTTCCTTTTTTATCGATCCGCTTGAATAAAACCTGTGCGATAATAGCCCGAACACCATCGGACAGCGTTGATCGTATCTGCCCTTGTTCACTGGCTGGAAATACCTCGACAATTCGATCAACAGTCTTTGCAGCACTGGTGGTATGCAGTGTACCGAACACGAGATGACCGGTGGAAGCCGCCTCTATGGCAAGTGAAATGGTCTCCAGATCCCGCATCTCGCCCACCAGAATGATATCGGGGTCTTCTCTCAGGGCTCCGCGCAGTGCGGCGGTAAATGATTTTGTATGGACGCCCACTTCCCGGTGGTTGACAATACATTTTTGGCTGGTGTGAACAAATTCAATGGGGTCTTCAATGGTAATGATGTGATCATGCCTTTCCCGATTCGCCTGGTCGATAATAGCGGCAAGGGTGGTTGACTTACCGCTTCCGGTCGGGCCCGTAATCACTACAAGTCCCCTGGGAAGTGCGGACAGCTTTGAAACCACCGGCGGCAAGCCTAGCTGTTCGGCCGTCATGATGGTGCTGGGAATTTCTCTGAAAACGGCGCCCACACCATTTTTTTGCATGAAAAAGTTGGAGCGGTATCGTGCGAGACCCGGAATTTCATAACCGAAGTCGACATCTCCGGTTTCTTCAAAGGTCTTAATCTTTTCTTCGGGTGTGATTTCATACAACATGCCTCTCAAATCATCATTTGTAAGCACTTTAAATTTCACCCGTTCAATGTCACCTCTGACTCTCAAGGCAGGCGATTGTCCGGCAACAAGGTGAAGGTCCGATGCTCCCTGTTCATGCATTAACTTAAAAAAAGCATCTATTTTCGCCATCGTTAACTCCTTTTCTTATTGAACCCAACGTTGATGATGCATCAACATGAATAAAATCATATCATAGATAATGCTATTCTGCTTAAGCTATTGACCAAAAACGTTCGCAGAAATATCACAACGACAAATACCAAAATCGGAGAAAAATCAAAACCACCATAAGTGACCGGCAATTTGCTACGGATGGGATAAAGCACCGGCTCGGTTACATTATGAATAAATCGAACGATCGGGTTAAACGGGTCCGGGTTCACCCATGACAGCACCGCACGTAAAATAACGATCCACATTAAGGCAATGAGGACGATATCGAGTACTTTGGCTACAGCCATCAAGAAATAGCCAATGATATACATAGGGTAGAGAGCCTCTTATTTTTCGTTATGCAAATCAAATAAAATCAAATAAATCGATAAGGCCTATAAATATAAAAGAATAAATTACATTATGCGCAAGAAGTCAAGAAATTTCATGCGCCTGTGAGGGACGTCCTGCTTATATTTTATCTTGATTATTCACAGATTAGCCATTATGTATGGGCCGGTTTAGACAGCAGAGGTCAGAGGGCAGAGGTCAGAAGTCAGAAATCAGAAGAAATTAAAATTAAACGGATGGAGAACACATCATGTTGAACCATAAAAAAATATGTTTTATCGGTACAGGAAATATGGGAGAAGCTTTGGTGAGCGGATTGATATCCTCTCAATCTGCGCAGCCTGAAAACATTATCTGCACGGACGTCAGCGAGATCAAATTGGAGGGAATCAAAGCAAAATACAAGGTCGGCACGACCCAAAATAATATCGAAGCCATTCGATCATCGGAAATTGTTGTTTTTGCAGTTAAGCCGCAGATTCTTGCTTCCGTATTAAAGGAAACAGCCGAATTTTTAGACATGTCCAAGCTTATCATATCCATTGCCGCCGGCGTGCCGCTGGCTGCCATAGAGTCCTGCCTCAACAAGGAACTGCGCCTTATTCGCGTCATGCCGAATATCGCGGCTTTCGTTAAAGAGAGCGCCACGGCCATCGCCGCAGGAAAAAATACCAGTAATACGGACATTCAGCTTGCCAAGGCAATTTTCGATTCTGTCGGTAAAAGTGTTTTTATCAAGGAAAATGACCTCATGGACGCCATTACCGGCTTAAGCGGCAGTGGTCCTGCATACATTTTCCTTATGGTGGATGCCATGGCGGATGCAGGCGTCAAAATGGGGCTCTCCCGGCAGGATGCCCTTTTTCTGTCCATGCAAACGGTATTGGGATCCGCAAAGCTATTACTGGAAACCAAGGAACATCCCGGCCAACTGAAAGACCGGGTGACCTCTCCCGGCGGCACCGCCATCGCCGGGATCCATACGCTGGAAAAAGGCGGCCTGCGAACGACCTTGATCAACGCCGTAGAAGCTGCCACCAACCGATCGAAGGAACTCGGGGAAATGATGATACGAAATTTTTCCGAAAACAATAATATCTATAAATAGGATTTTAAATGATTGCCGAATCCGGCCCTCGGCATACCCTCATGCATATCTATATCCGCGCGCTGCAGATCATCTTGGGAATCATTTTTATCTATGCAGGTATCGGCAAAATCATCTCACCGAAAGATTTTGCCGTCATTATCGATAATTATAGAATTCTTCCCTTTATTTTCGTGAAGCCGTTCGCCATCGTCCTCCCATGGGTGGAAGTAACGTCCGGTGCGTGCCTTGTCCTGGGTTCCTTTGTAAGAGGCGGCCTGCTGATCATTGACATTCTCACGGCCGTCTTTATATTAGCATATATAATCAACTTGATTCGGGGTATCGATGTCGCCTGTGGTTGTTTTTCGCTTGCCGTGATGGAGAAAAAAAGCACCTATTATTATATGGCGCGGGATCTTTTGCTGTTGGGTGCAGGCGTTTGGCTCTTGTCTTTTGAAATGAAGAACAACGCCCCATTATCCCCAAGAGCTATATAGGTTGAAATTGGGCTGGACTTATGTTTGCTGAAACCGTTTCATATTCCGCTGCTTTTCTCGCAGGGCTCCTGTCCTTTTTCTCCCCTTGCGTGCTGCCGCTCATACCCGCTTACTTTACGTTTATAACCGGTCGATCCCTTAAGGACCTCACCCAAGGATATAACACAGCGATACGAAAACAGGTTATTTTTTCAACAGCGTCATTTATTCTCGGTTTTTCCGTTGTTTTTGTTCTTCTGGGCGCTTCGGCTTCTTATCTGGGAGGCCTGATTCACAATTACCGTCATATCATCCGTATTGCGGGGGGCATTTTAATTATCGTTCTTGGCATCCATCTGACAGGGATTTTTCGAATTCCCTTCCTCGAATTTGAAAAAAAGGTCCATGTAAAGAATAAGCCCTTGACCCTGTTCGGCACCTTTTTCATCGGCATGGCATTTGCCGCCGGATGGAGCCCCTGCACGGGCCCGCAATTGGGTGCGATTCTAGCGATGGCCATGGGAAAGGAAACGATCTGGCAGGGTGTTGTTCTGTTGGCCATTTATTCAGCAGGGCTGGCATTGCCCTTTGTTTTAATATCCGTATTTATTCATTACCTGCTGATCTTCATAAAAAAGGCAACGCGTTTTATGGCCATATTTAATACGGTTGCAGGCGGCATTCTCATCATCGTCGGCATTCTACTCTTGACCGACAAACTCTATTTATTAACCGGAACAGGATAAAACCGATGAAGCGATACTTTATTTTATACACCGTGATAATAACCATCCTCTTTGTCGCCTTGATCGGCATTGCGCCGCATGCCTCCGCTGCCAACCTCATTCGCTGGTACCCCTATGACGAGGGAATGAAGCTGGGGAAAGCTGAGGGGAAAAAGGCCTTCATCAGTTTCTATGCAAACTGGTGCCAGTACTGCCAAGCCATGGATAAAAAAACATTTAAAGACGCGGCGGTTGTTTCCTATCTGAATGAAAACTTCATCTCGATTAAGGTGGATGTCGAGCATGAACGACAAATCGCTTCCCAATATAATATCAATCCACTGCCGGATTCATGGTTTATTTCGGAAACAGGAGAGCTCATCGGCAATAAGCCGGGTTACATGACCGCCGGAGAGCTGCTGCCGGTGCTTCAATTTATTCATACGGAAAGCTACTTGGAAATGTCGTATGCGGAATTTTTAAAAAAGCATTAATCCCATCCATCATATTTCGCGTATCGCCTGCGGTTTCGTCCAACGAGTCGGGCGGCGGTTGAAATGAGGACGAAAAGGCTCATGAGCATCAAAAGGAGCGGTACCCAGACATACTCCTGATAGGCTGGATTATCCAGGGCCGCTGATATGCCCATCCCCCCAAAACATAGCACCGAAACCATAAAAATAATGACAACGACGCAGGCAATTTCTGAATCATACCATGATACAATGGCTTTTCTGAATAATGGGTTTTGATTGGGCCGCATATGTCCTTTGGTTTATCGCGTGTACGTGATTGAACGCATCAAATTCATGCAATATTCGGAGTTTATATCACGATGTTCCGGTCAAGATCAATACCTACCGAAATGCATTTTTTCGACTTATAGCGGATATCTCTTTGTTATCCTTTAAATTTTCGGCAACGACACGAAAGAGCACAATATCTTGAATATTTCTATTGACAGATATCAACATATTGTTGTAGAGAAACATTTATCTTCTGATCCATGACTCCATTGATCTGACAGCCAATTGAGGCCCTCGCAGCAAACTGCGGGGAATCTTCGGCCATAAGAAATTCTGTAAACGTTTAACTCACTTTAAACTCTCGCGAGGATACACGTGTTTGAGCAGATAAAAAAACGTGATGGTAGAATTCAGGAATTTGATTCATCAAACATAACAACCGCAATTGCCAAAGCCGGAAAAGCCACAGGGGAATTTTCCATACGGGAGGCAAAAAAATTAACCCTGCGGGTACTCACGCTGGCACATGAACTGAGACTCGGCCCCACACCTGAAGTCGAAGAAGTTCAGGATATCGTGGAACGGGTGCTGCTCGATTCTCCTTTTTATAAAACCGCCAAAGCCTATATCCTCTATCGGGAACAGCACGCCCAAATCAGAAAAATCGCTACGAAAGCCAATGTCGATCTGGTTGAACATTACATCCAGAAGTTGGACTGGAAGATAAAAGAAAACAGCAATATGTGTTACTCCCTTCAGGGTCTCAACAACTACATCAGTTCGGATGTCACCTCCGAATACTGGCTCAACAGCATATATCCGCCGGAAATCCGGCATGCCCATACCAATGGCGACATACACATTCATGATCTCAGCTTGCTGTCGGTCTATTGCGTCGGCTGGGATCTCAAAGATCTGCTCAAAATGGGATTCAAAGGGGTCGAGGGCAAGGTGGAAAGCGCGCCCCCAAAGCACTTGCGGTCGGCGCTCGGCCAGATTGTCAACTTCTTCTACACATTGCAGGGTGAAGCGGCCGGAGCCCAGGCGCTTTCGAATTTTGACACATTGCTGGCACCGTTTATCCGATATGACAGGCTTGCATACGAAGACGTCAAACAGGCGCTTCAGGAATTTGTATTCAATATCAATATCCCCACCCGGGTGGGTTTCCAGACGCCCTTTACGAACATCACCATGGATCTTTATGTGCCGTCTATCCTGAAAGACCATCCCGTGCTTATCGGCGGTTTGGAACAAGAAGAAACCTATGCCGACTTTCAGAAAGAGATGGATCTCCTGAACCGGGCTTTTGCGGAAATCATGATGGAAGGCGACGCCAAAGGACGTGTGTTCACGTTTCCGATACCCACCTACAACATCACCGCCGACTTTGACTGGCAGAACCCGAATCTGGAAATGATCTGGAAAATGACCGGCAAATACGGCATACCCTATTTCTCCAACTTTGTGAACTCGGACATGTCTCCTGAGGACGCCCGGTCCATGTGCTGCCGCCTTCGTCTGGACAACAGGGAACTTCTCAAAAGGGGGGGCGGGCTTTTCGGTGCCAATCCGCTGACCGGATCCATCGGCGTGGTCACCATCAACCTCCCGCGAATCGGGCTCACGTCTCACAGTGAAAAAGAATTTTATGACTCGCTGAAAGAGAAAATTCTTCTGGCCATTGAATGCCTTTCCATCAAACGTAAAATACTCGAACGCTTTACAGACAAAAATCTCTATCCCTACTCGAAGTTTTATTTAAGGGATATCAAGCAGGGTTCAAATCTTTACTGGAAAAACCATTTCTCCACCATCGGCATCATCGGCATGAACGAAGCTTGCATGAATTTCATGCAAGAAGATATCGGCAGCGTGGCCGGCCAGGCTTTTGCACTGGAGGTTATGGATTATATCCGCAACATTATTCAAGAGGTTCAGGAACAAACCGGTGACATCTTCAATCTGGAAGCAACCCCGGCCGAAGGCACTTCCTACCGTCTTGCCATGCTGGATAAAAAGCAGTATCCGGATATTATCTGCGCCAATGAGTCCGACTATCGAAAAGGCGCCGCGCCCTATTACACCAACTCCACGCAGCTACCCGTCAACTATACGGACGATATATTTGAAACGCTCATCCTTCAGGACAAGCTGCAGACAAAATATACCGGTGGAACCGTCCTGCATATTTTTCTTGGTGAGCAGGTAGAAGATATAGAAGTGACCAAAGGTCTCATCCGGAAAATAGCAAACAATTTCCATCTTCCCTATTTCACAATCTCACCCACCTTCAGTATCTGTCCATCTCATGGCTATTTGAACGGCAACAAAGAAAAATGTGACCGATGCAGCCAGGAAACCGAAGTCTACTCCCGCGTCGTGGGGTATTTAAGACCGGTGAAACAGTGGAACAACGGCAAACAGGCGGAATTCAACCAGCGCCATACTTTCAAAATATCAGATGCAACCATCGATGAAAACAAAATCGACATTCCGACGGACCGGGAGTCCGGCGTCACTCGGGGAACTCGGAATGAAACCCGGATGAATCAAGAGGGGCCGGCCAAAATTCAGACGCTTTGCTCATAAGCATCATCCGGCAGCGCGTTTCGTTCGTGTATTTTTAGGTATCAAAAGCGGAATCGATCACAAGGAAGAAAAGATACACCCCCAAAGGTTATATAATATGGTTTTCGGCGGTCTTCAAAAACATTCGTTAATCGACTATCCAGGAAAGCTTTGCTGTGTCCTTTTCACATCCGGCTGTAATTTTGATTGCCCCTACTGCCACAATCCGGAACTTGCAAAGGGACACGCCCAACAGCCCTTTCCTCTGAAAGAAAAGAACATTTATGAATTCCTCGCCCTACGCAAGGGGTTTCTGGATGGGGTTGTGATTTCAGGCGGAGAGCCGACCCTTCACAAAGATATTTCTTCTACCTGCCGAAATATTCGTGGTATGGGCTATCCGATCAAGCTGGATACCAACGGAAGCCGTCCCAAAATTCTCAAGCAGCTCATTGATGAAGGTTGTGTCGACTACATCGCCATGGATATCAAAACAGACCCTTTTGCCTATAGCCCCCTGATAGCAATAGACTGCAAACCGGAAAGCATTTTGACCAGCATTAAAATCATTATGGAATCCAATATTCCCTATGAATTTCGTACAACCTGTATCAAGCCCCTGGTAAGTTCCGGCATCATCGAACGAATTGCAAAACTCATTCAAGGCGCTCACCTTTATGCCTTACAGCGATTTCAGGGTGAAAAAGTACTGCATCCGGAATTCTTCAAAGACAGGGATTCCCGCACCTCATCCCACGACCTGATGCGCTTTCAATCCATCGCTTCCCGCTGGGTAAGATCCTGTATCGTCCGCTAAACTGGAGTAATGGAGTGATGGAGTAATGAAAAAATAAGACCCATCACGAAAGCACGAAATCTTTCTATTTTTTTTCGTGCTTTCACCCTTTCGTGCTTTCGTGATAAATGGGTTTTCGACATTCCATCTATCACGTGAAATATCATCCGATTGAACCCCTTTCACAACCAAATTTAGCGGAAGGAACCATCCATGCGGCTTGCCAGCATTCACATCAACGAAAATGAAACACTGGCGGTCTGTGCCGGCAACGACATCGTCCTGATGACGGAAATCAACACAGCACTGGGCGTCGAGTGGCCCGCACAAATGGACACACTGCTCAAAGAGGAGCAGCTGGAAACCCTCAATACCTGGTATCAGGCGGAAGGCAGAGAGGCGATTGGAACCCGGGTACACACAGCTGTCAATAAGGATGCGATTCAATACGCGCCCCTCTTTCGAACCCCCCCGAAAATTTGGGGCATCGGGCTCAACTATGTCGCGCACGCCAAAGACCTATCCGAACGTCCGCCAACCCGTCTGCCGGCAAGTTTCATGAAACCTGCCACATCCATCATCGGATATGGGGATGATATACATATTCCCACGCTGTCTCAGAAAACCACTGCCGAAGCTGAACTGGGCGTTATTATCGGCAAATGCTGTAAAAATGTTTCACAGGAAAGCTGGCTGGACGTGGTGGCCGGCTTTACGACCATTATTGATATGACCGCCGAAGATATATTGAGGCAAAATCCGCGTTATCTGACAGTAAGTAAAAGTTTTGACACCTTTTTCTCCTTCGGCCCCCAACTGGTGACAGCGGATGAAATCGAAGACGTGTATCAACTAAAAGTGAGCACGGTGATCAACGGCCGTGTACACGCGGAAAACAGCGTTAATCAGATGACCTTTCCGCCGGACGAATTGGTTGCTTTTCACTCTCAGGTGATGACGCTGCTACCGGGAGATGTGATTTCCACAGGAACCCCGGGCGCCACGCCGATCAGCCACGGTGATGAAGTTACCTGCCGCATCAGCGGGTTTGCGCCGCTGACCAACCACGTAATAGACATGAAAAAATTGGCATGAATGTTCTTTACTACAGCGTAGTGTCATCTCATGGCAAAGCCGCGGGATTTGAGTAATTGCATCACTGGATTCATTTGGTCCTCTTTTTGCGTCCTTCACACAGGTTTAAATGCAAATCCATTAAAATGGATTTGCCCCTATGATATCCGCAAAATACAACCATGTCAAAATCAAGACCGAAAAAGATATATGTATCACCGGGTTACCGGGCGATGGTATACGTAGGAATCACAAGTTTTTCACCAGATACAATCGCCCCAATATCTTGTATAGCCGTACAAATTAGAAAAGCATAGCCTTTTAACTGCAATCCACACTTTTTAATTTATAATCCTGAGTCAACACTGATAGCCGTATGCTCCAATTCCAACAACACTTGCTCAGGCTTTGAGGCGATATGAATTTAGCGATGCCCTCCCCCTCGTTAATCGCATCTTAAAAACTTAAGGGGTTTCTTCGGGACTCTTTAAACGTCAAATCTCCAATTTCACACCAACTTCAATGACTCGATCCGCCGGAAGATTGAAAAACGAGGCGGCATCGGTCGCGTTACGGGACATAAAAAGAAACAGGCTCGCACGCCAGCGCGCCATGGTAGATTCTTCTGCAATGACCAAGTTCTCACGGCCGATGTAAAAGCTCGCTGTTTCCAGATCCAGGTCCAAACCCTGTCCGCGTGCCAGCGTGAACACGTTGTCCAGCTGGAGAAACTCCATGAATCCATAGCGGACCTCAAGCCGATGAAATCCACTGCCGCCTATTTTTTCGGTATGGATCTTTTCGACGTTGGGAACCCGGGGAATGTTTTCCACTCGAAAGTGCAGCAAAATCGTCCGGCTGTGTACGACCCTGTTGTGCTTGACATTGTTTGCCAGGGCTACGGGCGCAGCGTATGGATTTCCCGTTAAAAAGATGGCGTCCCCCTCAATTTTTGCTGGCGGTTGGCTTGCCAGGTCAACAATAAACTGATGAATCGGTGGCATGATACGGCTCAGTTGGTCTGTCAGAATCTGGCGCCCCTTGGCCCATGTGAGCATCATCGTAAAAAATGCCGAACCGATCACCAGTGGGAACCAGGCCCCATGAAAGATTTTGCTGATATTGGCCACAAAAAACGGCACATCCACAAAGAAAAAGAGGCCAGCCAGCGGTGCCGCCCACATTAGAGGCCAGTTCCAGCGTTTGCGGGCCAAAACAAAAAACAGCATCGTGTTAATCAGCATCGTGGAGGTGACTGCAACCCCGTATGCAGCGGCAAGCTTGCTGGATGATTGAAAACCGATCACCAATGCGATGGTGCAGGCCATGAGCATCCAATTGACCGGGGCCACATATATCTGGCCGATTTGAGTTGCGGAGGTGTGCCGGATGTTCATACGCGGCAGATACCCCAACTGTACTGCCTGCCGGGTGAGGGAAAAGGCGGCGCTGATGACGGCCTGTGAAGCGATAATGGTGGCAAGGGTGGTCAGAAACACCGTCGGAACCACGGCCCATGAAGGCACCATGGCATAGAACGGATGATGGGCTGCTTCGGGACGGACCAATAACAGAGCCCCTTGACCGAAATAATTCAGAACCAGAGCAGGAAAAACCAGGGCGAACCAGGTCAAGCGAATCGGCCGGGTGCCGAAGTGCCCCATATCCGCATATAACGCTTCGGTCCCTGTAACCACTAAAAAAACCGCTCCCAAAACAACAAATCCGTGCAGTTTGTTGAAAACCAGAAACCGGATAGCATGCCATGGGAAAATCGCCGATAGCACCTGCGGGGTACGTGCTATCTGCACTGCCCCTGTTATTGCCAGAAAGCACAGCCAAATCAGAACCACCGGTCCGAAAAGGCCACCGATTCGCGCTGTACCGTGACGTTGGATCAGAAACAGGCCGCAGAGAATAATAATCGTCAGGGGGATCACATACGGGTTAAATACAGGGGTAATAATACCGATGCCTTCTACGGCGCTCAAAACGGAAATGGCCGGGGTGATCATCCCGTCCCCATAAAGGAGGCACGCCGCAAATAGGCCCAGGGTAACGACACCCAGCCCCCGCCGGCTTTGAGAAGGTACACTTTGTCCAAGAATCAGGGCGGTCAGGGCAATTTCACCGCCTTCCCCGTGGTTATCCGCCTGAAAAAGGAATACCAAGTATTTCAAACCTACGATCATTACCAGCGCCCAGAACATCAGAGATAGAATTCCCAGCACATTTGTATGGTTTACAGCGATGCCGTATTCACCATGGAAACACTCCCGAATGGCGTATATCGGACTAGTGGCAATATCCCCGAAGACAACACCCAGAGCGCCTAGCGACAGCTGCATGAGACGCGCGTTGACCTTGGCGTGGGGATCTTTATTTTTCAGTTTTTTACGGTTCGTACTTTCAGTTCCTTCGGTGGAAACAGTCACAAGTTGCCCTACATCCTATTTTTGGTGTCCTATCGTTAGAGATTATGGAGAATCCCACATTTTGTGGTTTACCCAAAATCTATAAAATGCAGATACATTGAGAATATGATGCAATTACCGGATGTTAAAGAACACGTGATCCATAAATGAGATCACAACTGAAAGCCATATGTTCACCCATACAGATATCCCATTTTTCATAAAAATGCAAAAAAATGGAAATTCGTTAAATCCGACTTGCCCCTATGATACCCTAAAAACACAACAACGTTAAAATTTTTTCCGTTGCGTGTACATGCCAGGTATCACCGGTTTACCCAGCGATGGTATATAGGAAGTACATGCAATATCGAAAGTGATCATTTATTACAGACACACATGGCATCCACACTTTCGAGACTTTATCCATCCTAAATCACAGGATATTGATTTTATAAAATGACCAAAAAGCTTTTATTGTAAAGACTCAAGGGCCTCATTGGCCTGTTTTAGGAGTATATCAGCTTCACATTGTTCAAAGATCTTCACAGCATCGGATATGAATTGAATTGCCAGGTTCTTTCTCTTCTTGGCCTTGTATAAGAGGCCTAAATCTAAATATGCACTCCCCATAATGACCTTGGCCCCCATTTCTTCCGCGACCTTAATTACTTTTTTAAAATGTCCTTCAGCTTTCTTGCTGGCAAAAGGGACATTTTTTGCAATAAATCCAATATTTTTAGCTATTTTTGATAAACTAATTGGCTCCACTCCCTCGGCGATCTGTGAGAATACCTTTGCAAGGATATACTCGCATTGCAAGTAATAGAACATATTCCCGCTTGTAAACAATTTCTGTTTACCGTCTTTTAATCTTGTTAATCCAATGCCCATTTGCCCATTTGCAATCAGAATCGCACCGGAAAAGGCCTGAGCAGGAATTCCAGCACACCATGCGCCTGAATCTTCGCTGAATGCTACAACAGACTCTATGGCATTTGCAGCCTCGGTGATTTGGCCATTCATGATATATACTAATGCAAGATTCATCCTAATAAACTCTACATAAAAAGGTTCTACTCCTACTTGAATTGCTTTTTCATAAGTCTCAATAGATGTGGGCAAATCATTATTCATTAGCCTCTTCACGATTATCAAACTGTCACTTTGGGCATTTCATTTTTTGCCCTCCAATTTGCAATTTGATTATATAAAAAAAGGAAAGAACGGATAACGTTTAAAACTATGAAAAATTGATGTTTTTGTCAAATTTAGAAATTGATGAAAATTAAGGAATGCCAATTTTAGATTTGATAAAAGATATCACGACAGAAAACAAGATATCACGGCATACAGATCTATTGAGAATATGCTGCAATTGCCAGACGTTAGAAACCATGTGATCCATAAATGAGATCACAACCAATCGCCACTCAATTTACCATACAGATATCGTATTCCCAACGAAAATGCAAAAAATGAAAAATCGGTCAAAAACGATCTGCCCCTATGATAACCTAAAAACACAACAGCGCTAAAATATTTTCCGTTGCATGTACATGCCAGTCATCACCGGTTTACGGGGCGATGGTATACGTAAGAGAGTGCAGGTTTCGGATTGCATAATTCTCAAGTGATATCTGAGCGATATATGAAAAATAAGGAATTGAAGGAGCAAAAATAGTATTTGCTCAAGGGAAATAATTTTAGACAAAATCTATACTTGATCACGCCATATCTCAAGCAGTGTTAAGTCATCATTTACATTAGCATTTCCACGCCATTTTCTGATTTCATCCAAAAGTCCTTTGCCTATATGTGTCCCTTTTTTTTCTTTTATATATCGAACCAATCGTTCATTACCGAATAGTTCCTTTCCTTCATTTTCTGCTTCGATAAGACCATCTGTGAAAAGAAGAACCGATTCTCCAGGAGAAAGCGTAATCTCCTTTTTCTCAAAATGAGCATTCGGCATTATACCCAACGAAATACCATTCAGGTGAGGTATGTTCCCAATACCTTCTTCAACAATCCACAAAGGCTGTAAATGACCACCCAACGCTAATTGCATTTTCCCACTGACAGGCCAGTATTTCACAAGAATAATTGAAGCAAAAAAACCTTCTTCGGATATCAGATTGTACAGACTGTTATTTATAGATGCAAGGAGCTCGTCAATTTCGTTTTGGGTTCGTGATTCGCTGCGAATCTTAGTCGATAAAGCAGCCATAATCAGAGCAGCTGGAACACCTTTATCCGAAACATCAGCTACATATGCCAGTAAGCTTTCATCAGGCAGAGGTATTACATCGTATAAATCACCACCAACATAGGTGGCAGGAACAGATACTGCCCAAATATGTCCTCCGGCTTCTATTTCTGGAATTTCTGGCCAAAATAAAGATTGTATTTTAGTAGCCGTCTTGAGTTGCTTTTTAAGCTGGGTCGACTGTTCAAGTACTGTATCATGCAACGACTTTATCCGTAGCATTGATTTAACCCTAGCGACAAGTGCAGCATGATCTACCGGCTTGGTTAAGTATTCGTCACCACCTGCTTCGAGACCAGCGACGACGTCCTTTGATTCAGATTTTGCAGTAACCAGGATGATGGGCATAAATGGTAAGGAAGGATCTCCCTTGAGGCGTCGGCACACCTCTAATCCATCCATTTTTGGCATCATAATGTCCAGCAGAATCAAGTCGGGATGTTTCTCTCTTGCCATGGTTAGGCCCATCTCGCCATCTGTCGCTGTGATAATATCGTAGTCATTTGCCAAGAGGCGCATCTGAAATATTTCTACGTTCGCGGGATTATCATCCACGATGAGAATGAGTGGTGGCTCTCTCATATATCTCCTTTGGGGTAATATCTATTGTAAAAATCCGCGAATTTTTTTTAAAAGCGCCCTCGGACTAAACGGTTTCGATACATATGCATCACAACCAGCCTCAAATGCCTTAACATCATCCCCACTAAGTGCATAGGAGGTGACAGCAATGATCGGTATTGAACTAAGGGCAGGGATGGCCTTGATCCTCCGGGTAGCTTCATATCCGTCGAAATCTGGTAGTTGAATATCCATGAGAATGAGATCCGGACAATGTGTCTCGGCCGATCGAACTCCCTCCTCACCCGTGACGGCCTCTATTATCTCATAATTGACACTTGTCAGAAGATCTCGCATAATTCGCCGATTATCTTCTTGGTCTTCGATGACCAAAATTACCTTATTCATGATTGCTCCGTTTGTTTTTCGACTCGAATAGGCAATCTAAACCAAAACGTGGAGCCCTTTCCAAGGGTGGACTCCACGCCTATGCACCCCCCGTGCATTTCGACGATTTTTTTAGAAATGGAAAGACCTAGACCGGTCCCGCCCTTTTTTCTAGTGCTGGATCCGTCGGCCTGTTGGAATTCTTTAAAAATCTTTTCTTGATCCGCTTCAGAAAGCCCGGGGCCTGTATCTGATACAGAGATTAAGAAAGATTCGTTTGAAACAGCTGCCTCCAACTTTACCTCTCCCTGCTCAGTAAATTTAATCGCGTTCCCGAGAAGATTAAGCATTACCTGGGCTATGCGCTGCTCATCTCCCTTGCCTTTTTCAAGATGCTTGGGAACTATTACTTTTAAATCAAGGTTCTTCTCCAACGCCAATGCCTCAACCGATGTGAATGCCGTCTGGATTATATCTTGCATCGAATAGTCATTGAGAGAAAGCGTCAGCCTGCCTGCTTCGATTTTAGAAAGATCGAGTACATCATTAATCAAACTAAGAAGATGTCGTCCATTTTTTTCCACGCGTACAAGAACTTCCAGAATTTTTTCTGGAACATCACCGTATATTTTATCAATAATCAATTCCGAATAGCCTAAAATAGCATTAAGAGGTGTTCTTAGCTCATGGCTCATGTTTGCAAGGAACTCGGATTTGTGTTTGTTGGCGATCAGAAGCTCCTGACTCTTATGTTCAATTTCGCGAAAAAGTCGTGCATTATGTATAGCGACAACAGATTGGGCAGCAAAGGTTTGAAGCATATCAACGACATGGGGAGGAAACTCGCCAGCTGCCTTGCGTCGGACGATCAATCCGCCAATTAGTTTTTCTTCGCGTAGCAATGGAAAGGCAAGAAGGGCTCTGTACCCCGCATTTTGAACAGATGGAAGCGGGTATTCTGGTACTGTTGCGAGATCCGGAACTTGATCCGGTGCTCTTTTTTGGGCAGCTTGCCCGATGACTGTTTTGTCTCCCACTCGCAGTTTAGACCCACGTAATGCATCGATGAATCCTTCACTCATTCCGTAGTTTATGCGTGGCATGAACATCTGCTCTGTTTCATCAAACTCGTAAATCGTCCCGGCGTCAGTTTTTGAAAGTTGTACTGCATGGCGAACTATTTTTGTTAACACCTTCTCCAAATCGAGAGTAGAGCTGACCACCTGGCTAACTTCTCCTAACGCTTTCAATTCTTCTACCGACCGGGCGAGTTCCTCGGTGCGCGACTCAACTTTTTGTTCCAGCGTGCGGCTGTATCCCTCTAATTTTACCTTACTTTCACTCAGTTCTGAAAATAATTGTTTGATCGCACCTCTCATGTCATCCAGATGCCGCGCCAGTATTCCAATTTCATCGCTGCTGCTTTTGTCCACAAATGTTTCTAAATCCCCTTGTGCAATCAGAGATGCTGATGCCTGTAATTTCTGTAATGGAGTTGAAATATAACGTCTTGTAATGAAGATAGATGTGATCCAAGTTGCTGTAATAATAAGTATTAATAATGCGATCGAACCGTAAATTTGAAAAATTGCCTGCTTTTTTACTTTTTCACGCGACATTACGATTAATATTTTGCTGATGATGTTTTCTTTGAAATAGATATCTGATGATTTGGCTATCAGATCAGAATCTTGAACCAATACTGGGGACAACTCTGAATTAACATTTTTAAGCCGGAAACCAGGGCGGTCTCTCTCGGTGATAATCTGATCTTTCCAAGATATTCTTAAATAAACAATGGATTCATCTAAAAATAAGGCATCAACAAAATTATTTACAAGCATGTAGTCAAGATTCCACAGTGGTGTAGAGAGACTGTTTTCTGCGAACAACATAGCGTTATCTAAACGCTTTTGCATCTCTGATTCAATCCTATTGAGGTTATAAAGAATGACGACCGCAGTAAAAGCAATTAGTAACAGGGTGATGATACTGATTAAGGCATAACTGAAACGTCGGCTGATGCTGCTTGCTTTTGGAGAGCTTTTCGATGAAAACTTGTTCTGCATGGGTACAATCCTTTATGGCATGGTGCATCAGAAACGTATTTGTAGGATCTGTAAAAAATAGTCAGTGTGTCTTAGTTTTCAATCTCTGGAAATGGATCATCTTCTAACTTCATATTCCATTTTTTTTGAATTCGTAGGATGGTGCCGTCAGCAGACATTGCATTAAAAGCTTCTCTCCACTCATACACTATTGAATCTGATGTCTTTTTTGAAAAAGCGATCATAAGGTCAATTTCACGCAGATGATAGACTTCCTCAAATTGAGTATAATCCACTCCGGCCAAATCGCATACTGTTCTCATACCTGGTATTTTATACGCCCATAAGTCTATTCTACCGAGCTCAAGCTTTTTTGCGTTTAACTGTTCATCTGAAACAGGGTCAAGATTTGAAAATCCATAAGATTCTAATAACCGTCCACGCGTATCATCTATCAGTGTCCCTATTTGTTTTACCTTTTTGGCATCTTCTATTGTATTAATCGTGATGCCGGAGCCTTTTTTTGCGACGAGAATGTCTCTTTTTGTTGCCAATGGTCCAACCCATTTGAATTTATCATGGCGTTCCTTGCTATACGTCATCCCAAACAATATTACATTTTTTTCTTCCAGAGCCATTTTGTAAGCCCGCGACCATGGAAAAACTTGTATTGGCTCTGACGAGCCTATCCTTTTCTGAATCTCTTTCACAATCTCCACAGAAGGACCAACTAACACGCCATTGTCGATATAATTTAACGGGGGTAAATTTTCTGTTAAAATAGTGAGTTCTTCGCATATACTGGATTGACTCCCGATGAAAATGAAAGACGCAACTATTAGAAATATCTTTTTCATGACACCCCCTTTAAAGGCTCACTAATTACATCCAAGAATGGCCCCCCGTATACGTGTGGCATTATATTTCTTGGACATTATAATCAACTTCATTGCTTCTTGGGTATTAATAGGTAATGATACGTTTTTAAAAATAAAACAGTTTGAAAATCAGATCAGGTTAGGGTAAATGCTGAGCTACTACGTCAGATCAGATGTGATTTAAGTGTATTAAAAAATTGATACATGATTTTAAGTAGTGAGTCAAGAAATTTGCAATTTTATCTTTTATGTCTTGTGGATATCCCATTTTTCACAAAAATTCAAAAATAGAAAAATTCGCCGTAATGAAATTCCACCCGTGATATCCGGAAAAAACAACTCTACCAAAATTATGTCTGCTACATGCCAGGTATCACTTGTTTTGAGAGGCTAAATTTTCAGGCGGTAGCCACGATATATCTCAGGTTCAAGGCAAGCTTCCCTGATGATGGTATCACAATGTCCCTTTGATGGCCTGTTCTCGCCGGTTTTAGATTATGTTCGGATAGTGACATGTAGGAGCTGTCACCACGTCTCTGGCCCTTAAAAAGCATGTGATCTCCAAATGTGATCGCAGGTTTCGGCCTCCAGCAAGCGACCACAACATCTTGATGTTCTACCGATGCTTATGTTTGGTATGGTTGACTTGTGGCCGCTGATCGGAACTCAAGGATAGGGATAATTATTGTTGAACACCAAGCTCACTCGCAGCGCGTGGTTGGGTCGTCTGTTATCAGAGGTCGGGATAAATGTAATCTCGTTTAATTCCTTTTTTTTCAAGCCAACGGTTACATTGCTCTTTAGATCCCTTTGGAAAGACCACTTTCAAAAACGTCCTCTCACTCAATCTTTTTTCACGTTCGAAATTGGACCATGTTTCTGCCAAGTCGCATCTTAAATCCATTTGAGCAATGTAAATTGCGTCTTGATTTCGTGCTCTCTCACAAGCTATCTGTTCCTTCGGGCAAAACACAAGGGGAAGTCCGGTAGACCGATCGTTCTTTATGGCTTCATACATCTTTTCAAGAATAGCTCCCACAGCCATTTCTTGATGTACTATAGCTCCCATTGCATCAATGTCACAAATCCAAATGGCACCCTCGTCGTCATTCCGCCTGTTTTCATTAGCGAAATAGACTCCTGCGCTCATCCTTTGTGTCCAATCCAATATGAAAGATCCTTTCAGGGGGCCAATATCTTCATCCGGATATTGCTGAATCCTTTTCATCCATTCAAACC
>CAYTAQ010000040.1:0-28012 GCA_964435695.1 uncultured Desulfobacterales bacterium | reverse complement strand
TTTAAGAAACCATTGGTTCCCATGACCGGGGAAGGGAATAACGGTTTCCTCCGGGTCTGGAAGGAATCGGGTGCTAAAGCGATTGTGCCGGTCTATCCTGCCACTGTCGGTGAGGCACAGGTCCGGGCGGCTTTAGCATTATTAGAGGGGAAAGAATTATATAAGGACTATGTCTCGGTCCTTCCTCCCATTACGGAACAGAATCGCGATCAGTATTATCGACCTGATTTAAATGACAATTTCTGGGTTCCTTCGGGGCTCCCTGAGAGTAAACTACAAGAGCTATATGGAAAGAAATAGTTTTTTAAAAATCGCCCCCTTATTTCTGTCCGTTTCAACAGAGGAGACCCCGCCAGGTCCGGTGCCCTATTGAGCTCGCAGACCATAGATAAAGAGATCTCCTATGATCAACCGGAGACGGTTGTTGCGCGGAATGTATCAAAGGCATTCGGTTCGACAAAGGCCCTCGACAATGTAAGTATCGTTGGGTTTGCCGGTACGGTTCACGCTATCACGGGTGAAAACGGTGCCGGCAAATCAACACTTATGAAAATCCTGTCCGGTGTCGAGAAACCGGATGTGGGCAAACTTTTTATTCACGGGCAACAAGTAAGGTTTGCCAGTACACGGGACGCTCTCAATTCTGGCGTATCCGCCGTCTTTCAAGAATTTACGCTCCTGCCTAACCTGACCGTCGCCGAAAATATGTACCTGGGACGCGAACCTATGAGACGCGGTTTGCTGTCGCGCCAAGCCATGATTCGCCAAGCCGAAGCGACGCTGGACCGAATCGGCGTGAAGGTGAAACCGGATTGGCTGGCGGGGCGTCTTTCGGTCAGTGAGCAGCAATTGGTTCAAATCGCGAGGGGCATTTCAGCTGATGCGAGAATTTTTTTCTTCGACGAGCCAACTGCGGCCTTGAATAAGACCGAAGTAGACAGGCTGGAGAAACTCATTAATGAGTTGCGAACAGCAGGGAAAACCATCTTCTATATCAGCCATCGGCTGGAGGAGATATTTAGATTCTGTGATTCCGTAACCGTGTTAAAGGACGGGAAGCATGTGGCCACGGTTCCCCGGGCGTCTTTAGACGAGGATAAACTGGTTACGCTCATGGTGGGTCGACCCATGCAGGACCTTTTCCCTCCGCGCGGACAGCCTACAGAATCTATGGCGCTGGACCTGCATTCTCTGGTCCTGCTACCGGAATCCCCCGAAGTGCGACTACAATTACATCGAGGTGAGATACTCGGTCTCTATGGGCTTGAGGGTCAGGGCCAGAGAGAGATCCTCCGCGGCATAATTGGTGTTATCAGACCTGAAAAAAGTAATATCACTAAAATTTCAAAAGACGGGAACTCGGTGCGATTAACACCTGAAAATGGTGTGGTTTCATGTCTTAGGATGGATATCGGGTTTATACCTGAAGACAGAAAGACCGAGGGCCTTTTCTTAGAGCTGTCGGTACATGAAAATGTGGCCCTGGGATGTTTGAAAAATCTATCACTCACCCGTTTGGCGCCAAACGTATCAAAGCTGGTGGGAGAAATTATGACGCGCATGCGACTTCAGGCCCAAAGCCTGCGACAAACTGTCGGGTCGCTGTCCGGGGGGAATCAGCAAAAAGTCATGCTGGGTAGATGGTTTGCGGCGGGTGTGGATACATTGCTTGTAGAACAGCCGACACGCGGTGTCGATATCGGCGCCAAGGCTGAAATATATAGACAACTTCAAGAATTTGCCACGTCGGGCGGAGCGGTTCTGATGGTATCAAATGAATTGACTGAAATAATCGGTCTTTGTGATCGCATTATCGTTGTCCGACAGGGGAGATTTGTGTCTGAAGTAGCCGGAAGCTCCGCCACTGAGGAGGGGATTATGGAGTTTGCCTTAAAAGAAATGATTTCGAATAACAGAGTATAAGCGCGGCCATGAGAGGACTCACTCAAATATCGGATTCTCGTTCAGGTCTCAGTCTTAGCATCATGGTCATACCGGTCGCCCTGATTATTATTCTAACGACGATGGCTCATGGATTTGCCTCCTTGGAAAATCTGTCCAATCTCAGTAGCCAGATAGCCGCCCTCGTGATCGTTGCAATAGGGCAAATGACTGTGGCACTTGTAATGGGCCTCGATCTCTCGGTGGGTTCTGTTATCAGTCTGGTGACCTGTATGATTGCCACAGGAGGCCCGTTGGTACTGACAATTCCCTTTTCCTTCGCAGTTGGAATAATGGTCGGCCTGATGAACGGTTGGGGGGTAACAACGCTGAGGATCCATCCAATCATTATGACCCTTAGCAGTATGACGTTTCTGCAGGGTGTCACGTTAATGTGGCAGGCAATCCCGGGCGGTCATGTTCCGGATATTTTTTCCGTTATAGCGGCCGGGCATACTCTCGGGGTGCCCCATTCTCTTATCTGGTCGGCTATGTGTGCGGTGGCCTTTTCCATGCTATTGAATTGTTCACGATTTGGTCTTCATCTCTACGCCGTAGGCGGCAACGCGGTCAGTGCGCGTTTAAACGGTGTCGCGGTAAAGCGTGTTACGGTATCCGCCTATGTGTTGTGTAGTATGCTTGCGGTTATCGCCGGATTGTATCTGGCGGCGCGGATTGCCTCGGGTGACCCGAAAATAGGGGCCTCGTTCGGGCTTGATTCGATAACGGCCATCGCACTGGGGGGTACTCAGCTCTCCGGGGGGGTTGGCGGCGTGGCAAGCGCGATTGTCGGCGCCTTAAGCCTGGGCCTTATCAGCAATGGGATGAATTTGTTGGGTATTTCCCCGTTTTTACAATCCTCGGCCAAGGGATTGCTTTTGATTGTGGCCATCTGTGCCCAGCGTCGAAAGACAGTGGGGCTTTAGGGCTCGCGCAAAAATAACTTCACATTTTTACGCAAGCGCTTGGATTGATAAAGATGAATACGGCTATTTCACAATCCCCATATATTGCGTTAAAGCGTTTGTTTGCTGCGGCTTCGGATCTGTCGCCGGCTTATCTGGGTACTGCTTTCCTGCTCATAGCGGCCTGGATCTTCAGACCAATATTGCTCTCGCAGGCTTTTTTTCTGGTCATCCTGAGGCAGGCGGCTCCACTTGGAATGCTGGTGCTCGGACAATCAATCGTCATTAGATGCCGCTCTATCGATCTTTCCATCGGCGGTATTATCCTGGCCGCAAATTATATTGCAAGCAGCGCCTATCTTAGCGACTGTCCGGATTATGTGATCATCATGGCCTGCGTCATGCTCGGATTAATGGTTGGCGCGATCAACGGGATTTTGATCACCAGATTCCGAGGGTCGGCCGTGATCATTACGCTGGCCATGTCCATTGTTTTTGTGGGCATGGTGGTTGCCTTGGCGCGATACACTCCTCCGGGTGATGTGCCTTCGCTTATCCGTTATTTCGGATCGGGCCGGATCAACGGGATACCCATTGCTCCGATGATCTGGATCGGTTTTGTGATACCGATCGCCTTGGCACTCCGGTGGACCGTATTTGGCCGATACGTTGATGCTGTGGGGGCAAATCCGCATGCGGCGGCGATTTCAGGTATCCCACATTTGAGGGTTATATTTATAACCCACGTTCTTTCCGGATTCACTGCGGCAATAGGCGGTTTGCTCCTTGCGGGTTTTGTTGGGAAAGGCGGTACGGATACCGGAATCGGGCAGGACCTGGTGTTGAACTCGATTGCGGCAGTTATTTTAGGCGGTGTCAACTTCGGGGGCGGCAGGAATCGAATATTAGGCCCGACCGTTGGTGCATTTATGTTGACGTTTTTATTTAACTTTTTAACGAGTTTTGGATTTGGCGAATCAGGGAAGCTAATGATGCAGGGAGTGATTATCGCAATCGCGGCCATGGTTGAAGGAATGAAAAAACGATAATAAGAGGAGAAAAAGCATGTCAAATATAAAAATGATGGAGGGAGCGGAACCATTCTTTTATCGAGGTAATGATATCGGTGTATTGATCTCACATGGATTCACCGGCACTCCTCAGAGTATGAGGTATTACGGCGAAAAACTCCACAAATTCGGATATACCGTAATCGGGCCGCTTTTGAGAGGCCACGGGACTACTCCGATGGATATGGCCGAATCTACGGCTAAGGACTGGATCCAGTCCCTGATAGAGGCGCTTGATAAGCTCCGGCAAACCTGTTCCACTATTTTTATTACAGGGTTATCAATGGGTGGCACACTGTCCTTGTACATGGCTGCCATGTATCCTGATGCCTTTAAAGGCGTGATTACTATCAATGCCGCCGTGCAATTGGAAACCCCGGCTTTGGCCGCACTTGCTTTTAACTCCCAAGCTCCGGTTACTATTCCAGGAATCGGATCGGATATTAAAGATCCGCATTCAAAAGAATTGGCCTATTCGGAAGTGCCTGTCTCCTCAATAAAAGAGGCCTATGCACTTTCATCTGTTTTGCAGGATCTTTTACCAAGGATTAAATGTCCTGTGTTTGTCATCACATCGCGGGAGGATCATGTCGTTTCTCCGACAAACGGCCGTCTTATCCCTAACCGCCTGACTGTAAATCGTATTGAATCTTTATGGTTAGATAATTCCTATCATGTGGCAACAATCGATAATGACAAGGATTTAATTTGTGAGCGGGCATACGATTTTATAACCTCGATTCTTAAACACTGACAATCTCGTTCGAAAAAAATCAGTTCATGCGAGAATGTCATTTTGACTCTTGATGCTCGGGATAAGCTCCGGGGGAAATCTTGTGTTTTTAAAATTTTTACGACTTAGATTTCTCGCTCTGCTCGAAATGTCAGCAAATTACCCCGCCTTCTTCCGCAAGCCCCGTGACTTTTTCGGGTAGTAGCCATAAAGCGAATCATTTGCTCACTCTTGTGCGGGATATGGGTGACCAGTTGCGCCAGCCAATCCAGAGCATCAAACGTTTTAGACCTATTTCCATCCTTCGACGCATAGGTCACTTTGTCTTTACCATCGTGTGAATCCTGAGCCGCGACATAGATCAGGGGTTCTTGCGAAAAGGAAGCATGAATAATATAGCGTGCCAGGTTTTCAAGCCCCGCTTCATTACACGGCCAGATGGCCCCGCCGCAATAAACCCCGAATTCACTGTGGCGCCGGTTCATCATGTTTCCAATGACAACGTCGGTGATCTTGTTGGGAATGCTGAACACCCACTGCCGGTGGGGTACGAGGTTAATTTTGCAAACCTCAACAGGTCCGGCAGGCCACTCGATTGAAGATCTTTTTAAGTCGATAAATATCTGTACATTTAAAGAGCCTCCCAATAGTGGGGTACAGCTCCAATATACAATTATTTCTTTCGTTGATGCAAAAAACGATTTTACCGGCATTCAATTCATAGGGGGGTGATATATTGAGATAATACGTAACAAAATGCTGACTGAAAAGCACCATATAGCTTGACATGATCGCTTGACAGTATCCCCGGTCAAGCCAGCATCATTCCCGATACAGATATCATGGCCTCTGGCTGGCGAGTAAATGAATTTTATGCATTTCAAATTCAATGCTTCTTTGTTTGCCACTCAACCTCCTGTGCCGAGTGCGGCGAAAGATCAGGATAGGTCAGCGAGTGCGGATTCTATTTCCTCTACAACTTTCAGGGCGGCTGCCGCCGGGTCCTTTGCATCCCGAATGGGACGGCCGATGACGAGGTAGTCCGAGCCGTTTAAAATTGCCTGGGCCGGGGTCAGCACGCGTTTTTGATCATGCGCACCCGTCAGTTCCCATGCGGGCCGGATACCGGGTGTTACCGCTAAAAAATCTTGGCCCACATATTTCTTGATGAGACCGGCTTCGAGCCCGGAGCATATGACGCCTGAAAATTGCGCGTCCTTTGCCATGCGCGCGCGCTTCAATACCAGCTGGGTGATGTCGCCGGCAAAGGTTTCAGCATAGCCTGCCGTCCGAAGGTCATTTGCGCTGACGCTCGTCAGGACCGTAACCCCGAGAATGCCCGTTTTTCCTCCAGCCCCTTCTGAAGCGGCCGTGAGCATGGCTTTTGAATCACTGCAGTGAACCGTCGTGAATGTGACACCCAGGTCGGCGATAATCGCCATGGTACGGCGCACCGTTTCAGGAATGTCATGAAGCTTCAGGTCTAAAAATATCCCGGTTCCGTCGGCGGCGTTTTTAATTTGCCGGACAATTTCCGGCCCCTCCCTGGTAAACAGCTCCAGACCGATTTTGAAGAGACCCACGCAACCGCTAAGGATTTGGACATAACGCATGGCTTCATGAAGCGTCGGTACATCCAGCGGAAATATGAGATAGTCCTTGGACTGCTTCATTCGTATTGCCGTTCCATCCATTCCCTGTATTCCCCGCTCTGAATGCGTTGGATCCAGGTGGTGTTGTCCAGATACCATCGAATGGTTTTGCGGATCCCTGTCTCAAAAGATTCCAGGGGCTCCCATGACAGCTCCTGCTTGAGTTTGCTGAAATCGATGGCATACCGGAGGTCATGACCGGGTCGGTCTTTCACAAATTGGATGAGATGCCTGCGGGGACGTCCGCTGTTCCCCGGTGCCATTTCATCCAGTATATCGCACAATTTTTCAACCAGTTCGATATTTTTCATTTCGCATCGCCCGCCGATATTATAGGTTTCACCGGGGCTGCCCTGCTGCATGATGGTCCAGACAGCCCGGCAATGGTCCTCGACGTACAGCCAGTCTCTGACATTAAGGCCTTTACCGTAAACAGGAAGCGATTTTCCGGCCAATGCATTCAGGATCATGAGGGGGATCAATTTTTCCGGGAACTGATAGGGGCCGTAGTTGTTTGAACAGTTTGAAATGGTAGCGGGTATGCCGTATGTCCTGTGATATGCGCGAACCAGGTGGTCCGAGGCGGCTTTGGAGGCTGAATAGGGGCTGCTGGGGTCATAGGGTGTTGATTCGGTGAAGAAGCCGTCGTGTTCCAAGGAACCGAAAACTTCATCCGTACTGACATGATGAAAAAGAACCATGTTGCGCTTGCGCAATCTTGCCTGTTCCAGCAGGTTGAATGTTCCGGTAATGTTGGTTCGAATAAAGGCATCCGGTTCCACGATGGATCTGTCTACATGCGATTCCGCGGCAAAATGGCATACGGAATCGATGCCGTATCTGTCAAAGACGGAACCCATTGCATCGGCATCACAGATATCCGCCTGAACAAATATATATCGTTCGGGAAATTGATCTGCAATTCCCGCGAGATTTTCAAGGTTCCCGGCATAGGTCAATTTGTCTACATTGATGATCCGGCCGGTAAATGTTTCTTTCGATAACAGATACCGAATAAAGTTGGCGCCGATAAACCCACAGCCTCCGGTGATGAGCATATGCATCATGGTGATTTTCATCCTCTTCTTTATTCCTGGAATCAGGATAACCCATAAGGGTATATTAATAAAGAGAAATATTACCTTGCTTGAAGGACGGCATGTTCGCGAAAGCCGTCGCCTCATCCGAAAAGAATTATGTTGAAATTTAGGGCGTTGGATTGTAAGAAATTAAAGTTTAGGATCATCTTTGATTTTTTACTTGAACCCTTGGACCCCTTGGTTAGCCATTGATAAGACAAGGGAATGCCGGAGAACTTCATGGAAAAGAAAAACAGCAGAACGGAAATGTTAAGATCGCTTCCGGGCATTGACCGCATGCTGGAGCGGATAAAAGCGGTTCCCTTTTTCAAGGGCATGCCGCGGTCGGTTCAAGTCGCTTCGATACGAACAGTCATCGATGGCCTCAGATCCGATATTCTCGATAAGGATAAAGAGGTACCCGGCAGCGCATTATCTGAAACCGGCATTTTGGAAATGGTTAAAAAACAGGCCTCGGCCGCCATGTCGCCCAACGTCAAGCCGCTTGTAAACGCCACGGGCGTGATCGTTCATACGAATCTCGGCCGGTCCATACTCGCAGAGCAAGCCCTGAACAATCTGCAAATCATCGGCGGCGGATATTCGAATCTTGAGTTTAATCTGATTTCCGGAAAACGGGGTTCCCGGTACAGTCATGTGGAGGATATTATCTGTGAGATCAGTGGCGCTGAGGCGGCAATGGTGGTCAATAATAATGCGGGTGCGGTTTTACTCTGTCTGGAGACTCTTGCCAGGAGTAAGCATGTGATTGTCTCCCGGGGAGAGCTGGTAGAGATCGGCGGTTCTTTCCGGATTCCTGATGTCATGGCAAAGAGCGGTGCGCTTTTAAAAGAGGTGGGAACTACGAACCGAACGCATTTAAAGGATTACGAGGAAGCAATTGATAACGAAACCGGGTTGTTGCTAAAAGTTCATACCAGTAATTACAGCGTGGTGGGCTTTACGGCCAGTGTTGCTTTGGATGAATTGGTGGCATTGGGCGAAAAATATCGATTGCCGGTCATGGAGGATCTCGGCAGCGGGACGTTTGTGGATTTTTCCAAATACGGTCTTGTCAAGGAGCCGACGGTTCAGGAATCGATCCATTCAGGAGTGGATATTGTCAGCTTCAGCGGCGACAAACTGCTGGGTGGACCGCAGGCCGGCATCATTACCGGCTCAAAAACCGTGATCGATAAAATCAAACAAAACCCCTTAACACGGGCATTGCGGATCGATAAGTTGACGTTGTCCGCCTTGGAAAGCACCCTGAAGCTTTACCGGGATGAGGCGGCCGCGACGGCATCCATCCCCACATTGAAGATGATGCTGATGCCGATAGAACATATAGAAAAAAAGGCCGCTATGCTCGAAAGTCGTTTAAAGGATTTGAATAAGACGCGGATGACGGTGAAGCAGTTCGATTCGTTTTCCCGGGTGGGCGGCGGATCCCTGCCCCTATTGAACCTTCCGAGCAAATGCGTGGGGATTAACGTCAAAGCAATGTCCGCCAATACCCTGGATCGTCTTTTACGGGAAGGCGATCCACCGGTTATCGGCAGAATTGAAGATGACGTTTACATGATGGATGTCCGGACAATACAGACCAGCGAATTTGACAGTGTCGCCGGGGTTTTCGAACGTCTGCTAGAAAATATAGGAACATATAAAGATTAAACAATTTCAATGAAACTTTTATTTAGATGATCGTTCAGTATTTGGAATAGGGGGAGCATGAAGCGTCACTTCAAAGATAGCTTTCCACGTCTTTTTTCAGGCCGGGATACAATCCAGCATTTCTTGCTGAACCGGTCGGAAAAAGGAAAAATCGCGCAGGAAACGCAAGCTGCGGTACCCTTGGATTCCCCGGACAAGGCCCGGACGTTTCCACGGGGTGAAGCCGGAGATGCGTTTATTCAACATGCCATGGATTGGTTGGAAATGGCGCCGTCCTTCGGTGCGATGGTGATCAAACCGGACATGGCAGGCCCGCCGGGATTGGATGAACATGCTGATGAACCATCGGCGCTTCTTTTTGAAATGAGCGATATCCTCGACAGTATGTGCGGGCAAAAAAACGGATTATGGGGACAACTGGAAGCCGAAACCATAGGATGTTTTTTTACGGGCCTCGACGAGACCCACTGTATGGAACTGGCACAGCGCATTCAGGAAAAGATGCTGCGACAAAAGAACCAAACGGTTTCCATCGGGGTGGCTGTGTTCCCCATGATCGATTATGCCAGACAAGACATTATGAACAATGCCCGAAAGGCCCTCGCGCATGCAGCCTTTTTAGGTCCAAACAGCAAGGTGCTGTTTGATGCCGTGAGCCTGAACATCAGCGGAGATGCGTATTACCAAAAGGGGGATGTTTCCACTGCGGTCAAGGAATTTCAAACAGCCTTGAAACTGGATGCTGAAAACGTGAATGTGCACAACAGCCTGGGGGTTTGTTACGGCGTCCAGGGATTTTTGCAGGAAGCGCTCGATTCATTTGAATCAGCCATTACAGTGGATGACGACCATGTTATGGCCCATTACAATGCAGGATATGTCCATACGCTGCTGAACCGGAATGATAGGGCCATGGAACACTTTCTCAAAGCGGATGCAGCCGGCGAGAAGGTGTTTGAAGTCACGTTTCAAATCGGCAAATTATACTTCAAGATGGGTGATCCTGCCAAAGGAGAATCCTCTCTGCGGTCAGCCGTGACCATCAGCCCGGATTCCGGAATAACCTACTTTCATCTGGCAGAATGTTGTCAAGCATTGGGTAAAAAAGATCAGGCGATGGCGCACTATGAAACAGCTGTAAAAAAGAACCCGAATGACGCCGCTGCGCTGTCGGCCCTGGGGGCATTGTATAATGAAAAAGGTGAAAATCCTGAAATATCAACCCTGTTTTGTGAAAAGAGTGTGGAAATGGCGCCTGAAAACGGACTGTTCCAATACCGGCTGGGGTGCGTATATGCCGGAAACGACCAGCTTGATAAAGCTCTGCGTGTATTTGAGGCTGCCATGCAACTCGGATATGATGCTATGCCGGAAATGGAACGGGTTAAGGAACGCCTGGCCCATGTGAGACATCACTGTTTATCGAATTGACTTTTGTCTGACAGTGCTTACGATAAGTGCCGGATACGTTACGATAAGCGTTGTAAGATTTCCGGAAGATACGAAGGGAGAAAGTTTCATGCCGATCTATGAATTTTGCTGCAAGGAATGTGGGCTGAATTTTGAGCGCCTGGTGTTCGGAGCTGAAAAACCTGAATGCCCCTCATGCAACAGTGTGGAGGTTAGCCGATTGATGTCCGCCTGCGGTTTTATCAGTAAAGGAAAAGGAGGTGAAACCGTCAGCGCGTCTGCGTCCGGATCCGCCTGCAGCGGATGTGCGGCAACAAGCTGCTCAACGTGCGGCCATTGATGGAAAAAAATATTATAACCATCGGTACCCGTGGGAGTAAGCTTGCCCTCTGGCAGGCACACTGGGTTCAATCCGCCATCCAGAGCAACCACCCGGATATGTCCGTTGAAATCCTGGTGATTAAAACAAAGGGGGATAAAATTCTGGATGTTCCCCTTGCCAAAGTCGGCGGGAAAGGACTTTTTGTAAAAGAGATTGAGGAAGCGCTTCTTGGCGCACGGATCGACCTGGCGGTCCACAGCATGAAAGACATGCCGGCAGCTTTGCCGAGCGGGCTTTGCATCGGCGCCATTCCCGAGCGCGAAAGACCCCATGATGTGTTGATTTCCAAAAACGGAACGCTCAAAGATCTGAAGAAGGGCGCTGTCATCGGAACGAGCAGCTTGCGTCGTGCGGCACAGCTTCAGCATGTCCGGCCTGATGTGTCGATTCGCTCTTTAAGAGGTAATTTGGACACCCGCTTGAGCAAGCTCGATGCGGGTGATATGGATGCTGTGGTTCTTGCTGCAGCCGGCGTCAAACGCCTCGGTCTGCAGGAGAGAATCACCGAATACCTGGATGAAAGCATCATGCTGCCGGCCGCCGGTCAAGGTGCGTTGTGCATCGAGATCCGGCAGGAAGACACGCGAACCGGGGCCATCGTCAGCGGGTTGGATGATCCCATCACGCGATGGGCGGTCAACGGCGAACGGGCATTTTTGCATCGCCTTGGCGGGAGTTGTCAGGTTCCCATTGCCGTTTATGGAAAAATCGAAGCAGATACCTATGTGCTGAGCGGTCTGGTTGCAGCGGTGGATGGCTCGACGCTGATTCGTGAACAGATGGCTGGTTCCAAGGGGTCGACGGAAGATGTGGGGATTCGACTGGCGGAAAAATTATTGGAAATGGGTGCAGGTGACATCCTGGAAAGGCTTGAGCTCGAAAGTCCATGAAAGACGGAATCGGAAAAGTTTACTTGGTCGGCGCCGGTCCAGGCGATCCGGGACTTCTGACGCTGAAGGGAAAAGCGTGCATCGAAGCAGCGGATGTGCTGGTTTACGATTATCTTGCAGCTGCATCCCTTTTGTCCCATGCGCGAAAAGACGCAGAACGGATTTATGTGGGAAAAAAGGGCGGGCATCATACCTTGCCGCAGCAGGAAATCAACCGGCTTCTGGTCCAAAAAGCCCAAAAGGGTTTAACGGTTACCCGGCTCAAAGGGGGAGACCCGTTTATCTTCGGAAGGGGGGGAGAAGAGATCGAGGTTTTAATTGAGGCCGGTGTTCCCTTTGAGGTGGTGCCGGGCGTAACCGCGGCTGTTGCGGCTCCCGCCTATGCGGGCATTCCATTGACGCACCGAAAATATACCTCAACGCTCGCATTTGTCACAGGGCATGAAGATCCTGAAAAAGGGGATTCCAGCATTGATTGGCATGCCTTGGCAACAGGAATCGGGACCCTGGTCTTTTTCATGGGTGTTAAAAACCTCAAGCATATCGTTGATCAGCTGATGCATCACGGCAAGCCGGAAGATACGCCGATTGCACTCGTGCGATGGGGGACGACTCCCCGGCAGATTACCCTTAGCGGAACGCTCCATGACATTGTGGCGAAAGCTGAAAAAGCCGGCATGCGAGCGCCGGCGATTATCGTCATCGGCCAGGTTGTCTCGCTGCGGGAGACCATGAAATGGTTTGAAAATCGACCCCTGATGGGAAGGCGCATCGTTGTTACCCGATCACGTGAACAAGCCAGCGATTTGCTGAAGCTTCTTTCCGAAGCCGGAGCTGATTGCCTTGAATGTCCGACGATACGCATTGCACCTTCGGATGACCCGGATGCTTTAGATGACGCGGTTCGAAGCATTTCGACCTACGAATGGTTGATATTTACCAGCGTTAATGGTGTTGGTTTCTTTTTTGACAGGCTGTTCAGTTTAGGGAGAGATGTCCGGCAGTTGGGCCATATCCGGCTTGCGGCCATTGGACCTGCAACGGCTGAGCGGTTGGCTGATTTTGGATTGTCCTGTGATATTGTTCCGGAGTCTTATCGCGCGGAATCGGTTATTGAAGCGTTTAAAAAACAGGATATCGACGGAAAAAAAATATTGTTGCCGCGGGCAAAAGAGGCGCGGCTGATTCTTCCAAGAGAATTGACGAAAATGGGTGCCATTGTCCATGAGGTAACGGCATACGTGACAACACCTTCGGATGAGAACAAAGCGAAGTTGTTATCCGGTCTCGAGAACCGACAAATCGACTGCATCACATTTACGAGTTCGTCAACGGTTAAAAATTTTAAACAGCTGATTCCTGAAGAAGATTTTGAAAACCTGTTTGACCCCGTGACCATCGCGTGCATCGGCCCGATTACGGCTGAAACCGCTCAATCCCTTGGTTTTCAAGCTCATGTGATAGCTGAGTCCTACACTATCCGGGGACTGACCGACGCTGTTATCCACTATTACAGCCACCGATAGCAGAGACCTGACCATATTCTATGGTGTCTTGGATGTCGGAAGATGAACGCTTTATTTTTTTCTAATGAGACGGGGTGCTTAATAACCAAGGCGGAAACAATCGATGCAGCACTATTTGGATAAACTGACCGAATATGTCGACATCCTTGCGTCCATTAAAGAGGTTATTATTACCAATATCGTCCTCCTGGGGCAGGTTCCGTCACCCACGTTCAAGGAACGGCGGCGATCCCGGCTGTTTCTGGAACGGCTCGCGGGATTCAGTGTGGATGAATGTACCACCGATGGGTATCAGAACCCTATAGGCATCATCAGGGGCACCTCCAGGGATAAACCCCCTATCTTCATTGTCGCCCACATGGACACCCTGTTTACAGAGGATGTCAATCACAATTTTACCGTCAACCAGGATAGCATTTCAGGTCCCGGTTTACTCGACAATGCCGTGGGCGTGGGCGTGCTTGCATCTTTGCCCGTGATCTTTAAAAAATTGGGTTTAAGCTTTGAATCGGACATTGTATTGGCCGGCGTCATTCAATCCATCGGCAAAGGGAATTTGCGGGGCGTCAGGCATCTTTTGAAAACCTGGTCAACCCCCATCAGAGGTGCGGTCATTCTTGAAGGCGGGGAGCTTGGCAGACTCAGCTATTACAGCTTTGGAATGATTCGAGGCGAGATTGAATGCAATGTTGCCATAACCGGTGTCCCAGAACCTCAGTTTCGGCAGAATGCTATCCTGGTATTGAACGAAGTCATTAACCAGATTCTTTTGCTGAGCATGCCCCAGCGTCCGAGGTCGCGTGTCATCTTCGGCAGAATATCCGGCGGACACAAGCACGGCCTCATCGCGTACGATGCTTCCCTCGGGTTTGAAATACAAAGTGATTCCGATGAGATGGTCAAACAGATTTACAGCGATATCAAGGATATCGTCAGCGGCATCCGCCATGAGCAAGGTGTCGCTCTTGAACTGAAAACCATCAGCAACTTGCATGCCGCCAAATTGGGTTACGGCCACCCGCTTGTCAAGAGCGTTGTAGACATTATGGAAAGGCTTGGTTTAAAGACCATCAGTTTTCCCAGTGAATCGGAACTTCCGATCTTTCTTTCGCATAACATTCCAGCGGTAACACTGGGCATTACACACGGTAAAAATTATCATCTTGAAGGATCGAGCATGGAGATCAAGCCTATGTTCAAAGGGATTGCCCAAATCGTCGGAGCGATACAGGCAATCGATCACGGAGTTTGTGATGGCCCTTAACTGGCTTCAGACAAACACGTTTCATCATTCTGAATTTGCTGATATCAAACAGCTTGTTGCCATGAAGGAACGGAAAAATTATACGATATCGCTGTGTCTGCCGACCCTGAATGAAGAAAAGACTATTGCCAAAGAGATCCTTATTATCAAATCCGAGCTAATGACACGGTCGCCGTTAATCGATGAAATCGTTGTGGTTGATTCAGGATCAACCGACAGGACAGAGGAAACCGCGCGCGAATACGGCGCCGGGTTTTATTCGGCCGCGGACATTTTGCCTGAGTTGAAACATTACAGAGGCAAAGGTGAAAACCTGTGGAAAGCGCTGTACGTCACCCGCGGGGATATTATCATCTATCTGGATGCAGACATCAAAAATATTCACCACCGTTTTGCCTACGGCCTGCTGGGACCGCTGTTGATGAAAGACGGCGTAAAATACTGCAAGGCCTTTTATGACCGGCCCATCGCCATCGGTAAAAGCAAGATACGGGCAACCGGCGGCGGACGGGTGACAGAACTGGTGATCCGGCCGCTTTTCTCTCTTTTTTTCCCGGAGCTCACTCAGATTATTCAACCGCTATCCGGTGAATATGCAGGATTCAGGGAATTGCTGGAGCAGATTCCCTTTCCCATTGGATACGGTGTTGAGACCAGTATGATAATGGATATTTATTCAAAATGGGGTCTGCATGTCATGGGGCAGGTGGATCTGGATCGGCGGGTTCATCGAAATCAGGATACCAAAGCGCTCGGCAGAATGGCGTTCGCCATTATAAAGACTTTTATCAACCGGAAGGTTCAATTGGGTTTGATCGAATTGAATGAAAAGGTATACAATGAAATGATACAGTATAATCTGGTTAAGAATGAATACGTGCCTGATATTTACAGAATTGAGGGAATTGAAAGGCCGCCGATGACAGAGATTCCCGCCTACAGAGAAAAGTTCGGTAAAGGTAACTAAATGCAAAAATCGGAACTGATTGACAAATATAACCGTCACCTCAATTATTTACGCCTCTCCATTACAGACCGATGCAATCTGCGATGCATATACTGTGCACCGGGCGGCATGGTCCCGAAGCTGGCTCATGATGATATTTTACGGTATGAGGAGATCCTTCGCATTGTCCGGCTCGGTGTTCAGCTTGGGATAACCAAAGTCCGCTTGACAGGCGGCGAACCCCTCGTAAGAAACGGTGTGTATGGGTTTTTAAATGAGCTGGTCGATGTCGAGGGCCTGGTTGATGTGTCACTGACAACCAATGGGGTACTTCTGAGCGATAACATCGAGAAGATACAGTCCGCAGGCATCAGACGCATCAATATCAGTCTTGACACCCTGAAGAAAGAAAAATTCAAACACATCGCAGGATATGATGTGTTCGATAAGGTATGGCAAGGTATTGAAAAGGCATATGCCCTGGGATTTCACCCGATTAAAATCAATGTCGTTGCGTTGAAAGGCTTTAACGATGATGAGTTTGCAGATCTGGCAAAGCTTTCTTTTACCTATCCATTTCATATACGATTCATTGAATACATGCCCATCGGCAATCCGTTAATGAAAAGCGAAGATTATATCCTGGCAGACGACATTCGGTCGCGGCTGGAAAGCTTGGGCGAGCTTGTGCCGGTTCAAAAGCGCCTGCTGGACGGTCCTGCCGAACGGTATAAGTTTAAAGGCGCCAAGGGCGAAATCGGCTTTATCCGTCCCATGAGTCATCATTTTTGCGGGGAGTGCAACCGGTTGAGGCTGACGGCAAACGGTCAGCTCAGGCCTTGTTTGTTGTCCGACCGGCAGGAGGATTTGAGGCGACCGCTGAGAAGCGGCTGCAGCGATAGTGAACTTGCTGAGGTTTTTTTTAGGGCGGTCCGCCACAAGCATGAATCGCATGATTTCAGACCGGGTAAAAAAGTCAGAGTCTTGGATCAGATGTCGGGTATCGGCGGGTAGATACCTGGAATGAGAGGACCAGGTTTCTCGTGGCAATTTAGGTAAAAGGGCCCGGGCCGGAGCAACGGGAGGCTACATCAGCTCGCACGGTATCTCAGGACGGCCCGGGCAAACCTGGAAAAATACGGATTTTCAACCAACAGCAATGGCGCTTTAGCAATTTGCAGAGGATAAATCAAGGATTTTTAACGACCGTTTCTCGATAAAAATTCCGATCGACTTTTTCTTGGGTCTCAAAATTTTGAACCCAACGCCGGACACGCGACACGCCATAGGTTTTTTCCCATGCCGCCACGATGATTTCTACCGGAATATCTGCAAAGACGCCGTGGTCATCGATATATTCCATGAATTGTTCGTTCTCTAAATTGTATGCATGAAAAATGGAGTCTTGGCGACCGTTAAACTCAAGCGGTTCGACATGATGCTTGCGACAAAGTTCGATATTAAATGCAGGTGTTGCTTTCACCCATTTTTCATCTAAGAGGAATTCCGTGTACCCGTGGTAAACAAAAATATCCGTTCCGATGTATTCAATCAGCTCGCGTGTTGCCAGATGATTCCTCACCGTAGCGAAACCGACTCTTGACGGGATGCCGATTGCCCGCCCGAGTGCGCACAGGAGTGAAGCCTTGCAGACACAGTATCCCCTCTTGTTTTTCAGCACGTTGCTTGCACGGTAGTGCTCCGGCAGGTAAAAAGGGGTATAGGGGTCATACCAAATGCCGTCTCGAACACCGTAGTAGAGTTTTACTGCCTGTTCGATGGGATCCGTTCCGGCTTCCTTTATGAGCTTCTCTGCATGGTTTTTAATGCTGCTGTTGTGGGCATCGATGATTTCTGTTGGCTGAAGATAGATTTCAAGGGGGTCATTCATTAGGTGGATCCTTTAGATTTTGCCGGAAGTGACTTCTCTGAAAAACATTTCATCCTCTGCATACTTGAGGCCGTCTTCCAAACGGATAATACCCTTTTTGTAAAGGTTGGCCAATGAGATATCAAGAGAGGTAAAATCCTCGGTGCCGGCCTGCATTTGCGATCGTATATGATGGGTTTTTTCTTCCCGTATTCTCTTTTTGGTTCGGTGGCTGTTGATGAGTTTCTCCACGGCCAGTACGCGGCCAAAACCGTCCTTGCGAGGGACGAGTCTCTGCGCGAGGCATAAAAGCAGGCAGTCGGCCAACATGTATCGAACCAGATTCTGCTCGTGCGGTTCAAAGGTATTGATGACGGTTTCGATAACGGAAGTGGCGTTGTTGGCATGAATCGTACTCAACACCAGATGACCTGTGGATGCGGCTTTGAGGGCGATTTCATAACTTTCTTTGTCTCGCATTTCACCAATGACAATCACATCCGGCGCCTGTCGGAACACATTCCGGAGCCCTTCATGAAATGATTGTGTGTCCCGGCCTATCTGCCGCTGATTGACATTGCTCATTTTGTGCTGATGGAGGTATTCCACCGGGTCTTCAAGGGTAACGATATTACAGCGACGATTCGTGTTGATGACGTCGACCATGGCACACAGGGTGGTTGATTTCCCGTGACCGGCAGGTCCTCCCACCAATATCAATCCCTGGGGTTTTAAGGCGAATTCTCTTAACCAATCCGGCAGGTTCAAATGGGCAAGTGAGGGAATGGCTTCAGGAAGATTTCGGATGGCAATGGCGATGGAGCTCCGCTGTCTGAAAATATTAACCCTGAATCTGCCGATACTCGGATAGGTGACGGCGATGCCGAAGTCATTCGATTCCGAAAAGCGCTCCCATTCTTGGTCCGAGAGCAATTCCCTTGCATATAATTCACAATTATCCGGCGTAAGGGGCGTCATGTTCAATCGCCGGACCTCATTGCTTATCTTCAGACTCGGAGGGGCGCCGGCTGAAAACAGCATGTCATTGGCCTTTGACTTGGCCAGATACTGCAGCAGCGTGATGAGGGGCGGTATTTTGCCCAGTTTTTCCCTTGAAGCGTCCACCATCTTTTGAATCAGTTGCCCATCGAGGCCGTCGGTGGGTTCTGTGAGGAGTATTTTTCTGGCGGCTTCCATCATGAAAGACGGCACAATGACTGCCTTGATTTTTTTTCCGATTAAAAAGCCGATTTCGCTGATGGTTTCAAAATCATGGGGATTGATCATGGCAAGGGTCAGAGAATTTTTGTCCGTGTCGAGAGGGAGTACTTTTGAGTTAAAAATTTTTTCCTTAGGGATCTGGTCCAGCATCTGTTTGTCGATATGAATGTCGTAAAGATTGACAGCCGGAACACCACTTTGTCCTGCCAGGAAATCCAATAGGTTCTCGATAGTGATAAAACCCATCTCGATCAGAATCGAACCAAGGTGGTCCCCGGTCCGGGACTGCTTTGTCAGCGCCAGGCGCAGCTGCTGCTGGTTAATGAGTTTGTTGTCGATAAGCGCATCGCCGATCCGTTGTTTGGCGACAGCCGGTTTTGCCTTCGGCGTATTTGATTTTTCCATGGGAAATGTTCCTCCTGATTTGGAAGTTCGTCCGATATGCCAGGACAAAAAAATAATTATTCGTCATATTCGATCTTGTGTTCAAGTGCGACCTTTTCTTCTTCGCTGATCATACCGATATCAACGAGGATATCGCCGATGCCGGCGTACCTGAGATCGTCGATCTTCAGAATGTTTTCAGGCTGTTTGCTCTGAATGCTGAAAAATGTATACTTCAGGTTCGGGTGCTCTTTTTTTAAAAATCGGACATCTTTGCCCCCTACATAAATACAATGATAAGCCAGGAGGAGATAGACAACCAGAATGATCACCCCATACAACATATACTTTTTGATTACTTTCAACATAAACAAATCCTCTGCTGATGAAAAAGTTGGTTATTGGGTACTGTTAAAAGACAAGTGATACCCTGACCCTGATAACGCAGGCTGATTACCGCAGTTCAACTATGGCAGCAGGTAGAATCCCAGCTCCTTGTCATACAGTTGCGGTTGTAAAAAAACAGCTCCGATATTTTTCGCGTCTTCCGACGTTACGCGCACTTTCCGGTTGATAAATGTTCGCTTTGCGTCATCAAGGTAAAATGATACATCCAAAATGTCATCTTTTTTGATGAAATGTTCCGACGTCGGGCTAAAGAAGTCGATGCCGCCCAAAGAAATCTTTACGATGGTGATATGGCCCTTCTCGCCGGTTTTTTGATTGATAAATTTGCCGGAAAGCTTGACCTGTTTGCGATAATATCGTCTGAACTCGACAGCGCAACGAAACATTTTTCCGCAGGTGCATTTTGCCTTGATCCCGCGGTAGGGAGCCATGAATTGTTTTGCATCAAAATGTTTTGATATGCCACAGTGGGGGCAGGTAATTTTGACCGTGTCGTTTATGGCGGCATAAAATGTATAAAGTTCCTCTGATTCCAAGATTTTCATGCGTTGACACCCTTTAAATTTGGTTTAATTTCTTTGGTTTTTCATTCGGCCCCTTGGGCCTTCGACAAAGCTGCACTCAGTAAAACGAAATTGCCACGAACCAACAAATTTGAAGATGATCCTAAAATGAAGATAATAAAAATGTCATAAATTTTCAAATCCTTTTTGAAAAACATTACAACATATTGACTATCGGTCTTAAAAGCACCCAGATTATTTGTTATAGGTCCGTTGAAATTTGTTGGTTCTTTTGCAATTTAATTGTAATAAGATTCCGATATGGCAACCGGTTTAACGAAAAGGCAAAGATACGGCAATGCAGTTGAAACACAAGACGATATCGATGGACAAAAAAGATCGGCGCAGATGTTTGTCCTGCGGAACCTTTAAGGAAATAGCAAACAGGAGGTACTGTTCCGTCGAATGCCGTCAGCGATTGCGGTATCAATTGAATGTCAGGTCGGGCTTGCTTAAAGCACTCAATACCCGATACGCCACTTTCTATTTCACGGATGACGCGCTGATCATGGATGTGCTTCCGTTTGGTTCCGCAATGCTTTATAGTTTCATTTTCCCTCGAACGGCAGGCAAGAAACCGGCGGAAGATTTTTCCGACATGTCGAATATTTTAGGAAACGCCTGGTGGGATGAAATGAGGCGCACCAATAGAAAATATCTTGCGTCCCATTACGTGCTGCGAAAAGCGATGCAGCAGGATCAAGAGAGCAAAACCGTGAAGCCCTTGGAAATTAAGATCCCTTCGGTAAAGGGAAAATCCTTGGTTGCCTTGCAGTTGGGTATGGAGGAGTTGCATTCTGCCGAACTGCAAAAGATCATCAAGTCCGCGTACAGACGCCAGGTTAGAAAACATCATCCGGATTTAGGGGGGAGTGAAGCCGCGTTTCACAGAATCCATGAGGCATATGAAGATTTGATAAAATGGGCGGCGGAACCAAGTTTTTCGAGACGGAATGGATTTCCCGACAAGTGGTTCTATGACGGGGTGAACAATAAATGGGTGCAGCCGACACCGGTTCAGGCAAAGCAGGGATAGACGCTCTATATACGATGGAAATAAAAGAAAATATCGAATAATGAATGAACAATATCCAATGATGAAGTATGAAAATCCCCCCTACCCCCCTTTTTCAAAGGGGGAAACGAGGGTGGCCCTACGCAAACAGAGGGCTTCGTCGGCGGGTGCGCTGATTGCGTTGTGACAGTTTGGCATCAACGTAAAGCAAGTCCCCCTTTGAAAAAGGGGGATTTAGGGGGATTTGTAAAATAGCAGAATGCCTTACACAGAGCGATTTTACCACCTGCCCGGAATAACGGTATTGCAGAATTTACATCGAGACCCGTTCAAGTTGTAGGCTGTGATAACATAACCTTTTCTTTCGATCAAAAGCTTAGCGCAATTGTGGCAATAGGTGTTGTTGCCCTCATGATTCGGAACGTTGCCGATGAAGACATACCGGATGCCTTGCTGCATGGCTATTTGTCTAAACCGGGTCAGGACAGATACCGGGGTCGGCGGCAGACGATCCAGTTTATACTTGGGAAAGAAACGCAAAAAGTGAAGCGGGTAGTCAGGCCCGAGGTTTTCAAGGATCCAATCGCACATCTGTTTTATCATTTCGTCGGCGTCAACATATCCGGGAACCGCCAGGGTGGTTATTTCAAAATGAATGCCTTTCTCGTGAAGGGTTTTGAGGGTTCTTAAAACCGGTGTGAGCCTTCCGCCGTTCAGTTTTCGATAAGTGGCATCGCTGAACGATTTTAGATTAATATTGGCCGCATCCAGTACGTCACACAGATTCAGCAAGGGCTTCCGGTTGATGTAACCGTTTGAAATCCATAGATTGAACAGCCCTTTTGACTTTGCAAGTGTTGCGGTGTCGATCATGTATTCATAAAAAGTCGTTGCTTCCGAATAGGTATATGCAATGGCCTGTGTTCGGGCACGCAGGGCTTCTTCAATGACCTGGAGCGGAAAAAGTTCGTAGGTGCGCACATCTTCGGGCTTTGACTGGGAAATTTCCCAGTTCTGGCAGTTCAGGCAGCGAAAGTTGCATCCGGTTGTGGCGATGGAGAAAGCCTTTGATCGGGGCTTGAAGTGAAACAGCGGTTTTTTTTCAATGGGATCTACATTCACCGCACAGGGGTTTCCATAAGTTAAACTGTACAGGACACCTTTTATGTTGACTTTTGAGCGGCAGACGCTTCTATCTCCGGGTTTTAGAACACACCGGTTGGGGCAGATGCCGCAAGCTACCTTTTGATCGCTGAGTTTGGTGTACAAAAATCCTTCATGAGACCATTTCCATGGCTTTTGCGGTGCGTCGCCCTCAAATATTTTTCCACGAATATCGTCCGGGCTTTCCGGCAGCTTATTTTTGCCTTCTGAAAAGGGCCAGCATACGGTCGGGTCAAGCGTGGCCGAAGCGACAGCGGCGCTGAACAGGAGAAAATTACGTCTGCTGATGTGGTTCATGGCTGAGTTTCCTTTTTACAGAGGATGACACTGCTCATCTTGACGCCCATCAAGGCAACGGCAGTCCACAGGATTCCTCCATACGGCATAAGGAGAAGGCTGGTGATCAAGGTACCGCAGGCGGCGCCCATCAGGTCTGCTGAAAAGGATTGAGCGATAGCTGACTTGCCGCCCCCCTGCAACTGAAGCGCGATGGGGAACTGAAAGCCGGAGGCCATAGAAACCAAAAAACCGAAAATCATAAAAAAAGAAACCGGCAATCGCTCACCTCCCATGAAAATACCCAAAATAAAACATCCGATCAACAGAATCAACAGACTGTCCATAATCATCAGCCAACGCCTGCTTTTGTTCCGGACACGTTCGCTGAGCCAGGCGCCCGGCAGCAGGCCCGCAAGGAAGACGGTAACAATGATTCCGATTTGAAAATAAATATAGCCAAAAAAGATTTGAAAAGCAAAGATAACGAGAATCTCACCCCCCATATTGACAAAGCCGGTGGTGAAGAGAACATAAGATTCACTGGACATGAAGGCCAGATAGGAAAGCACGAGGATGAGAATTACGGCAATGAATGCCGAGGGAGACGTAGAATATTTTTTAAACCACTGTGAGAACATGATCCGCATGACTCGCGGCCGGTAATCTAGGTTCAAGGGGGTATCCGGATCAATGAGCATGTTAAGATCCTCGATGCGTTTCCGGCTCAGATCACCATCGTAATAGGCGCTGATATACTGGGTGGGTATCTCTTTTTTCTCAAGGCGTGCCGGAATATCGGTCGATAACGGGCTGTCGCTGCAAAGGAAAAATATTTGTTGCCCCGGCAATAACAGAACATGCTTAAAATACCCTTTGACGGTATTGTAAATGACGCTCAGTTTTTTTCGCTGCGGTTCCGGCAGATAGTTATCAAAGCCCTGCACCGCAAAACTGAATACCCCGCCGGCAGTGAGGCGACGTTTTACAAGTTTGTAAAATTCATCCGTAAAAAAACGGTTTAACTGAAAGGTGTCCGGTTCCGGCAAATTGAGTATAATGGCGTCATAGTCTTTCTTTGTTGTTGCCAGGTAAGCGCGGCCGTCCTGATGGATGATGCGAAGCCCTTTGACGGCCTTTATCAGTCCGAATTGAAGCTCAGCTTCCGTGACTTCCGGGTCCAGTTCCACATAATCGATGGTTTCGGGGTGATATTTTTCAATTTCTTTCATGATGCCGCCTTCACCCGACAGGATCAGCACATGTTGCGGTTTGGGGATCTGTATCAGGGGGTAATGGATGATTTCCTCCGCCATGTGTTGGTTCTGATTGGTGAAAAGCGGGACGCCGTCCAGAAAAAGTGTTCGCATTTCATGTTGCTGGAGGACTTCGACGCGACCGTAGCGGGATTCGCGATAATGGATCAATTTCCCTTCAGCTTGGGGCAGGGTGCTTTCCCCCAGAAAAAAGCCTGAAATAAGAACGCCGGCTGCGAGGATACCCGCAAGATAAAACCTGAGTTTGGGGAGGCCTGAACGGGCGACAAGCAGAAGACATGCCGCGATAAGCGGTAGGTTGGCAAGCCCGATGGCGGTAAAAGGAGTGACCAGGAAAACGAGTGCAAATGAGAAAAGAGCGCCGCCGGTTACATCCCCGAGATTGTCGGTGATATATATCCGGGCGCCGGGATATTCCGGGCTCAGAATTCTGAGGACGAACAGACTATAGGGCAGTATAAAACCCAAAATGAGACCGTAGGGCGCCAGCGTCAGAAGAACATACAGAAATGTTGGGTAAAACCCCACCGAGCTGCCGTGGATAAATACGATATCGTAGGCTTCACGGATGGCGACGACTTGAATGACCGGCAGGACACTCAGCACAAGTGACAGCCAGATCAAACGATTCACGGCCGGGTGAAAGCAGCGCCGGGCAGCCCATTTGGCAAAAAAGGCGCCGCTGCCGCCCAGTGCCATCCAGCTGAATAGGATCAGCGCAATGACAAATTCATTTCCCTGGAAGCGTGCTAGAAATTCGCGAATACTGATAAGCTGGAGAACGACTGACGATATGCCTGTGGCGATGACAATCCAGAGGATTGCATGGTTAATTTTTTTCATTAAAGTGTTGGACCTGATACGTCATGACGTCCAGCCGTGTCCTCTGCCAGGCATCTGACGGAAGACCTGCCTTTGAGCATAAGTGGTTGAGGAATGATTTTGGATCAGGGAGCTGCTGCCAAACCTGAGGCAGGAAGGTCGCACCGGCAGACCCTTTTCGAATAATGACGCCGTCGGCATCGATATGAAGTTTTGAGATCAAATCATCGCCGTTTTCATAGACCAGGGCTTTCGGCCGGCTCAGAATGCTGACCTCGATATCGAGTCCTTCCAGTTCTTCAGGCGCCAAGGGAGGAAAACGGGGGTCATGAAACGCCGCCTGGACGGCATTTCTTTTGACACCTTCCAGAATAGACGTGTCGGCGGCCAGATTTCCGATACACCCGCGCAACTGATGGTTTCGCTGCAGCGTTACGAATGTTCCGGCACGCTGTTGAAATTCATGGTTTTGAGCACTGCGCGCAAGAAATGCGCTGACGCGGTCTTCCTTTTCATTTGAGAGCCTGTCTTCGATCACCAGCCGGGCCAATTTGACAAGCAGCCGGCCCTGATCATGGCTGAGGCCTTGAGATGTCTTTGGTTCCGTCTCCATGGGCAAATCACCATAAAATGCAATGGCTGCATATCCCACCACGCGGTCGCGGCCGCCGGCTGTATCACCGCTGTTGGCATAGTGTAAGAATACCGGCATCCAGTTGAGCTGTCTGGCGATATGCAGGAGAACCATTATCGGCGTCTTTCCGCAGGCAGCGTTTTCCTGCAGGGAAAGGCTGCCTGCATCGCAGGCTAAAATCATTTCAATGGTCCGGCGGTCTCTGGCAACAGCCTCTTCGTAAGACAGGTAATGGGAAAGATCGGAGCTGACAACCAGGAGCGTTCTGTCATTCAGCACGGGGAGAATGCTTTCCGCGATCAGCTCGACACGGCTGGGACCCAGGACGATGGGAATCAGCTCGAATGCCCCCAGGAAATGCTGCAGAACGGGCAGGATGACTTCCACTGCATGCTCGGTTTCATCGGAAACACGGCTTGATGTAAAAAAATCGTATTGCTGCCGCAGTGCATCGGCATCCGGGTGAATCCGAATCAAGCCCAGGGGGGTCTGATAGGCATCCACTTGGCTGATAACGCCGTTTGAGAATCCCACATGATGATCAGGCGCCATAACGATTATCTTATCAAACCCTCCCGGTGTGAATACCCGGGAAGCGTGCGCTGCTGTCCAGCCTGAATATATATACCCGGCATGGGGCAGGATGATCGCCCGTAAACGCTTATTGCGCGGGATGTCCACCGGCGTTGTTTCTGCCAGGTGGGCGAATTCGTCCAGGACCTTTTTCAATTCCCCAGGGTTTGCCGGATAGAATTTTCCCGCCCATACCGGCGGTCGAACAACAGGCGAGGGGGCTTCGCCTTGGGCAGTCATGGTTGTTATGGTGACAGTGACAAGGATAAGAAAGAAAATGTTTGAAAAGATTTTCATGGTTGACCGGTTGCGCGTTACGGGTTGCGTGTGTCGTATTGCTCGTTACCGCTCAATAAGTTCGGGCAATCATATGTTAAGTGTACATTCTGGATAGCGCTAAAGCTTCACTTCGTGCCCCGCTTTCGCGGGAATGACAAGCGCTCAAGCCCAGCTCTGGTTCCCACATTTGTATGTTTATAAAATGTGGCAGAGGCTTCCAGCCTCTGGAAACCAGCGGCAAGATGCCGCTGCCACCTTGCCTTTATGTACCAGGTTATCTTATCATTACAATTTACAGACTGCAACCGGTTAATCCCTTTGTCCGTGGGCCCGGTTAGCCCGTTCGCCCGCAACTCGCATCGCGTAACCCGTAACTAAATATACCGATCCGCTAGCCCGGTAATAAACGCCTCCACCCCCTGCTTCCCTTCCTGTTCTCGAATATCGGATACCAGATTTTTGATTTTGTGATAGGTTGCCGGATCGGTCAGCAGATCATCGGTCGAGTGATATGCACCGCCGCGGCGCCCGGCCCGGTATATCAAACGGTCTTGGTTGGACAACGCCTGGTACTTTTCAATAATCGACAACATGGCTGCCTGATCATTCGGCAGGTTACCGGTCACTTCTTCCAATAAATTCATGATATGATCACTGGTAATGGTACTGGAGATGCCATTGAGGGATTCAATAAACAGGTGAAGCTCTTCAGCCAGCATATCGTCTGTCTGAAGCATAAACGAACCTTCTTTCAGTTTTTCATAGAGAGGAACGTGTTCCGGAACTCTCAAGCTGCGGATCCGGATAAAATCCGGATTGATCCGGTTGAGCACGTTTGCTGTTTCAATGGCATGTCCCTCCCACATTTCCTGGCCGCCTAAGCCGGGCATCACATATTCCGAAAGTTCTATGCCGGCTTCCATCAGTTTTCTGCCGGCCTCGATATGCTGGGCGGCGCTCACACCCTTTTTCATTAATTTGAGCAATGGATCATACCCGCTTTCCAGACCGATATGGACGCGATCAAGGCCGGCATTACGAATTTTTTTAAGGGCGTCCACGGACTTCCGGATAGCGGTCCTGGATCTTGAATAGGTGGTTACACGCTGGATGTCGGGAAATTTTTCTCTAAGAAATCCCAGCACCTCCACAAGGTCATCGGTTTTCATGATAAGATTGTCCGCATCCTGCAGAAAACAGGCATGGGTGCCGTAATACATCCACACCGCCACGTTGCGGTAGGACGACCGGCAGGCAGGATCGCTCAGGATATGATTGATGACCTGATCGCTGACCGCGCCCGAGGATCCCATTTTTTGGGAGAGGGCTTCAACGTCATCGGCTATATTTCTGGCTGTCTGGATATCCGTCTTTATATCGTTAACAGTTCGCAAAGAAAATTTTCTGCTCTTGTAGACCGGACAAAACAAGCACCGGTTCCATGGGCAGTTCCGTGTTACCCTTAACAGTAAACTGCGGGCCTCGTTGGGCGGCCGGATCGGACCCTGTTCAAAGGTTAAATGACTGGACAATTTTGACTGGCTCCTTTTATGCTTTATATCGTTCCATAATATAAGATTCATTTCGGGAATGTCCATAAACTGAGTGACGAGTGATGAGTTGCGGGTGACGGGTTGCGGGTTGTGCGTTGCGGGTTATAGAGAGAGCAGAAGAATATCCAATATCGAATATCCAATGTCGAAGTGAGGAATCGCTTGCGTTTTTTCAGGTCCGGTCGTGTTTTCGGTCTTTCGTGCTTTCGTTTAAAATTTTTTTTAAACGGTTCCCACGGGTCAACGGGCCAAACGGGTTCACGGGCTAAACGGGTCCACGGGCGGACGGGTGTACGGATCAGCAAACAAAAATCTCAGGCGGAACCTGAGTGATGAGGCGGGCACCGGTTTCCGTCATAAGGAATACGCTTTCGATGCCGGCGATAAATCGATTTTCAAATACCAGCTTGGGTTCGAGAGCGAAAGTCATGCCGGGTTTCAAAACTGTTTTTTTCCCATGAGCGATTAAGGGCGGCTCAACCAGCTCAAGTCCGATGC
>CAYTAQ010000039.1:0-28060 GCA_964435695.1 uncultured Desulfobacterales bacterium | reverse complement strand
TTATGATATCATCCTTGCTTTTTATAACACCCTCTTTATTTCTTTGGTAATAATTTTAGCGACAACGAGGAACTATAATGCCAATTTTAAATGAATTAAAACATACCCTTCCCAACGTAAAAGCATATAGGCTCATGCTACAATTATTTAAAGAAAATAAGGGTCTTACCGATATCATCGATACTTCAAAAACCATTCGCCAGGCAAAAAAAAGATTAAAGACCTGGGCCTTAGAGATCCTTTCCGAAAACAAACAGGCCAATGCTTACTATCTCCGGGAAAAAATCGGCAAAAGCCAGCTCGATAAGCTGAGACCCAAAGATTATGCTGCCATTCGTATCCTGGATTATATCAAGCATTCCGGCAGGCAATTCAGGGATCTTAATCGCAAGGGCGAAATTATGGAAAATGATCCCTTTGCCATTCTAATGCAATGTGCCCGCAAAGGGACTGGCGGAGCCACCCCTGCTTTTTTTTATGACATGATTCATCTGTTCAGACAGTTTTCAGGGCACATAGATCCTGCACCAGATAAATTGAAAATTTCATCATGGATGGACAGATATTCTTCAGGTCTTGATCCGGATATCATCCGGCAGCGGGGGAAAAACAAACTTCGGATACTGAAAATCATCATTAAAAGAATTGATGAAAAAAGAACAAAAAGCAAGCGGTTTAGATTTGAAAAAGGGATGTCACAGAAGGGAAAAATGGCTCTTGCCAAAAAATGGTGGAACGATCATCAATTTCATCTTAAATTTGCAGCCAGAACCCCTGAAGACCTAAATGAAATGCTTGAGTTCTCCCTTGACAAGGAAACGATGGGCAACCTGAAACAAGCTCAAAAAGTTGGAATTCCCTTCTTTGTCAACCCCTATTACCTGTCGCTTATTGACACCCATGCCTCTCCTGTTTCCCTGGGTGCGGATCTTGCCATCAGGCAATATATGATCTATTCAAAGGAACTGATCAATGAATTCGGCACTATTCATGCCTGGGAAAAAGAAGATATTGTGGAGCCCGGAAAACCCAATGTTGCAGGCTGGATCATTCCAGATGACTGTATCCACAGACGATATCCCAACGTCGCCATATTAATTCCAAAAAGCATGGGCCGTGCCTGTGGCGGACTGTGTTCAATCTGCCAGAGAATGTATGGCTTTCAACAAGGTGATTTGAATTTTGACCTTGAAAAATTAAAAGTCAAGAACTCATTTGGCGAACGTTTGGAAGCCTCTATCAACTATTTTGAAAATGACTCCCAGTTAAGGGACATTCTCATCACTGGCGGTGATGCCCTGATGAGCACCAATAAAACCCTTCGAAAAGTTTTTCAAAGCATTTATAATATGGCCAAAAGAAAACGCAGGGCCAATAGGGAAAGAAAAGATGGAGAAAAATACGCACAGATCTTAAGGGTAAGACTTGGCACCAGGCTTCCGGTTTATCTTCCCATGAGAATCCAGGCTGGTCTTGCAAACATACTTGCCGAGTTCAAAGAAAAAGCTTCAAAAATAGGCATTCAGCAATTTGTTTTCCAGACCCATTTTGAATCTCCAATGGAGATAACCCCTGAAACAAGATTCTGTGTAGATCAGCTGAATAAAGCCGGGTGGATTGTAACCAACCAGCTGGTTTTCACATCGGCTGCGTCAAGAAGGGGGCATACGGCTAAACTCCGAAAAGTACTCAACGATATCGGGATTCTTCCCTATTATTCATTTACCGTTAAAGGATATATGGAAAATAGCCATCTTTTTTCACCCAATGCACGGCTGGTTCAGGAAGGCATGGAAGAAAAAAGTATCGGATTTCTGCCGGATACATTTTTTCCGGGCCTAAGACAACTACCTTTAAATGCTGAAAATATAGTTGATAACATCGCCCGGTTGAGAACAGATGCTGACGTCCCGTTCCTATCCTCTGACAGGAATGTCCTCAATCTTCCGGGGGTCGGCAAGAGTCTTACCTTCAGGACCATCGGCATTACCAATGACGGCAGAAGAATCCTTGAATTTGATCATGATGCCACAAGGGAGCATAGCCCAATGATAGAAAAGATAGGAAAAATCACCATCATTGAATCTAAAAGTATCCATGATTATCTCCAACAGCTTGACAATATGGGCGAAGATGTGAGCGAGTATGAATCAATTTATGGATATTCCTTAAGTGAAACAGAACCCAGAAACCCAATCTTTGAATATCCGGCCTATAACTATGGTGTAACAAAAGAAATGACGAATCTGGATCTTCAGTTGACTTAAAAGAGGTACCGGCAACTGTGGTAATATCTTTCCTCTTAATTCTGTAAACTCAAGTATAGGTCAGGACATATCAATAAGCATCTGTGCTGGCAGTCTGCCCTGCTTGAACAGTTTGACCTCTTTTTCCACAGGTTATAACCTGAGTTTTTCGAGCGCCATGCCTGCCTCCGGAGCCACTTTAATAAAGTTGGCCAGTGCAGGGCAAATATAGTCTTCGCACGCCGCACAGCTTTCGACATTGTTTGATATGCAGCATCGGCGGATCTCACACATACTGCAATGAGAAAATTTTACCCCGTCGGATTTGCATCCATCGCAGTTGATTTGCCCGGGCTCAATATCGGCCCTATACATTTTCGACCATTTCCGAGCTATTTCTATTCTCTTGCCGTCATTGTCTTCCCGGGTTGCAAGATATGCATCACAAAGGGAACAGTTTAATCCGCAATAGGCGATCATTTCACCTCCTCTGAAGTTCATTATTCCATTCCACGTTATATCTGGTCAATCGTAATGGGCCCACATCCTGATGACTTTGACACCTTTTCTTGTGCCCGGGTGTGGAAACTAGAATTCTTCCTTCAACATCGCATTGATCTCTTCAGGAAAGGCCATGCACAGGGTTTCATTGAAGAGGTTCCGCAATGCCCCGATATCAGGGGTGCCCAGTGATTGATTAAAGAAGGTGCGCGGCGAAAAAAGGAGATGAAACCTTGCATGATCATCGGTCTTTGAACCCGTAAAAAAATTCATATTAAAACTGTAGATTCCCATCTTATCATAACCGGCGATGACCTGTTTCAAACCATTGGCAAGGTCCGTAAGATCGCTGTCGGTAAGTTCCAGGGTGCATTTGACATCCTCGAACACCGCCATCACATCGCCGGCAACTCCCATGGGCGCATAAGCGGTCATCCAGTGACTGCGTCCGATTTTTCCCAGATACCGCTCGTTTGCATTTCTTTCGGCAACCACGAGATCCTCCCAATAATTGGTTTTGTTGATCTCATGATATTGTTTCGCAGCCGAAAGCTCCTGCCGCATCAGGTTCGGGGCGGTTGACGTGGAGAATACCTGCAGGTGTGGATGAATGAGCGAACTGCCGGCAGGCGGCATATAATTCCAGTTGACGATATGGAACACAGACTCCGGGTGATTGAGATCTTCAATGCGTCTGAAAAAGTCCAGCGCAAAACCAAAGGCTGAAGCCATGAGATCCGGATGCAATTCCATCATAGGAATATAATGACGCCCCCCCATGGTGGCCACGGCCCCAATGCTGTCATAAGGTGCCAGATTTGGGAATATTACCATATCCTTTCTTCTCATTCGGCCTTCCGGAAGTATCTCTTTGGGAAAACATGGCGTCACTTCCAGGACTTTATCCGGACAGAACGGGCAATACACCTCGGTGCCGGAAACCATGGTATTAAAATCAGGTTGTTCCCATTTGAGCTTCATGAAATGGCAGATTCTGGCGCTGCGGCCGGTAAGCGGATCGATCCGAATCTCACTGGGAATTCGCTTTTCTTCCATATTATTCTGCGGACTGAGCATCAGGGTTTCTTTTTTAATGGACTCAAATTTCATACAGCCTCCTTTAAAAATCCAAATAGGTATTACCTATCATTTAAACCAGATAAAACAACCATTTTCATTTGGCTGGCGATGCTTATTATATTCCTAACAACAAATTATGCTGGTTAGCGTTTCTAAATCGATAAGACGATTAGACCAAGGAGGTCAACCATGAATAAACGACTCTTGGATAGCGACAATAAATCTGCTAAAGATCAGTGATGGAAACATCTGCACGCAGACTCTTGGGCGGCCTGGCGATTTTTGCTTCGGCATTCTGTTTTTACCTTTCGACGGTTGTCATTCGATTCTCAAAAGAGGTTGTTCTTATCGACCCTTCCTTTTTTGCCTTTGTTAGATTCGTGATCGGATTTGTTGTCGTCTGTATCATCATGACGTTCCTGCGGCAACCGCCGCGTCCCAGAAATTACCACCTCCTGGTGGGAAGAACCCTTGCCAATTGCGTCGCGGTGTATTGTTTCTACATGGCCGTAAAGCAAACAACCGTGGCGGAAGCCAATATCCTGAATATGACTTATCCGGTATTTGTAGCGATTTTTACATGGATCTGGCTTCGTTCTCAGCATGACCCGCTTGCCTTGGGTATGGTGGGCGTCGCTTTTATCGGTATCTGGCTTATCCTTTCGCCGGGTCATATTGACATTAAGCTGGACAATCTCTGGGGCCTCGCATCAGGACTATTTGCTTCTTTTGCCATCATCTACCTGAATATCAGCAGGCAGATTCACGATACGAATACCGTGCTTTTTTTTATGTTCGGTCTGGGAGCCATCACCATGTTCCTCTTTTTCCACGGACGATTCTTCCTGCCGGATGCAACGGCTCTTTATTACCTGGTCATGTGCGGCATCTGGGGCGTTACCGGTCAGTTTCTGATTACGGTGGGGTTTCGTTTTATCACAGCAGTGGAAGGGGGCATCATCTCTTCAATGCGAATCTTTATTGCGGCAATGCTGGGACCGTTTGTCGTGGGGGAAACCCCCTTGAATATGGCTGGATGGATTGGCGCTTCACTGTTATTTGCAGCGAATGCGATACTGGCGGTACGTCATCGAAATTAATTAGCTGCTGGTAATCTCAGCATAGGCACTATGATTATGAATTGATTCGAAGTTTTCAGCGCTGACGGTAAACCATGTAATGTTGTCATCTTGTTTCAGTTTCTGGGCGATATCCCGAACCACATCTTCGACAAATTTCGGATTTGAAAAAGCCTTTTCCGTTACATATTTTTCATCTACACGCTTCAGGATAGAAAACACATCACACGATGCCGTGCTCTCAACCAACTCGATCATATCCTCCATCCAAATAAATTTTTTAAATCGCGTACTCAGACAAACCCGCCCCCTCTGATTGTGCGCGCCTTCATCACTAATCTCCTTGGAGCAAGGGCATACAGAGGAAATGGGCACAATGACTTCCGAAACAAGATCGACTTTTCCATCGGAATAACTGCTGCCGATAATTCGGCAGGTGTAATCCATCAGCCCCGTGAATTTACTCACGGGTGCTTTTTTTTCGATAAAGTACGGAAATGTAATATCGACATGGGCGGATCTGGCATTTAAATGCTTTTTCATATCTTCGAGAATGGCTGAAAAATTTTTTAAAGAAACTTCCGGGCGGAACAGGTGCAACAATTCCACAAACCGGCTCATGTGCGTTCCCCGGTTTTTATGGGGCAGGCTGACATACATGTTAATCGTGGCGATTGTGTGTTGAAAGCCTTCCCTTTTATCGCGAACCGTTACGGGATATTTTAGATCTTTGATGCCGACTTTATCTATGGGGATATTGCGATAGTCTCTCTGGTTTTGTACGTCTTGCATTTCGTTCATTGTGTCTCTGATGCAATTAAAGTTTATTTTGAAACGCTCAGGTCAGGTTTTGGTTTTAGCATATAATCCGACCGGACATGGCTCATGGATCGAAAAATATTCCCCTTTGTCTTTTTGTTAGCAGCATAAAGCTGCCTTAGCAACCCCTTGATTTCCAGCCGTTTGGATACCTGGGCTGTGGGACAGGGATTAATAAATTCAGGGAAAGCCTTTTGCCGGGCAAAGCGTTTGATGGTATCTTCATCCACAAAAGCCAGCGGTCTGATCAGCTTGAATTTGCCCTTGAAAAATGACTGGCATGGCAGCATGGTGCTGATTTCCCCCGCATAACACATATTCATAAAAAGAGTTTCGATGATATCGTCTTTGTTGTGTCCGAGAGCAATTTTATTGCACCCGAGCGCTTGTGCGATCTCAAAAAGCCGTTTTCTTCTCAATCGTGCACATAAAAAGCATGGGTTTTCGCGATTCTGCGGGCTGTGTGCCATGCGACCAAAATCCGTATATTCGATTCTGATATCATAGCCGTTTATCTCACAATATGATCTGAGCCGCTCGCTGAAGCCGCTGTCGAATCCGAGATCGATATAAACGGCAACCAACTCATAATCAATGAGAATCCTTTCTTTTCGTTCATTCAGAAACCACATCAAAGAGAGGCTGTCCTTACCCCCCGAAAGCCCCACGAGAATACGATCGCCACTCGATATCATGCCGTAGCGATGTAGTGCCTGACCCAATGCCCGGTTCACCGCTTTATATAAATAGCTGTGCTTCGGCACGATATGAATCCTTATCTGCTGTTAGGCCTCGGCCTCTGCTCCATCCTCCGTTTCCCTGGCCTTTACTTTGCCGGCGGCAATTTCCCGAAGCGCCACCACAATGTCTTCATTTTTCGGTGAATTAACCAAATACTCGGAACCTTCCCGTATCTGCCTGACCCGTTTCGCAGCCATGTGTACGAGTTGAAACCGATTGGTTACCTTCTTTAAACAATCTTCTACAGTGATACGTGCCAATGTTAGCCCTCCACGTTTAGTATAAATTCGATATGTTTTTAAAACCCGTGTTAAGTTTTAGGTGTTAGGTGTTAGGTTTTAAGTACTGGTCATCAATAATAACGTTCTAACTTCAAACCTAAAACCAGTAGTTACAGTATATCCACCAATTCATATGTTCGTTTTCCACCGGGCGCATTCACTTTGATTTCATCGCCAATCTCTTTACCGATAATGGCCAAACCCAGCGGCGACTGAACCGAAATGCGTCCCTCCTCGATATTCGATTCATCCGGCCCCACCAGTCGGTAATTAACACTTTCTCCGGTCTCCACGTTTTCCAGCACCACTTCACATCCAAAAACAACCCGATCCTTCGGCAGGTTGCTGATATCGATAATATCGGCGTTGCCCAGCTTGTATGCCAGCTCGTTGAGCCGTGATTCAATGAACGCCTGTCGTTCTTTGGCGGCATGGAATTCCGCATTTTCGCTCAAATCACCATGAGCCCTCGCCTCTTCGATGGCCTTGATGTTCTGCGGCCTCTCCACGGTTTTAAGATGCTGCAATTCTTTTTTCAGGGTTTCATAACCCGTTTGCGTTATGGGTACTCGTTCCAACGTATACTCCTATAGATAATCGTTTGCCAATATTTCGGCTATTTGAACCGCATTGGTTGCAGCGCCTTTTCTGATATTGTCGGCCACAACCCACATATTAATGCCGTTTTGGATCGATTCATCATTGCGGATTCTGCCGACATAGGTCAAATCCTTGCCGGCCGCATCAATGGGGAGCGGATACGCATTTTTGGACGGATCGTCCACAACCGCAACGCCCGGCGATTTTTTCAGCAACGCTTTGACATCTTCCGCTTTTATCGGTTCATAGGTCTCGACGTTCACCGACTCCGAGTGTCCATAAAAAACCGGCACCCTGACCGTTGTCGCCGTCACGCCGATGGCATCATCTTCCAATATTTTTCGGGTCTCATTGACCATTTTTAATTCTTCTTTGGTGTATCCGTTCTCCTCAAAAGCATCGATGTGCGGCAAACAGTTGAATGCAATTCTATGGGGATAGATTTCCGTTTTATATTCCAGAAAGTTGATCATGGACCGCGTCTGGTCAAAAAGTTCGGCAATCGCTTTTTTGCCGGTCCCCGAAACCGCCTGATACGTAGACACAACGATCCGTTTGATGCCATACTTCTTATGTATGGGGTTTAAGGCAACCACCATCTGAATCGTTGAGCAATTCGGATTTGCAATAATGCCTTTATGGGTATACCCCGCCACCGCATGCGGGTTGACTTCGGGCACCACCAGCGGAATCACCGGGTCCATCCGCCATGCGCTTGAATTATCAACCACCACGCAACCATCCTTTGCGGCATAAGGTGCAAAGTGCTTGCTGGTTCCGCCTCCGGCCGAAAACAAGGCAATATCCAGGCCCTTGAAAGAATCTTCCTTCAGTTCCACGACCTTAACCGCCACGCCTTTAAATGTAAGTTCACGCCCTACGGACCGGCTGGATGCCAGCAGCTTAATCGACCTTACCGGAAAATTTCTCTCCTCCAGACAGGTAATCATCTGATTTCCCACTACCCCGGTTGCACCTGCCAGCCCCACATTAAATTGCTTTGAGCCCATATCCTTTCCCCTGTTTAACCTACGATCCATTTAAAATATAAGAAGCAACAAGATCGCCCACTTCCTGCGTTGTGTAGCCCATTTTCCCGGCGGCTAAATCTTTGATATCTTCCCGGAGAACTTTGATGATCCCTTTTTCCACTTGATATGCAGCCTCATTTTCACCGAGGGTCTGGAGCAAAATCTGGCCTGCCGATATCGCAGCAATTGGATTGATCATGTTTTTGCCGGTGTATTTCGGAGCGGAGCCGCCGATGGGTTCAAACATGGAAATGCCGTCCGGGTTAATGTTGCCACCGGCTGAAACCCCCATTCCGCCCTGTATCATGGCCGCCAAATCAGTGATGATATCACCGAACATATTATCGGTAACAATCACGTCAAACCATTCAGGATTTTTGACCATCCACATACAAACGGCGTCCACGTGTGCATAATCGGTTTTGATATCTTCGTATTCTTTAGCGACCTCATTGAATGTCCGCTCCCACAAATCGAATGCATAGGTCAGTACATTGGTCTTTCCGCAAAGCGTTAATTTCTTTTTTTTGTTTCGCGCTCTGCAGTACTCAAACGCGTAGCGGATACAACGCTCGACGCCTTTTCGCGTATTAATGGACTCCTGAACAGCCACCTCGTCCGGCGTGCCTTTTTTCAGTATCCCGCCGGCACCCGCATAAAGACCTTCCGTGTTTTCACGAATCACCACAAAATCGATATCCTCGGGGCCTTTGTCCTTCAATGGGGTATCCACTCCCTCGTAAAGCTTCACCGGTCTTAAGTTGATGTACTGGTCAAAATGAAATCTTAACCGCAGCAGGATATCCTTTTCCAGGATCCCCGGTTTTACATCCGGGTGACCGATGGCGCCCAGGTAGATGGCGTCGTACGAAGAAAGCGCCTCAATGGTTCCGTCCGACAACGTTTCACCTGTCTTTAGGTAATTCTCGCCACCGATTTTGAATGTTTTAAAATTGAACTGCAATCCCCCTGATGCGGCAACCGTATTGAGAACCTTTATCCCCTCGGCGATTACCTCGGGTCCCGTGCCGTCACCCGGGATGACAGCGATGTTATACGCTTTTTTCATCGTTCCCCTTCACCTCATCTACGTCTCGGGACTTCGGCAGCTCACTGAAAATATGTTTCACTATACCACTTGCGGCGCAGCCCCTGAACTCAACCACGGGGTGGTTCACACCACCCGACATCTAAATGATTGAATGGTTCTATGGATTATACGAAATTCGATTTTTGCCCGTTTCCCCCGAACTTCTCAGCCTCTTTTCGCTGAATGCCTCTATACCCGCTTCAATGTGTTGAAAGGGCCTGAGATAACCTAAAAAACTCCGCAAAGGAATAGAGCAATGGATGGTTGGGAATCGATAAAAGCTTTCCGCCAATGGATGAAATAACGTCATAAAACCCGAAAAAAAGATTTAACGAGGTAAATAGTTTCGGCAAAATGCAGATACCACGCCGCGGTTTCTCTCTTTGGAATCTTTTTCTGCTCATGACGGCAATTCTCCCAACACCGAAGCGCCGGCCAAAACCCGGTCTCCCAGCTCCACCTTTATTTTAGAAGCCGGCGGCAGATAAACATCGAGCCGTGATCCGAAGCATATCATACCAAAGCGCCGCCCGCGATGAACCCGATCATTTTCCTGAATATTGCAGATAATTCTGCGGGCGACAAGACCGGCAATCTGAACAAAACAGATTTTTCGGCCTTCTTCGGCTTCAAGATAAATGGCATTGTGCTCGTTATCCTTTGAAGCTTTGTCCAGATTTGCCGAAAAAAATTTACCCGGGTAATATGAAATTTTTGTAACCGTACCCTCATAGGGAATGCGGTTGACATGGACATTGAAAATCGACATAAAAATGCTGATTTTCAATGAAGGCCCGTCATAAAACCGGCTGCCCTGAACTTTCTCTATTTTGATCACCTTCCCATCAGCAGGCGAAACAACGGCGCCTGCCAGGTCCGGGATGACCCGGTCCGGGTCCCGGAAAAAATAACAGATAAACAGCGTGGCCGCGACACCCAAAAGCGCCGGCAGCGTCAAGGACAACAGGGCAAAAACTGCGGTAATAAACGCGGCCGCACCGATGATGGGGTAACCCGCCCTTGCCACCGGAAACGCAACCCGGCCGGAGGGCTCTACTCTGGCGTATTCATTCATATCACATGCTCATGTTTTAAAGGATTCATCAACATATGGCGCACTTTTAAAAAATGTTCCAACAAACCGGCTAAGACAAAGTTTTTTAGGTCATAAACGTATTTATTTATCATTGTTATTCAGGATTGTCAATAACGCTCTGTCCCATTCACATGAGCATTTTTTATTTGGCCGAACTGATTTGTGCGTCCGATTTGCGGATATATTGGGGAATCAATTGATTAAAATTTTTATGATCCTTTGTTTGAACCCTTCGCATGGCAATCCTGCCGACGGTCTCCGCTCGAATGTTATTCAGAATCGCCCCCGCAAACATCGCGTGCGCGCCAAGCTTTTCTTCAATTAATTCCCCATAGACCTGCGCTCCGTTTCCCACAAACAAGCAGGGCGCATCAATCCTGTAAAGCATTTTTTCAGGGGAAGATACATGGTCTTCAATAATCCGTCGCAACCCATCTTTTTCAGATTGGTACAGTGCAGTATACACCTCGCCCTTGCGTGCATCCAGCAGCGGACAGATCAGGTAAGGGCCGCACCCCGCTTGGTGGGCCAGCGCCTCGAGGCTCGAAACACCCACCGCCGGTTTACCGAGCGCCGTGGCTAATCCCTGGACGGTGCTGATCCCGATTCTGATCCCGGTGAAAGATCCGGGACCGATGGTCACAGCAAAGGCATCCATCTCGTCCATTCGAATACCCGCCATATGAACCACGGTATCAATCATTTTCATGAGATGCTTGGAATGGGTTTGTTTTTTTTCACTGGTCGCTTCAGCCGTAAGCCGCCCGGCATCCAGTACCCCGACACTACAGCTTAGCGTTGCCGTATCAACCGACAGAATCCTCATGACGCGTAATTCCGCATGCGATTTCAAGAACCTGTTCCATTTGGCCGACCGGGATAAATCTTAGCTTTCGTTTGATATTGTCCGGTATCTCGGCCAGGTCCTTTTTATTCTTTTCGGGAATGATAACTGTTCGAATACCCGCACGGATAGCGCCCAACGCCTTTTCCTTCAGGCCGCCGATGGGCAACACCCTGCCTCGCAACGTTATCTCACCGGTCATGGCCACATATTTATCAACGGGTTTCCCGGTCAAGGCGGAAACCAGGGCGCTGGCCATGGCGATTCCGGCTGACGGTCCGTCCTTGGGTATCGCACCCGCCGGCACATGAATGTGAACATCCATATTTTCGAGCGTGTTCTCATCGATTCCCAGCATTTTCAGCTTTGATCTGACATAGCTCAACGCCGCCCGCGCCGACTCCTGCATGACATCGCCCAATTGCCCGGTAATAATCAATTCCCCCTTGCCGCCGATAAGGGATGCTTCAACATAGAGAACTTCTCCACCTACCTGTGTCCACGCGAGTCCGGTCGACAACCCCACCTGACTCTCTTCCTGATCCATCTCAGGATAGAACTTTCGAACGCCTAAATATTGGTGAAGATTCCTTTTGGTAATTTTATAAGGGCCTTTCTCTCCTTCAGCTATTTTTCGGGCAATCTTTCTGCAAAGAGATCCTATTTCCCTTTCCAGATTTCTCAGTCCGGCTTCCGACGTATATTCTTTAATGATTTGCAGGAGCGCCCCCTGACTCATATCCAATTGTTTTGATCGTAACCCGTTTTCCTTGACTTGCCGCGGTAACAGGTGCTTTTCCGAAATGATGCGCTTCTCCTCCTCGGTATAACCCGAAAGGGAAATCACTTCCATCCGGTCGAGCAATGCAGAAGGGATGGTATCCGTTATATTGGCTGTCAGAATAAACATGACGCCGGACAAATCAAAGGGAAGATTAAGATAATGATCACTAAAGGTAGAGTTTTGCTCAGGATCAAGCGCTTCCAGAAGCGCTGATGAGGGATCCCCTCGGAAATCCATGCCGAGCTTATCGATTTCATCCATCATGAAAACAGGGTTCTTGGAACCACACTGCTTCAATCCCTGCAAAATACGGCCGGGAAGCGCCCCGACATAAGTCCTGCGGTGCCCTCTGATTTCAGCCTCATCGTGGATGCCCCCCAAAGAAATTCGAACGAATTTTCGCTTCATGGCCCGGGCGATGGCCTGTCCCAACGATGTTTTACCGACACCCGGCGGACCAACAAAACAAAGGATCGGCCCTTTCATTTTCGAATTCAATTTACGGACACTCAGATATTCAAGAATCCGATCTTTGACGCTGCCCAATCCATAATGGTCTCTATCCAGGACGGTTTTCGCCGCTTTGATATCGATCATGTCTTTGGTCTTTTTGTTCCATGGCATCTCCACCAGCCAGTCCAAATAATTTCGCACAACAGAAGACTCTGCCGAATCCGGATGCATCTGATCCAGCCGCTTCAACTGTTTCAAGGCTTCCTCATTTGCCTCATTCGGCATCTTGGCTTTTTTTATCTTCTTTTTATAAGCATCAACTTCCTGTGCTTTTTCATCCTGCTCGCCAAGCTCCTTGTGTATGGCACGAACCTGTTCCCGAAGGAAATAATCCCGCTGGCTCTTTGATATCTCATCTTTCACATCCGATTGAATTTTTGCCTGCATTGCTGAAAGCTCGAGTTCACGAACAATGAGGTCGTTGACCTTTTTGAGCCGCTCCAGCGGATTGGTGATCTCAAGCAAAACCTGTGATTCTTCGATTTTCAATTTAAGGTTGGATACGACCAGATCCGCCAGTTTCCCCGGTTCTTCGATGCTCTCAAGAATAGCGCTGACATCGCCGGTCAATTCACCGCGAAAGGCCAGTATTTTCTCCGAGTGCTCCCGGATGTTTCGCATGAGGGCTTCAATTTCCAGATTGTTGTTTTCAATGGATTCTTCCTCGAAAAGCTCGATTTTTACACGAAAAACGTTCCGTTTTCTGACGTATTTCACTATTTTTGCCTTGGCAATACCCTGAACAAGCGCCTTCACACGCCCATCAGGAAGCTTCAGCATCCGAAGAATTCGACAAACCGTCCCCACGCTGTATATTTCTTCCGGCGAGGGATTTTCTATCCCCGGTTCTTTTTGGGTCGCTACAAGCAGAAATCTGCTTTTTGATACAGCCTCCTCCACGGCATGAACCGATTTTTCTCTTCCTACAAAAAGAGGCAGCAGCATATCCGTAAAAATCACCACATCTCTGACCGGCATGAGCGGCAGCGTTTTGGGAATTTCTTCGTCTAAACCTTCTTCCTCGATAATGCTGATTAAATCATCTTTATCTGTTTCAGCCATACGTTCTCCTATATCAACATCCGGGGATCATCTCCAAATGAGTTCGTTATTGGTGGTTTCTTTTTTCGGGTGTAAATCTATCCGTTCTAAAAAACCTAACCTTGGAAGAACCACATATTGTACCTATTAGTAAAGATTAATACTATAAGACTAAATCTGATTTTTACAATATTAATATTGATTTTTATAGGGCGTTATCACGATTCTCAAAAGAATGCGCCATTAAGGATTTACAAAACTTCGATTCTGTGCCATAGATACCCGTCACTATGATTGTGGGCATAACATTCATTTTTGGTATCTGTATCGGCAGTTTCTTAAATGTTTGCATATACAGACTGCCGCATTCGAAATCGATTGTCTTCCCCTCCTCCGCATGTCCTAAATGCAGCGAACCTATTCGTTTTTATGATAATATCCCTATTCTGAGTTATATTTTCCTAAAGGGAAAATGCCGCAACTGCAAAACGAACATTTCCATTCGCTACCCCTTGGTTGAGATGATGGCCGGGCTCTTTGCAGTCAGTGTATATCTAAAATTCGGAGCAACGTTTGAAGCATTGATAATCTATTGCTTTATTGCTGCACTTGTCATTATAATCTATATCGATATCGATCATTGGATTATACCCGACAGCATAACCCTTCCGGGCATCTTAATAGGTTTTGCCGCATCTTTTTTTATGGGCGGAATTCATTACACGGATTCTGCGTTGGGTATTCTGGTCGGGGGAGGAACGCTGTGGCTGGTTGCTTATGGATACCAGCTGTTGATGAAAAAAGAAGGAATGGGCGGCGGTGACATCAAACTTCTATCCATGATCGGTGCTTTTATCGGCTGGAAAGGTGTGATATTGACAATATTTCTCTCGTCCGTGATCGGTACGATTGCAAACATTCCGGGCATGTTGCTGTCCAGGAAATTTTTCAACTATAAATTGCCGTTCGGCCCCTTTATTGCCATCGCTGCAATTATGGATGTGTTTTTCGGGGATGAAATCATTTCACTGTATGTGAACACCTTTCTTTATTGAAAGCGTTGCATGAACCTTTTATGCGGAGTTATTAGCGTCTTATTATGAAATTAGCTATCATATCAGATATTCACGCTAATCTAGAAGCATTTAATGAAGTCCTGGAGGACATTAAAAAGTCCAAAATCGACGCCACGATTTGTCTTGGGGATATGATCGGATATGGTCCGGACCCGGAGGATGTTGTATCGATGATCCGGACACTTGAGATTCCCACCATCATGGGAAATCATGAGCTCATCATTGTCGACCCTAGGTATCTCGAATGGTTCAACCCGCTTGCCCGTGAATCGATTTTAAAAACCATTCCCAAACTCTCGCAGGACTCAATTCATTTTATTTCGAATATGAGAATGTATCTCATCAGTCATGGGGCTCGTTTTGTCCACGGTTTTCCACCGGATTCAGCCCTTACGTACCTATTTCAAATCGAGGAGCCGGCTTTTTGCGATATTTTCGAAAAAATGGAAGAAAACATCTGTTTCGTGGGGCACACCCATAAATTGGAAATTGTAAGCTATGGCAGCGGCGCCGTTATACGGGCGCCATTGAAAAAAGGTAAACTCAACCTGCATGCCGACAAAAAATATATCATCAATGTCGGAAGTGTCGGCCAACCCCGAGATGGAAATAACAATGCAAAATATCTTATTTGGGACACATCCGTAAATATGATCGAAGTGAAATACATACCCTACCATATTGCTAAGGTTACCAATAAAATTATCGAAGCCGGACTTCCGGAATCTCACGCGCAACGGCTATGGTAATAATCTGATGAAAACGGGAGAAAAACATATGCTGAAAAAACAACGAATCCTATGGAGTATCTTGATACTGACACTTGGTTTGTGGTGCCACGCCAGCTATGCAAGAACATATAATTTTCAAATTTACGCCAATTCAAATGATTTTACGGCAAATGTCGAGTCTGAATCCATGATTTCTGAAGCTGTTCTGAATGTCGGCGGCGGTATCGCCTTCAGCGAAGGCGATTATCGAATGGGGGATATTCATTTTGCAGTAAAAGATGAAGTGTTCATCCCGGCCCTCACCCTGGGTCTGGGATTTAAAGGCATGCTGGGGACTGCTGAGGTAAACAACAACGATTATGACATTATTTCCATCGGATTTATGCTGTTGGGCGAATATGACTTCCGTAAAATTTACTATAACCTTCCTGTATTAATTTATGCTAGCTTTACAGGATCACCGGACCCGTTATGCTTCGGCGACACAGATACCTATCTTGAATTCAACACCGGCATCAAGGGATACATCGTCAAAAACGCTGCCATTGTCTTCGGTTACAAAAGCTTAGAAGTCCGCTTTAATGATGACCCGGATGAAAACAAGCTCATCGACGACGCGTTCTATTTTGGCGTGGAGCTCTCTTTCTAATCATTTATTTTTCGTTCCCGCGCTTCAGCGCGGAAACGAAAAATAAATTTAGGAAACCAGTTCGGCCACCTGATCGGCAATAGCTGAAATCGCTTTTGAAACAGGTGAATCCGCATATAGCTCCTGAATGGATTCCCCCCTGTCTCCGCAAGATACGACGTTGGGATCCATGGGAATTTTCCCCAGAAAGCGGACTCCCATTGCCGCCGCTGTCCTCTCACCGCCGCCGGTGCCGAAAATCTCCACATTTTCACCACAATGCGGGCAGGTAAATCCGCTCATGTTCTCAATCAGGCCGAATATTCCCATCTTCACGGTTTTACAGAAGTTTATCGATTTTCTGACATCCGCCAGCGACATCTCCTGGGGTGTCGTAACAATAATGGCCTTGGCATCGGAAATGGTTTGGGCAATGGTCAGCGGTTCGTCACCGGTTCCCGGTGGTGAATCAATAATTAAAAAATCGAGATTGCCCCAATCGACGTCACCGATGAATTGCTTGATGGCTGAAAATTTGATGGGCCCCCTCCAAATGATCGCTTCATCCTTGCTCATGGTAAGCGACTCAATGGATACCGCTTTAAGGTTTTCCGTCTTTGCAATGGGCTCGAGCTTTCTGTTCTGGCCAATCTCGAGCATTCCCTTCAAACCAAGCATCCTCGGCACATCAGGCCCATGGAGATCGACATCCATGATGCCCACCTTGTAGCCTTTATTCGCAAGCGCAATCGATAAATTGACAGCTGTGCTTGTTTTTCCGACGCCCCCCTTGCCGCTCATAACAATAATCTTGTTCTTTATTTTTTTTAACGAATCGCTTACCGCAGCATCCTGTTCTGCATGTGGATCCGCTTTCTTTTTGGCGTCGCCCATGTTCGCGTGTATTTGAGCCATAATATCTTTCTCCTTTTTATGTTAATCTTTTCTTTAATTATTTTTCAATTATTTTTCTTTTTCACTTTTTCTGTGAAAATCATTGCCGCCACAGCCCGCGCATATTTGCGGCCGTCCCGTACCAAACGGCTCCTCCCATTCATGATCACAGGTTCTGCACCTGAAAATGCGGTTTCTGTCCACCATTTTATAATTACCGCCCTCCACCCTTACGGCCTTACCGTTGATAATTGCATCTGCAATGATTTTTCTGGCCTGCTGAACAATCCTGCCGAAGGTTGCTCTTGACACTCCCATATGGCGTCCGGCGTCTTCATGGGACATATCCAATAAGTCAGCAAGCCGGACAGCTTCCCGCTCATCAACTGTAAGACATATTTCCTCCAAATCAACTACCGGGATACCCCTTGGTTTGAAATAGTTAATCTTGGGATCGAATCTTACAAGACGATTTTTTTTCGGTCTTACCATCACGCCTCCATTATGGGTATATGCTCATTATATTAGATTAGGATCTGTTTCGCCGCCTGTCAAGTCAATTTTAATGAATCCCGAAATATTTTAAGCCGTCTTTGAGAAACAATATTCCGAAAACAATCAGGATGCCCCCCAATGCGCGCATGGTGAAAATATAATGATTGCTCTTTAAAAATCCCCTTGAATTGCCGGAAATTACAGCCACCATGCACTTTGATCCCACCAGCAAAATGTAAAAGGGAACGATAAAGACAAATGCAGCCGCAAGATGCACCTGAGATGCCTTCAACACCAGGGGGCCGCCTATGGATATCCAGAAAACATATGGATTTGGATTTAAAAAATTGACCATCACGCCTTTTTTAATGGATCCGGGTTTTGCAGTCTCATGATTCAAGTCCGCTCCCTTAAACCTTATGCTCTCATAGGCAAGATACAAAAGATAGATACCGCCGAAAATCGACAGGCTGCCTAGAACCGATTTCATATGTGACATATGTGACAGTACAAACAGACTGACGATAATGATCGGAGCATCCGTCAACAAAGGCGCCAAAGCCACCTTGAGTCCTTCCTTTATGCCGTGTTTCAGTGTCTGAAAGATAACGAGGGTCAACATCGGCCCCGGCGTTAGTCCGGCACTCAAACCCAAAACCAATCCTGAGACCAAAAAAGTCCCGGTCATGACACACCCCTGTTCATGCTCCCCTGGACATACCCTTCCAGATCCAATGAAACATGGACAAAACCGATGCGTCTCAATTTCTCAACAATATTTCGACGCACATCCTTGATGAATATATGCGGCATATCCGCTACCGGTATCTCAATCCGCGCCACATTTCCGTGATATCTTACCCTGCAACCGCCAAAGCCCATGTTCAGCAAGACCGCCTCGGCATCCGCTACCATTTGCAAGCGTTTCAATGATAAAGGGACGTCATAGGGAATTCTCGATGCCAGACATGCCATGGAAGGTTTGTTCCATGTTTTTAACCGCATTTCTTTTGAAAGTTTACGGATATCGTCTTTTCCGAGTGAAGCATCAATCAGCGGTGAGGCAATTCCCAAGTCCTTGGCCGCCTGCATCCCCGGTCGAAAATCCTTCAAATCATCACTGTTGGCACCATGGACAACGTTGGGGATTCCTTTTTCTTTCGCCATGTTTATCAACTCGGTAAATAGCATGGTTTTGCATAAATAGCACCGATTCGGACTGTTTTGGATAAAATCCGGCTGCGCCATCACCTTTGACTTGATAAGGATGTGTTCCACGCCGATATCTTTTGCCAGCTGAATGGCCGCTTCTTTTTCGGTTTTTGGATATAACGGCGAGTCGGCAGTGACCGCGAGAACGTTGTCTCCCAATATTTCATGGGAAATCGCCAGCAAAAAGGTACTGTCAACACCGCCGGAAAAAGCAACGATAAAAGATTTCAAGTTGAAAATATTCAGCATCAACTGTTTCTTTTTATCACTTAATTTCATTGCTTTTTCGTTTTAAAAAAAATGTTTACAAAACCAATATGATATTTTATAAATAAATTTTATGTGAAATGTTTTATACGCTAAATCACTTGCAATTTCAAAGGGGTTTTTATGGGAAAAAATAGCTTGATCAAATCCACCTCAAAGAAAAAAACAGCATCAAAAAAAGAAGCTGTAGCAAAAAAGGCAAAAAAGGTTATAAAAACATCACCCAAGACCACGGCAAAAGCTAGCCCAAAAACAAAAACCACTGTAACGCCCCCAAAGAAGCAAGTCACTATTCAGGAATTGCTTGCAAAGAAATTCGATACCCGGAAGCCGGATAAACTTTTCCGCGTTCAGGACGCATCCAGGCAGGCTGTAATATCAAGTGCCCCCCCTAGCATCTCAGCCTCAGATCCGGCTGAAGCAGCCCGACTTAAAGCCTTATTACTCAAAAAGTTTGACTATGAAATGCTGGTAAAGGCTGCTGCTGAAAAGGCCGCTGCTGAAAAGGCCGCTGCTGAAAAGGCCGCTGCTGAAAAGGCCGCCGCTGAACAAAAAGCATCCATAAGCTATCAGCCGCCTGCAGAAACCAAACCTTCAGACCCAGCAGAAAAAGTGCTGAAATATGGTATCGCCGCATTTGTCTTGCTCATTTTGCTGGTGATCGGATCCAGTTTTATGAACACCCGTAATTTCTATATCAAACCAATTGACGGCGCAACTGAAATATGGCAAGGAAAGTTTGCCCCAAAAGGCGCCAAGCTATTGATATCATTGCCAGGAATGCTTTATACCGATCCCGTCAAAGATGTTTATTCAAAGGGCGACGTCATACCCCTGATTTTCAATTATTATATCGAGAAGGCAGACACCCTGCTGGATGTACCGGGCTTGCCTGATTTTGAAGGAGTCAAATCCTATCTGAACCAGGCGCTTGCGTACGGTACCGAACCGGAACTCGCGGCAACCGCCCGCAGCCGTCTCAATATCATTGATCTGATGGTCCTTCTTTCCAAAGCCGATGTGGCTGCCAGCAAGGACACCATTGATGGCCTTGAAGCATCCCTGAAATATTTAAAAGAAGCTTACGGCTTTGAAATGGATCCGCTCCAAAAGGAGCGGATCGTTCAAAAGACAGCGGCCGCCTCGGCAAGACTGCAAACGCTGAAAGCGCAAGCAGCCGCGCCCCAAGAAAAAAAAGCCGGAAATCCGGAACCAACAGGGGAAACGAAAACCGCTGACTAAAACCTAAATTGAGCTTTAGGTAAAATCAACTTGGTATGGTTTAAGGGGATTCCGTAAGCCTGGCGGAATCCTTTTTTTTGGCAAGCCGCCCGATGGTCATTCGGAGTCACGACAAATGAAATCCACCCTTTCAGCATTCGTCCCACAAATTTCATTTAAATTACAAATCATTGTTCTGTGCGTTATTGTCTCTTCAGCCGTTCACGCCACAGAATACTTCCCTCAAAAAGACTGGCATGATCGGCCCAACCCGATTGCCAGCCCTTATGCCGTCCTGGGCGGCGAAATATCGATTTTTGCCGGCCAATATCCCAAAAGCCTGAACTACTATTTGGACAATAACAGTTTTACCGCTGAAGTCTTCGGAGCCCTCTTTGAAACGCTTTTATCCATGAATCCGGTCACCCTCGAATACGAACCCGGGCTGGCGGAGAAATGGTCTATTTCAAACGACAAGAAAACATTTATCTTTACCATCGATAAACGGGCGCGATGGAGTGATGGCCGCCCCATCACCACTGCAGATGTCAAATGGACTTTCGACGCCATCGTGGACCCCAAAAACCTCACCGGCCCACATAAAGTCAGCCTGGAACGATTTGAATCGCCGGTTGTGGTAGACCAGCAAACCATTCGTTTCACTGCAAAAGATGTTCATTGGATGAACCTGGGAGCAGCCGGCGGATTTCACATTATGCCGAAGCATATTTTCGAAAACAGGGATTTTAACAAAATTAACTTTGAATTACCTGTTGTATCAGGTCTTTACAACATCGATCAACTCAATGAAGGCATTTTCATAACCCTCAGGCGACGGGATGACTGGTGGAACAAGGATGCAAAAAGATTTCAAGGAACCGGCAATTTTTTAAGCATGAAGTTCAGATTCTTCGCTGAAAGAGAGAACGCATTTGAAGCATTTAAAAAAGGCCAGATCGACCTCTATCCCATTTATACGTCCCGACTTTGGGTAAATGAAACCACAGGCGAGAAATTTGAAAAGGCATGGATCGTTAAACAGAAGATCTACAATTCAAAGCCCGTCGGTTTTCAGGGATTTGCCATGAACACCCGCAAACCGCCATTTGATGACATCCGTGTTCGAAAAGCCATGGCCCATCTCCTGGATCGTGAAAAGATGAACAGCGCCCTCATGTACAGCCAGTATTTTCTTCATCGCTCCTATTTTGAAGATCTTTATGACAAGCGCCATCCCTGCCCCAATCAACTGATGACCTTTGACAAAGCAAAGGCCAGAGCGCTCTTGAAGGAATCAGGGTGGAAGGTGAATCCATCCACTGGTTATCTTGAAAAAAACGGAATGAAATTCTCTTTTAAATTTTTAACACGTGAAGCTTCAACCGACAAATTTCTTGCCATTTATGCGGAAGACTTAAAAGATGTCGGTATCGAACTCATCATCGATCGAAAAGACTGGGCAGCCTGGGCCAGGGATATGGATGAATTCAATTATGAAATGACATGGGCGGCCTGGGGTTCGGGCTTTTTTAAAAACCCGGAAAGCATGTGGTCATCCAGAGAGGCTGATCGAAGAAGCGGCAACAATATCACCGGATTTAAAGATAAAACGGTAGACGATCTTATTGAAAAGCAGAAGAGCATTTTCGATATCAACCAGCGGAATGAAATCTATAGACGCATCGATGAGATTATCTACGCGGCGCATCCGTATGCGCTTTTGTGGAATATCGACTATACCAGGCTGTTGTACTGGAATAAATTCGGAACGCCCACAACAGTTCTCTCCAAATACGGCGATGAAAGCAGCGCTTACTGGTACTGGTGGATCGACCTTGATTCAAAAGCAGATCTGGAAGATGCCATGTTGGACGGCCTGCCCCTCCCTCCCAGGGAACCCTCCGTCGATTTTGATGACGTTTTTGGGCAATAACACGGCATTCGCAAAATTACTATTCATCTTGAATGATGAATAATCCGTCGGGAGGGGAAAGATGGAGATGTGCGATGCGGTCTTGCCGAGTAAAAGACCTGATGGTGACGCACTTTCCGAGTATGTCACGGTTCCCGAAGCAGCCACGTTGCTGGAGGCCGTCAAGGCCTGGAGGAAATCAGCATGCCTATGTATGTCCATATCGAAGATATCGTACCGTTCATTCCATGGCTGCGCCGGTATAACCGGCATTACCTAAAAGCCGATCTGTTTGCCGGGCTGACCGTGGCCGTGGTGGCCCTGCCGCAATCAATGGCCTATGCCATCATTGCCGGGCTGCCGGTCCAATATGGCCTTTATGCTTCCATCGTGCCGACCATCATCGGATGTTTGTGGGGTAGCTCAGCCCAATTGATAACAGGGCCCACTACCACCGTCTCTCTGGTCGTTTTCAGTGCGTTGAGCAGTATTGCTGAACCAGGCAGTCTTCCCTATATCGAGTTGGCCTTCCTATTGGCGGCCATGGCCGGCGTTATCCGAATCGCCATGGGGATGGCTCGATTGGGGGTGCTGTTGAACTTTATCTCCCACTCGGTGCTGCTGGGCTTCACCAGTGGAGCCGCCGTACTGATCGTTTTCAAACAGTTACCCGGTCTGTTGGGCATCCACATCGAAACAGGCGGCGGCTTTGTCCACTCATTATTGGATATGATTGTTCACCTGGATCAATTGCATCCGCTCACCTTCGGGCTCGGACTCATCGTTATCGCGGTTGTCCTGGTCGTCAATCGCTGGCGTCCCAATTGGCCCGGCACCCTGATCGCAATGGTGTTTGTAGGGATTTTATTGACTTTTTTCCACCTGGACGGCCAGGGGGTGCAGATGGTAGGCGCCATTTCCGGCAGCCTGCCGCCATTTCATCTGCCCAATTTGGAATTGTTGCCCCAGATCGGAACCCTTGCCCCGACCGCTCTGGCAATAACCATTCTGGGGTTGACGGAGGCCATCTCCATTTCTCAGTCTATAGCGGACCAGACCCGACAGCAGCTCAATGTGAACCGCGAATTCATCGGCCAGGGGTTGGCCAACCTGAGCGCAGCCTTTTTCAGCGGCTACCCGTGCAGCGGCTCATTTACCCGTTCGGCGGTCAATTTCCGCTCGGGCGGCAAGACACCCATGAGCGGTATTATTTCCGGGCTGGTCGTTGCGTCGGCGGTCCTGCTGGCCGGCCCCCTGGCGGCCAAACTGCCCCTTTGTGCCCTGTCGAGCGTTTTAATTGTCGTTGCCTATCAGTTGATTCGTGTCGAAGATATCTGGCGCACGTTGCGGGCCACTCGATCGGATGCTGCTGTAATGGTGGTAACCTTTCTGTTTACGGTTTTCCTGAACATTGAATTTTCAATCTATGTCGGTGTGCTGCTGTCCATTGGTCTGCACTTAGCCAAAACCTCCCATCCGCGAATTTATTCGGTGATCCCGGACCCTGCCACCGGCAAGATGATCGGTTTTGCCCGGGGCCAGACCTGCTGCCAGATGGACATTCTTCAAATTGAAGGCTCAGTTTTTTTCGGCTCGGCAGTCTTTGTCCTGGAAAATCTTCAGCGTCGTTTGCGACACCATCCCCAGGTGAATCATTTGCTGATCCGGCTGCACCAGGTCAACACCCTGGATGCCAGCGGAATCCATATTTTGGAGATTATGTTGGACCAGGTCCGCGAACGCGGCGGCGGAATATATTTTTCCGGTGTCAACCAACGGGTGTTTGATGTACTGAACAACTCCGGATTTTTAAAAGACATCGGGCACACCCAAATCCGTAACACCACCGGCGCGGCGATTCGTCAGGCCATGCGCGAATCTTTTTGCCCGGCGGTCTGCGCCGCGTGCGAGGCTGCCATCTTCCGGGAGTGTCCGGATCTGAAAGCGGGTAACTGGGAAATTTTCGGTAGTGGGGTCATGGCCCGCGAATGCCAACTGCCCCAGTCTGAGGAGAAAAACAATGCCAAAACCGATAAATGACAGGGCGGAGGGCAGACCGTTGAAACTGCTTGTATATACAGACGGCAGTCAAGATTCAGCCAAAGCGCTGCACTTTGCAGCCCAACTAACGCTAAAGCTGAAGGCCGAATTGACGGTTATTACCACCCGCTCCGGCACACACGCCGTCGAACCGCCGGCGCCTGTTGGGCAGGACATAGACCTATCCGACCATAAATCCCTGCCGTCCGGGTTCCAGGCGCTCACCGCTGCGCTGAATTTACTTTCCGCAGAAGGTTTGTTTGAACGGCAGTCAATCCTTCAGCTTCGCGAAATTCCCAACGGATACATCTTTTTCTGCAATACGCCATCGGGCCAACGTATCCCGTTTTACGTCTGCTTCGGCCATATGATTGAAACCCTCAACTACGAGATCGAAAAACATCATTATGACCTGCTGATCATCGCGCCGCCTCAAAGAGGACAACTGTTCAAAATGACACTGGGCGATATCAGCCGGAAACTTGTCCTCGATCTGCACACCTCAGTTCTGATTGCTCGGGGCGGGCGACCAGACGGACGATTTCTGGTATGTGCCGACGGATCAACCGCAGCCAAGCGCCAGTTCCCCCTGCTCAAGCAGTTCTTGCCGGTTATCGAACCGCCGGTGGAACTGGTCTGTGTCCTGGCTTCCGACAGCGATGAAACCGCGGTACAAGAAGCTGACCATTGCATCCGGCAAGCCGCACGATGGCTGACAGCCTGCGGCAAACAATACACGGTGTATCGTCTCATGGGAGACCGGCCGGATGAGGTCATTTCCGCAACAGCCGGCGATGACGCGGTCATTTTCCTCGGAGCCAGCTTGCGCCACGATGTCTACCGACGGTTTTGGGGCAGCCTGCCCATCCAGATTCTGGCGCGCACAAAATCCAGTATACTGGTGGTCAAGGCACTGCCGGGAGACGACCGGGATATTTTCGAGGATACGGATTCTTGCTGAACAATATTAGAAGTTTTTCTAAAATCTGCGAACCCCTGCCTGGCGGATCGACATGGCCGGCGAACGGGAGCAACCCCTGCCATATTGAGTGGTATCCGCCCCAGGGCGTTTATCCCCGGTACGGCATTGGGAATGCTTCCCGCTACGATTATCTACACGTAATAAAAAAACCCACTATGTATCGAACGGCCACGAATAGTACACAGCCGCAGAGTATACCCGTTATGATTCTGGCGGGTACAAATTTCTGGGTACGAGCACCTAAATACATCCCAAAAAGTCCACCAAGACCAAATAAAATGCCTAACGCCCAATCCGGTGCGACAGACATATCCGTATAAACCCACGAAAGAACTTGATAGAAAGCCACCCCGGCGATAGAAGTTATGAAGGTCCCCATCAGTGCGGCCCCAGCTACAGCGTAGACCGGCAATCCAATGATAGCCACAAAAAATGGAGCCACTATTGCTCCGCCACCAATTCCATATATCCCACCGATGATGCCCACCAGAAAACAGATAAGATAAATAATTGGAGGTGAAAAGTTGTGTTTCTCACCATCATAATCGAATTCTACCTTTCGGATGGTAGATTCAATAAGCGTTATGGTATGACGCGGTTCTGATTTATGTCTTGAATTGAGTGCCCTTTTCGGGTCTTTGTTTTTGATTACATCCAATAGTAACCTCAATCCAATGTAAAAAAGTACTGTTCCGACAAATAGCTTGAAGTTCTTGGGATCCGGCAAGTACTTGATGCGAAGCCATGCACCGATAAAAACACCCGGTAACGTGCCAATGATCACGGCCCAAGTAAGGGGCCACAGCATTCGTCCTTCTCGTATATAACGATAAACGCCACTGGGTATTGCTACTATGTTAAAAACTTGATTTGTGCCGCTAACAGAAGGCGCTGTGTAGCCTAAAACGCTCATTTGAAAAGGCAGAAGAAGAAATGCACCGGATACTCCGCCCATCGATGTAAAAAAGGAAACTACGAATGCCACAGTGAAAGGTATAAGCGGATTAACCTCAATTCCTGAAATTGGAAAAAACATGCTTTTTTGCCTGATTCATTTAAATGGTGGTCTGGCCACCATTATTGGATACATCTTGTTTAAAATGTTATTTTGGGTAAGTATCAGAAGGGTTTCAGTAAGGTTACAGCCTTCGAAGCCGCAAGCAAATGTCATCCAGGGTCTTTTCATTTTTGGCAAAACAAAATCGGATATACTCATTTCCCGCTGCTTCTGAATGGTAAAACGCCGTACCCGGTACGGTGGCAAGTCCTGTTCGATCGATTAGTTTCAGGCTGAATTGATAAGCCGTTTTTATGTTGAACCGTTCCATCAATTGCGCGGCATGCGCCATGATGTAATAGGCTCCCTTGGGCGGATGAATAATGAAATCCGCCGCCGCCAATGCGCCGCAGACCCTATCCCTTGCCTGCTGATAGCGATACTGCAGCGTGTTATAATATGCCGCATCCATACCCAAGGCATATACGCCGGCCTTTTGAAAAGGCGCCGGCGCACCCACCGTAAGAAAATCGTGAACTTTTCTTATTCTGCCGGTGATATCCGCTTGCGCAATCGCCCACCCCACACGCCAGCCTGTCACGCTATAAGTTTTTGAGAGTGAGTTGATGGTGACGGTCCGGTCAGCCATGCCCTTTATCGACGCAATGGAAATGTGCGCTTCATTGTCATAGAGAATGTGTTCGTATATTTCATCGCTGACGGCTATGGCATCCCACTGAATGCAAAAACCGGCGACAGCTTCGAGCTCACTTCTGGAAAATACCTTTCCCGTCGGGTTATTGGGTGTGTTGATGATGATCGCCTTTGTGTTTTCATTGAAGGCCTCAGCCAGTTCGTTTGCATCAAATGTCCAATGCGGCGGCCGCAATGCAACATAGCGGGGTTTGGCGCCCGACAAAATGGCATCCGGGCCGTAATTCTCATAAAACGGTTCAAAAATGATGATCTCATCTCCTGGATTTACAAGTGCGTTGAGGGTGGCAATCATGGCTTCCGTGGCGCCGCATGTGACGGTAACTTCTGTATCCGGGTTATAACTGATCCGGTTGTATTGACACGCTTTATCCACAATGGCCTGCCTCAAATCAGCCTCACCGAATGTGATGGCATACTGATTACACCCGCCGTGAATGGCTTGAACCGCAGCTGCCTTCAATTCATCCGGCGGCTCAAAGTCCGGAAATCCCTGCGCCAGGTTGAGGCCGCCCTTGGCATGGCTGACCCGCGTCATTTCCCGGATAACCGATTCTGTAAATTGGGTCGTAATGTGAGAAAATGGTTTCATGTTCAACTCCGCATGTTTCGAGAAGCACAGGGCGGCCCAAAAAGCCGCAGGTCACGGACAATTTCTTTTTTAAAACATATAAATTGAAGATTCCTCGCAGCAAGACTTCGGCGAGCTCAGTCGAGTCGCCGCGGGGAATGCGCTCGCTGTTGCGGTTCATGTTGTTCGTATTAAGCTGCTGCATGCATACAGTTAATCAATTCCGTGACCACAACGGTTGCTATCCCGGAATTGATATCGGACATGGCGTAGGGAATGACCAGCGTGTTGTTATGAATTATCGCACCGCAGGAATAAACAACATTGGGAACATATCCCTCGCGCTCTTTCTCGTGCGGGACAAGCAACGGTTCATCCAGGCGGGCGATGATTTTTGTTGGATTTTCAAGATCAAGCAACATGGCGCCGATGCAATATTGCCGCATTGGCCCGACACCATGGGTGAGCACGAGCCAGCCTTTGTCAGTCTCCAGAGGGGAACCGCAGTTGCCGATCTGGATGAATTCCCAAGGATATTCAGGCTCCTGGATGATTTGGGACTCTTGCCAGAAAT
>CAYTAQ010000038.1:0-28433 GCA_964435695.1 uncultured Desulfobacterales bacterium | reverse complement strand
TATTAGAGCGTTTGCATCGGCCCATATTCGACAATACTGATCATCCCTATAAGATTCAAAAACCACCGATATCGGAACGGTTATATGACAAACGTTCATTCAATTGAATTCCATATTTTTTCATCTTCTTGCTGAGGCCGCTTTTTCCTATACCCAGCAGTTGAGCCGCTTCGGATTGAACATTATTGCATAACTTAAGTGCCCTTAATATCATGTTTTTTTCAATTTCCGACACGGTGTCAAACAATTTTGCATTTTCAGGGATGCCTTCAAGATGTTGATCCCCGAAGATGTTGTGCCTAAAATCTTTGGGCAGATCGGATGTCCTGATAATCGTTCCGGGGCATAATACCATGGCTCTTTCAATCACATTTTCAAGCTCGCGCACGTTTCCCGGCCAGTGATATTGGTAAAAAAGCTGCTCTACTCCTCTTTCAACGCCTTTTATGGGAGCATCCAAATTCCGCTCGTGAGAATACTTTTCGATAAAGTGGTCCACCAGCAGACGAAGATCCTCAGAGCGCTGCCTTAATGGAGGCAGGTCAATGTGCACAACGTTCAAACGATAGTAAAGATCTTCTCTGAATCTCCCTTTCAATACTTCTTCCCTGAGCTTTTTATTGGTTGCAGTGATCAGCCGAAAATTTACCGATACCTGCTTAAGGCCACCCACCCTTTCGAAAATTTTGTCCTGCAGAACCCGAAGAAGTTTTACCTGCAAAGCAGGAGAAAGTTCGCCAACCTCATCAAGGAAAAGGGTCCCGCCTTCCGCCAGCTCAAAACGGCCTTTTTTTGAGGAAACGGCGCCGGTGAACGAACCTTTTTCATGACCGAAAAGTTCGCTTTCAAGGAGCGTTTCAGCAAGCGCCGCGCAATTCACCGCAATAAAAGGGAAATCGCGTCTCGGACTGTTATAATGGATAGATTTTGCCACCAGGTCTTTGCCGGTTCCGCTCTCTCCTTCAATCAATACAGCGGCGCTGGCCGGTGCAACTTTTTGAATGATATGAAAAAGATCTCGCATTTGTCTGCTTTTGCCAATGATATTTCCAAAACTGTATTGGGATTCCACCGTTTCTCTGAGCCTGCGATTCTCCTTGATCACACGGTACATGGCAATGGCTTTGTTGACATAAATAACGAGACGCTCATTATCAAACGGCTTTAAAATATAGTTGTAGGCCCCCTTTTGCATGGCTTCCACGGCTTTTTCAACGGTGCCATGAGCGGTCATCATGAGGACGGGAAGTTCTGAATCTTTTTCTTTTATCCGCTCAAGCAGTTCAATGCCGTCCATGGAGGGCATCTTCATGTCGGTAAGAACCAAATCGATGTCCGAATTCATTAACACGCCGAGTGCTTCTTCGCCGCTGTAAGCAGTCAGCGCTTCGTATCCCTCTTCCTCCATGATCGCTTTCAGGATTGGCGGATAGTTTTTTTCATCATCAACGATCAGTATCGTTTCCATTGCCTTTTCCTAATCCGAATGAACCGAAATCACAGGCACAAAGGACACAAAGATTTTATCCTTCGTGTTTTGTGGTTGTTTTTACCATAAATTTTCATGCCCATGCGCGCACAACGAAGCATGAAACAATAATTACAACTAATGAATGGGCAACGCCAGGGTCACGGTGACGCCTTTCGTGGGCCTGTTTTCGATCTGAATGTTGCCCTTATGCAGTTCCACAATTTTTTTCACAATACCAAGGCCCAGACCGGTTCCTTTTTCTTTTGTTGTAAAGAAAGGATCCCAAATTTTTTCCTGGATATCTTGGGGAATGCCAGACCCTTCATCTTGGAACTGGATTTTTACAGTGTGTTCATTTGCCGTCATCGTTATTTTAATTTCACCCCCTTCAGGCATGGACTGCATGGCATTGATCAAAATATTTAAGAACACCTGGTAGAGCATATCTTTGTCGGCCGTCACCGAAGGGATATCCGGCGCATATTCTGTATCAATATGGTAACCTTTCTCGGTGGCCTCCGGCGACAAAAACGCGATATTTTTTTCAAGCACATCCCGAATGATACATTCGGTAAAATCCGGGTTTCTCGGCCTGGCAAAGTTCAAAAAATCGGTGATAATGCTGTTTAGCCGGGCTGCTTCTTCAATGATAATGTCGGGAATTGTGTTTGCCGGATCCGTAAGCGATACTTTTTTTTTCAAAAGTGCGGCGGAACTGCTGATAATTCCAAGAGGGTTTCTGATTTCATGCGACACGCCGGCAACCATTTCACCAATGGATGACAGGTGCTGGGCCTGGCTGAGCTGCTCTTTGAGCTTGATTTGTTCACGCGCTCTTTGCTCAATGATATTTTCTCCTTTTTTGACGATAAAGGTCAGCGTGAGGAAAAGCATCGCCATAACGAGCGTGATCGTAAGAATCACAAGAACCTGAAAGTTAAATATGGTTTTATAATCCTCCGAGATATTTTGAACGATTTCTATAACGCCAATGACCGGTCCGGTCGTTGATGCCAAGGATCTTTCCGCGTGCAAAGGCGCAAATGTAGTGATCTTGATTTCCTTTGGGAATCCAAGCAGGAGTTCCCAAAAATCGCCGGTCTGTTCAATTTCCGATGATGATTTACCCAACACGGCATTTTGGAATCCCCGTCCGCCGATGTCTTTGATACCCATCAATTCTTTGTCAAAGCTGTAGGCAATGATATTATTCAGATCATAGATATTCATCATTTCAATTTTGAACCCGTGGAGAGTTCCCCGGACAATAGCGTCCATTCGGTCAAACTGCTTTTTGTCCCTCAGTTGTATCTTGCCATATCTCAGTGACATGGGGATCACAAACTGCCGAAAAACTTGATGATTTAAATTGGAAACCAATAACAGCGCATACTCCTCATGTTTTTTAAGCTGCATCTCTTTTGCCCAATGGGTATTGAGATATGAAAGGACGATGGTTCCGATAAAAATAAAAACAAAACTCGTAAACGTAAAATATTTGTAGAGTTTAAAGGGCCTTGATTTTTCTTCTGTATTGGGCAAATTCATTTTACTCTTGCGCTGAGACAAACCCGAGCATTTTTCAAAGGGTTTCAAGTTATGATTATGGCAGGGGGGCGCTGGTAATTATGGTTTTAATATCTTCATCCGAAATATTCAGGCCGGCTCCGATAAAAAAGGAATCGTGGCCATTTTTGCTGATAAAATCATCAAATCCCGATGTAATATAAAGGTGAGAAAAAGGAGAGAAATCAATCTTTGCTTTCAAGTGGGGGTTTTCTTCCGGATCCCAATCGAAAGCTTCAAGAGAGAAAAGCAGTTTGTCGTCTAAGAGATAATAATCCAGGGCAACACCACCTGTCGATTCAAAAAATCCCCCCCGAAGTCCGAGATCGAAATAGCGCTTTGCAATCTGTGCGGAAAATTTGAGCGTATTCATTTCCGTGACAACTTTGTGCTCTTCAGTTGTAACGCCGTTTACGGTTCTATCGGTATAGGTTTCGGTTGCTTTTCCCGCAGGATCATCTACAATCTGCAGCAAATAGTATTTATCTTCTCTCGGTTGAATACGCAGCGTAAAATAAGACTTCACCGCCGCGCTTTCAAAAAGATATTCTCCTCGATAGTCAAGATAGGTCCGAAATGTTTCCTGTTTTTCAAGATAGTTGTTTAAATTGGTGAGTGTCGAGTTCAGGGTTTCAACCGTTTCTTCATCATGAATGAGTCTTCCGATGGTGCCTTCTCCCCGACCGATTTTGCCGGTGATATCATCTAGAGATGCCAGCGTTTCATTCAGGTGCCGGATGGCATCATCTTCAACGATCAGTTGTCCCAGCGTCCCTTCACCCTGCTTGATTTTCTGGGTTATCTCATTCAGCGCGGCAAGGGTTTCATTTAAATTCCTGACGGCATCGTCTTCATTAATCAATTTGCCGATGCTGCCTTTGCCTTGATTGATTTTATCGCTAATTTCGCTCAGGTCGGCCGCCAGCGATTCCATGGTCCCGGACATTTCCCGAGCAGTTTTAATAATATGCCCGATATCATCCTTGTTCTGGTCGCCGATATCTTTCATCGTCGCTGAAAAATGAGCCAAATTATTAACGATGACGCCTATTTCCTCTTGATTGGATCGTATCGTTTGATTTAAAGCTTCAGTCATTTGCTTGGCGTTTTCAATGATCGCGATGAGGGATGCCTCTCTTTTCTCTCCCCCGATGACATTGGACAGCGAATGGGTCAGGACCTTGATATCTTGTGCGACCTCCCCCAAGGTATTCATCAACATATCCATATCCGTAACCGGCGCTGTCAGAACAATGCGTTCTCCTGGTTTAATGATCGGTGAAGATTCCAAACCCGGAATGATTTCAACATATTTATCCCCCAAGATGCCTCTGGTTCTAATGATGGCTTTGGCATCCTGCCTGACAATGATATCGGGGTGCATTCTGAGTACCACAAGCGCTTTTCCTTCTTTGAGTGAAATCGAATCCACTCTGCCGACCTCTACGCCGGCAATCTCGACAGGGACATCCGGTGCAAGTCCGGTGGCGGAATCAAAAAACACGTGCAGATCATATCCTTTTTCTCCGGAAAAGGTCAGCTTCCCGATCTTCATAGACATATAACCGAGGATAATGACGGCGATGACGATAAATACGCCTACTTTCGCTTCAGGACTGAAATTCGACATAATGCGCTAACCATTTTCAGAAATAGATTTACCCCTGATAAAACTATCGACAACCGGGTTTGCGGATGATTTGATATCCTCCGGCCGACCGTATTCAATTATTTTTCCTTTATACAACATTGCCACCCTGTGGGCAATTTTAAAAGTCGATTCAATGTCGTGGCTGATGACAATACATGTTGCGTCCGTAAGCTGCTGTGTTTTGACAATGAGATTGTCAATGGCATCGCACATAATCGGATCCAATCCGGTTGTCGGTTCATCAAACAAAATTATTTTCGGGTTGAGCGCAATGGCTCTGGCAAGACCGACTCTTTTTCTCATGCCGCCTGAAAGTTGCGAGGGCATCTTTTCGGTAACGTCTTTCAATCCGACCTGAAGTAATTTTTCTTGAATGATTTTTTTAATTTCATGTTTGGGCAGCTTTGTGTGTTCTTTAAGGGGAAAAGCAATATTTTCGCCGACCGTCATGGAATCGAAAAGCGCTGCCTCCTGAAAAAGCATGCCGAAATTTTTACGTACATCGTTTAGCTCCGCTTCTTTCATTCTCGATATTTCTTTGTCGCCGATAAAGATTCGACCCGAATCCGGCTTGATGAGTCCAATGATGTGTTTCAGCAGAACGCTTTTGCCGCCCCCGCTTTGACCAATGATAAATGTAATTTTTTTGGGCTCGATCTCAAGGTTCAATGCATCCAGAACCCGTTGCTTGCCAAACGATTTATTTACATTTTCAAGCCGTATCTTCAAAACATAACCGCCGTTAGAAAGTAATCGCTGATCAGTATGGAAACAGATGCATAAACGACCGCTTGCGTTGTCGCCCGGCCGACCCCGGCTGCACCGCCGGTGGTGTAAAAACCTTTGTAACAGCCGATGAGTGACAAAATCAAACCAAAAAAAGCAGACTTGATCAATCCGTTGAAGATATCGCTAAGATCGACGAATTCAATTATTCTGGCGACAAAAATACCTGAATTGATATTCAGCAGATGCACACCCACGAAATAACCGCCAAGGATGCCGATGAAATCGGAAACAATCGTCAAGACGGGAAGCATGATGATACCGGCAACAACCCGCGGCATCACAAGATATTGAACTGGATTGACGGACATGGCGTATAAGGCGTCAATTTGCTCCGTCACTTTCATTGTGCCAATTTCCGCAGCCATAGCGGATCCAGCGCGTCCTGTCACCATAAGCGCGGTAATCGCGGGTCCCAATTCGCGCGTCATGGACAAGGCCACGGTTGCGCCGACTAAACTCTCACCGCCAAACATTCTGAAGCCGTAATAGGTTTGAATGGCAAGCACCATACCGGTAAAGATTCCCGTAATGAGAACCACCGGAGATGAATTCAACCCGACAGATTCCATTTGTCTGAAAATGACGCGAATACGAAAAGGCGGTCGAAAAAGCCAGGCGACGGTTGTAATCAACAAAAGCAAAACCCGGCCGAACTCTTCGGCAATCCGTATAAATGGTGTTCCGGCATATTCAAAAACTCTGATCATTTAAAGGCTTATAGGAAAGCTTGTACTTAAAGTCAAGATTATGCTTGATCTTGTATCGCTTTGATGCAGTGGTGGTCAACGGACGGCGACCTCCTTGAAGCAGCCTGACAGAATTACCGCTTGCCGTCTTTTCAGGAATTTTGCGATTTAAAGGTTTTCTGACAATACAATATGTAGCAATTTTGTGTAACAAAACACAATATACAGTAACTTAGTAAAATTATATATAAATTATATATAATTTACTTGACATTATGCACGTTTTATATAATTATATACCCATCATAATCTTAAACCTCTACATAAAGTATATAATGACTATTTGAGTTTTATAAAAAAAAATGCTAAAGAACCCTACAGTGCATGAAGGATTATGAGTAAAAACTCTTTAAAACAGATCAGAGAATCGCTTTTAATGAGCAAGTCTGAGTTAGCTCGCGAGGCAAATGTTTCACCCATCACGATTACGCGAATTGAACAGGGAATGCCGTGTCGGATGGAAACCAAACGAAAAATACTTCTGGCCCTTGGTTTTAAGCTTTCAGACAAAAATAAAATTTTCGGTGATTAAGAGCCCATTATGGTATTTAGAAAAAAAGACCATCTCGTTGGCTTGGACATTGGGTCGAAAACCATAAAAGCCTGTGAGATAATTGAGACGAAAAAGGGTAGAACGCTCGAACGGTTCGGAATGATCGATATTGATTCGGGGCTCATTGAAGAAGGATCTATTCGCGAGCCCGAAGTGGTTGCCGGTTCTATCCGGCAACTGTATCAGTCCCAGGGTTTTCGAGAGCATAGCGTCGCTATTGCTATCGGCGGTTATTCGGTCATTGTCAAAAAGATCAATGTACAAACCATGTCTGAAGAACAACTTCAAGAAAGCATTCATTTTGAAGCAGAGCAGTACATACCGTTTGATATCAGCGATGTGAATCTTGATTTTCAGATATTGGGTGAAAACGAACATAATCCAAACCAGATGAGTGTGCTGCTTGTGGCCGCCAAAAAAGAGATGATCAATGACTATGTCAATCTCGCTCAGTTGGCCGGCCTTAATCCCTGTATTATTGATGTGGATGCATTTGCACTTCAAAATATATTTGAAGTCAATTATGACACAAAAAATGAAAACGTGGCGCTCATCGATATCGGCGCCAGCAAAACATCACTGAACATATTGAAGGGCAAAGCCTCCGTCTTCATGCGCGATGTTTCTCTTGGGTGCGGACAGATCAATCAGAAAATTGCCGCCATTGCGGATTGCACTGCTGATGAGGCGGATGGTCTCAAGTTCGGCGATTCCAACGACAAAATATCCCAAGAAGATTTATCGGATATCATCTCATCGGTGGTGTCTGATTGGTGCACCGAAATTCGACGTGCTTTAGATTTCTTCTATTCGACCTATCCTGAGGAACAGATAAAAAAGATCGTACTAAGCGGCGGCGGTGGAAGCATAAAGGAATTTCGTCAGTTACTGGCTGTTGAAACATCAGCAGAAGTGCAAACGATCAATCCCTTTGAAAATATATACTATGATGAAAACCGTTTTGAACCGTCTTACATCGAGCGGATTGCCCCCCAAGCATCTATCTGCATGGGTCTGGCGATCAGAAGAGTGGATGATAAATGATACGAATTAATTTATTACCCTTTAGAACGGCCAGAAAGAAAGAGAATGTCAGGCGGCAAATTTCAGTGTTTCTCTTGACGTTCTTATTAATCATTATTGCCGTCATCTACTATAATGTGTTGTTGAGCAATAAGATTAATTCGATGAAGATCAGAAACGATGATACGACCGCTCAGATAGCCAAATATGAAAAAATTAATAAGGAAATTGAAACGATAAAGCAAAAACTGAATCAACTCAACCAGAAAATAAAGGTTATCGAAACCCTTCAAGGCAGCCGTAAAAACACCATCAATATGATGGAAGCCATGACAAACCTTATTATTCCGGAAAGAATGTGGTTTACCAGTTTGGATGTAAAGGGGGATAACCTCGGCATCGATGGCGTAGCGCTGGATGAGCGGACGATTGCTGATTTTATGCTGAATTTGCAAAAAGTATACACAGATGTCACGCTAAAATCTTTAAAGCAAATAGAGATTAAAAGTAGAAGCTTAAACCTAAAAAGTTTTAGTCTTACGCTTAAAACAGTGCAACCCCAAACAGCTGCATCAGAAAAAGCGGAAAAATCATGAAAAGCCTAAACGTTTCCTTGAAATCGCTGTCACCTGCCATTGAATGGATAGAGGGTCGAACCAAAATACAGCGGGTTTTAATATATGTATCAACCATTGTCATTCTGGTCGGCGCCTTTGTTTACTTTGCTTATTTGCCTAAACATAAGCAAATTGGGGCGCTGGATAAAACGCACAAAGAACTGTCAGCAAAACTCGAAAAGGCAAAAAATAATGCCAGACAGCTCAATGCCTATCGAACAAAGATGAAGACGGCTGAAGCCCAATTCAATATTGTCATGAAAGCATTGCCGGAGAAGGAAGAAATACCTGCATTACTGGATGGTATTTCGATGGCGGCGAGAGATGCAGGTTTGGAAATTATTCAGTTTCAACCGAAAAGCGAGGTGATCAAAGAGTTTTACGCTGAGGTACCTCTTGCGCTGCAGGTTTCCGGAAATTATCACAATATTTCTGTATTTTTTGATAAGATATCCAATCTTCCCAGGATTGTGAATGTGAGCGCCATCAAGCTCATTCCTCAAAAAGAGGAATCAAAGCTGACGACAACATGTGAGGCGGTTACCTATAAGTTTGTAGAACCCTCGGCAACAGCAACAAAGAAAACAAGTATAAATAGAAAAAAGCAATAAAAATTGCGGGGAAAAATAGCTAAGATTATGTTTAAACATACCGTTTTCATACGAATCATCGTCTGTTTTTCATGTCTTTTTCTTCTCGTGATCGGTTGTGATAAAAAATCCGAAGAGGGAGAACGTACCGGCAAGGTCGTCAGTCAGAAGATATCTGAAACAGGGAAAACCATTAGCCGGCCGGCTCAATCTGAAACGGTAGCGCCCCAAAAACAACCAGCCAAGCCACAGGCGGAAATGAAAAATTCGCCAGAAGAAACGACCGAAACAGCGATCATTCAGCAGGAGAAAACAAAATACGTGCCTGTGCTGGCAATGGGATATGATCCGAAAGGAAAAATCGATCCATTTGTGCCGCTTGTCAGAGATGAACCGGTGAATGCCGCCAAAGATGCAGAAAAAGCCGGCGGCGAAGCAAAGGGTGAAAAACGGAAGAAGCGCATTCCCCAGACGCCTTTAGAGAAAATAGAGTTAAATCAGCTCAGGTTACGAGCGATTATTATGGCACCCAGTGGGAACAGAGCGCTTGTTGAAGAATCTTCAGGCAAGGGATATATCCTGACTACAGGAACTTATATCGGAAGAAATCAAGGCACTGTTACCAAAATAGAAAAAGATAGGGTGATCGTTGAAGAAACAGTTGAAAGCATTCAAGGGGATATTACCACGCAAGAAAAAGAACTAAAACTTCCGAAACCTCCCGGAGAAGAATAACATGGCAGATTTAATGAAATTTTTATCAAAAAGGATTGTAATTTCAATTAGTTTATTGCTTTGTATGGCAGTATTTACAGCATGTGCCACAAAGGAAAAAATTGTGTCTCCAGATGTTGTAAAACCCCTGGCGCCAAAGGCAATCAAATCCATCTCCGCGATAGAGGAAGCCAATTCATATCGGGTTGAGATCGAAGGCAACCGGATGTTGACGTACACATCGGTTAAAAAGCCCGTGCCGCTGAGCGTTGTTCTTTACTTTCCTGAAACGTTATTGGAAGAAACGGCTTCTCATCCGGATCTTGCTGCTGAAGGCAACATCGTCAGCAATATAACGGCAGCGGAATTGTCATCAGAAGGGCAATCCTCCAAGATAGAAATAAGCTTGCAACAGGATGTTCCCTATGAGGTGATTCGCAAGGAAAACGGTTTGGCGGTCATCTTTCAGAAAAATTCAGACAGCAACCTAAAAGCCGACGACAGGAGGGATACGGTCGTCACAAACGACACCACCCTTGCACAGCCGGTTACACGTCAACCCATTATTGTGGTTTCCAAACAGGAGGAATTATCGGAAACCCCTGTGGTACAACCGGCCCAAACAACCACTGAACAAAAACAGGAGGGCAAAGCTGAAACACAGGGTCCCGCCTGGGTCAATCGCATCGATTTTTCCAGTGAGGAAGCCGGGAAATCAACCATTATCATCGGAACGACCATTCCTGTAACCTATCAAATAAAGAAACAGACGGATACGTGGGTGCAGCTCAGGCTGGATAATACCAACCTCCCCGATTATCGAAGGTATCCCTTGATTACGACCCGCTTTGAAAGCGCTGTCGACCGGATTCTCCCTGTTCAAAAACCTGAAATGAAGAACCTGACAATATTTTCGATCGAACTGCGGGAATCGGTCCCTTTCTTCGTCGAACAAAGTGATAATTTCATCATGGTTCATTTTGAAGCGTCTTCCATACCGCCAAAGCCGCTGGAAGAGGCGAATCTTCCAACCTGGCAAAAGGTCATGTCGGAGTTGATGATTCAGGATGAACCCAAAGCCCCGAGCATTGCAGCCGGCGGGCAGGCCCAACCGTCTGCCGGGGGCGAGGGCGTGCCGGTGGTGGCCGGATCGGAAATAGGGGCCGTCACGCTGGTTGAAAGGCCCAAAAAATATACAGGCGAAAAGATTGCCCTCGACTTTTTTGAAACGGACATCAAGAACGTATTTCGTATCTTAAGGGAAATCAGCGGCAAAAATTTTGCCATTGACAAAGACGTTTCCGGAAGAGTCACACTGACACTGGACAAACCAGTACCATGGGATCAGGTGCTTGATCTTGTGATGCGGATGAATCAGCTGGGAATGACTTACGAGGGCGACATCATTCGAATTGCCACATTGAAGACCCTCAAAATGGAAGAGGACCTGCGGGCGGCAAAGATCGAAGCGTCACAAAAATCAAAACAGCAGGAATTGGCATTGGAACCTCTGGTGACGGAGTATATTGCCGTCAATTATTCTAACGCGCAATCGGAAATATTGCCGCATATTCAAAATATATTAACAAAGGACAGGGGAAAGGTGACGGTCGACACCCGCAATAATCAAATCATTATTACGGATGTTGCGGATAAGGTTTGGCAGGCCAAAGAAATCGTCAATCGAATCGACCGGGTAACGCCGCAGGTTATTATTGAAGCCAGAATTGCAGAGGTGAGCACCGATGTTTCAAATGAATTTGGATTCGATTGGACGCTGGGGGCCGGACCTTTATTTAACGACTCGCTGGATGGTAATTTTACAGGCGACATGGCCATGAATTTTCCGGCTGCCGGCGCTACGTCAAGCGTTGGATTTACCTTTGACAAAATCATCGGGACACCCCTGGTTTTAAATGCCAGGTTGAATGCATTGGAGAGCACGGGTGAAGGTAAAATCATCTCTTCTCCCAAAATTGTTACCCTGGACAACAAAAAGGCGAAAATCAAGCAGGGTCTCGAATATCCTTATCTCGAAAGGGATGATACGGGTGGCTCGTCCGTTTCTTTCAAAGATATTGATCTGCTCTTGGAAGTCACGCCGCATGTGACGCCGGACAATCGGGTATCGCTGCAAATTAAAATTACGAAAAACGACATCGATACCATCACAGACGGAATACCGTCGCTGTCTACCAATGAGGCTGAAACAGAGCTTTTAGTCAACGACGGGGATACAATCGTTATCGGCGGCATCATGAAAACACGCAAGACGCATGTGACAACCGGTTTCCCATGGCTGTCACGAATACCCGTCCTCGGCTGGTTTTTCAAGAATCAAACCGATAACAAAGAAAGTTCCGAACTGCTGATATTTATTACGCCCAAAATTGTTAAACTGGAACAGCGCCAACTGTCATAATTCACAATTAGCTCCTCATAAAAACCAAAGCCTGTTATGCATTTCAGCATATCAGGCTTTTTGGCTTTCGGAGTTATCACCCAAATATGGGTACACTATTTAAGCCCTTCTATTTTTTCGATTTCCTTTTGAGCTGCTTCAGCGAGCGGGGAGTCCGGCGCCAGCTCCAAGACTTTTCGGTACGCGAACAATGCTTTTGTATATTCGTTGGACTTTTGGTAGGCATCTCCTATTTCCCAATAGAGCTCTGTAAACTTCGGCGCCTGCTGAATCGCTTTTTCAAAGGATGAAATTGCGGCGGCGTTATCGTTCAGGGCCATATATGTTTTTGCCAGCCCGCGAAGCGCCAAAACAAAATTCGGCTCTATCGCCAGTGCTTTTAGATAATAGCTTTCAGCACGGCGGTAAGCGCCTTTATGATAGTATGCCATACCCAAATTTGAAAGTGGATAGTGCGGTGTGGCGTATAAAAGATCGCCGAGAATTTCTTCAAACACATCGATGGCGGCATCCCATTTTTCTTCCGCTAAATAGACCGTTCCCAGGTTATTTTTTGCAGCGGCATATTCAGGTTTTATTTGGATGGCTTTGTTGAAATGGTCTTTCGCATTTTCGAAGCTTCGTTTTGCCATGTAAACAAGTCCCAGGTCGTTTTGAAGCAAATGGTCCTTTGGAACAAGCTCTTCGGCTTTCAAAAATTCTTTGAGTGCATCGGTATAATTACCCTCACGCAAGTAGGCTTCTCCAAGCATTCGCGTGTCTCTGGACTGCCGCTTTCTTTTTTCCAGATTGGCAGCGCAGGAAACCATCGCGAAAATCAGCAGAAAAGACAACGCCCAGACATACTTTTTTCTTCTTACCATGTTATCTCCCTATAAATCGATGACCGTTTTTTTTGTTAACCCGGGTCCAACCCGGATAAATCGAAACCACAAAGGACACGAAGGTTTTTTCTTTCTTTTATCCTTCGTGGCTTTGTGGTTGAAAATTTATATAAAAGAACAGTGCCTATAAAATAGACAAAAATAACAACTAAGACTTTAAAACGAGCTTAACTATCGCAGCCCATATTTAAGTAACTTGCCGTATTTACAGATCAAAGCTCTAAGCACCAAACAGGCCGGTGAGAATGACCTTGATGCCCGCTTCATTTAAAAACTGCAGAACGCGATTGTGGAGCGGCGATCCTGAAATCAAGATGTCACCTGCGTCGGCTTTATGAAGCAAGTAACCGTTTATTTTAAGTTCCGTATTGAATGGAACCGTTCTTTCGGCAGCTAAAAATTTCGGGTTGGCAACATATGGCAATCCCAGCGCGCCAAGAATTTTATCAATGATGTGCTCGAGGTCGTCATCGCCCTTTAATTGAATGGCGTCTATTCCTGTATTCTTTATCTCCTGAACCGCATCGCCATACAACTCGCCAAAATCAATTAAAAAATCTTTTCCCTTATCATTGGAAACGAGGTTTGACATGGCTTGCACTTGGATGCCTGCATAGGGAAAGCTAATGCTTAGGTTTTTATGATAGGCATATCCCAGGGCATCCAGCAGGTCGAAAACAAATGTTTTATGATCCGTGGGAGCGATGGTGGTAACATCAGACAATATATACGGGTTGGTTACTGCCTGAATCTTATGCTTCTCATTTGCAGATTTGTCGGCGCCTTTTATAACCTCTTTGATGATGATGCCGTGTTGGTCTAAATACCTAACAATGGCGTCAGACGTTTGTTGCTGGTCATTTTCGATCATGGTGATGCAGATGTATCGTAGCTTATCCTCGGTCTTTGAGGGATTTGCTTTAATCCATTCGGCCGTGACGGTTATTTCCAGCCCATCATCCTTAAGAGATAACGTATTTCCGGCGAGACTTTTCGGTGTGTCTTTAAAGATGGATTTAATAACTTCTTCGATGGGCGCATGTTTTTCAAGCGCCACAACGGTTGTATCTTTCCAAAATGTTTTTAAAAAATCAAAGTCCGGCATGGGTGATTCCGTCTTATCGACAAAAATAATCCGGGAACCATCCTTCATTTCAATAACCGGGAAACGAGAAAGGTCCAGTTTAAAATCATCTTGTCCTGCGCGTGGGAAAAAATAGGTTCCCTTTTTCAAAAGTTTTGCATCGAGAATCGCAGCTGCTTTGGATATCGGATCGGTGGGTATCTTTACCGGGGTTGGGATTACCGCAGCCTTTGCTTCGGGTTCGTCCGCCGCGGTTTCACCCGATTCTTTTTTTATTTTTCCAAGGCCGTTAAAAAGGGATCTGTACCAGGATTCATTTTGCAAACCGGGATCCGGCAACATGATCCTTTGGTCGATGTAGATCAGGTCCATGTTATCAATATCCGGGTTGATGGCTTTAAAAAGCGCGATTCCCTCCAGGTAGGATTTCGTGCCGTAAGCACCGAATCGTTCGCTAATTAATGTGGATATATAATCGCCCTTTTGAACACGGTATGGAACAACGTGAGCATTGAGTAGCTCCGTCATTTTAGAAACGGTAACAAAGGGAATGGTTACAATGCCTTGGGATTGATTCGGAAATGCATTGGGCTCTATTTTTTTTATGGGAATCAGAATGCTCTGATTGGGTCTTATACGGTCAATGTCATGAATCTGTGGATTCAGGTGTTTAAAAATATCAAGGAAGTCTTGAAAGTCCTGGGATGAAATTTCGCCCTTCTGTCTGAAGATTTTATAAACCCAATCATTTTTCTGAACAATATAGGGATCGCATAATATGTCCCACCCCCTGTCGTATTTTACAACATAGCTTTTATACAGGATGGCACCGTCGGCAGGCACTGGAAAAGTAAAAAAAACACATAGAAAAGCCATCCCGAGTGTGCATGAAATGGTTTTGCAGAAAGTTCTATTGAATATTTTCATTGATTTTCTTAAGTGTGAGCGCTTTGGCAATCTCCTCTGAAATACGCTTTACAAATTGGTCCATGTCGGCTTTGTTGAGCGGATGCCCGGGTGCTGGAACTTTCTCAAGATCACCAGGGTGCATATAAACCGGTTTGTTGATCAGCTCGGGTTTTGGATCTATTTCAAAGGCTGCGGGAAATTTGTTTTCAAAATACATTTCCTGAAATCCGGCAAATTTTAATGCATGCGCAGTGGAATCGATGATCGCAGTTTCATCTTTATCAACAAGACCCTGTTGCAGTGCCGTGACAAGCCCGGCAAGTGACTCACCCCCATGGGTGCATGCAATATGTCCATTTCGATTCGCGATAAGCTCCCAGTCCATGATGGCCTGCTCCTCAGTTTCAACAAAAAAAACATTTTGCCGGCCGCTTAATTGATTGTATCGGGTCACAAGATGGATAACCCGCGGCATGGAGACAGGATTGCCGATCATGGCAGCCTGCGCAACACTCGGTGATACGGTCATCGGTTTAAATTGCCTTTTTTCCGGTTGCGGTTCGAGGTAGTATCGATACACCGGATTGGCGTGCTGCGATTGAACGCCCACAATTTTGGGGAGCGTGGCGATCACATTTGTTTCATAGAATTTGATAAAGCCGTTCATAACGGCTGTGATATTGCCGGCATTTCCAATGGGCAGCACAACAACTTTTTTTGCCATATCATACTCAAAATCCTGTGCAATTTCATATGCGTAGGATTCCTGGCCCAGAATTCGCCAGGCATTCTTGGAATTTAAAAGCGCTACGTGATAGTGCTCCGATAATGCCTCAACAACTTTCATGCAATCATCGAAAACACCTGGAATTTCGAAAACCGCAGCACCGCTCCCTAATGGCTGTGAAAGCTGCTGCGGCGTCACCTTTTTATGCGGCAATAAAACAGCGGACTTGACATGCGGCTGAAGGTATGAACCATACAGTGCGGCGGCGGCGGATGTGTCTCCGGTTGAGGCGCAGATGGCAAGAAGGTCTGAAATGTGATTTTGCTGAACCAAAAAATTGATATAGCTTAATGCGCTGGCCATGCCGCGGTCCTTAAAGGAAGCACTCGGATTTTGACCGTCATTTTTAAAAAAGAATGGAATTCCCACCTTTTCCTTTAGAAATGCATTTGCCTCGATAACCGGTGTATGGCCTTCTCCAAGATACACCACAAAGGCCAGCGGCATCATCGGCCCGATAAATTCATGGTATCGATAAACGCCTTTCAATGCAGGTATGTTGAGCATTTTTCGGTAGTCGAAAATTCGATGCCACAGGTCACCCGGAATGGCTTTCAAGTTGTCAAAATTTGCATCCGCCAGCATCAGCACCTGACCGCAGGCAGGACATGTATAAAGCAATTTTTCAATGCCGTATGTTTCGCTGCATCCCAGACAGTGATATATGAGTACGCTGCTTGGTTTGGGTATTAAATAGGGTTGGATCTCACTGGGGAAGTCTTCGGGTTTCATGGCGTTATCTTTGTCATACCGGACATGTAGGATTGGAGAGCAGCCGGCACGCCGACGCTGCCGTCGGCTTGTTGATAATTTTCCAGTATGGCGGCAAGGGTACGACCGACGGCGAGTCCGGAGCCGTTTAATGTATGCACCAGTTCCGTGCCTTTTTTCCCTTTTGTTCTGAACCGGATATTTGCCCGCCGCGCTTGAAAATTTTCATAGTTGCTACAGGATGATATTTCCCGGTAAACGCCCTGGGAAGGCATCCACACTTCAATGTCGTATGTCTTTGCCGCGGAAAAACCTAGATCCCCCGTACAAAGCGTAACAATTTGATAGGGGAGTGCTAATCGTTGCAAAATGGTTTCCGCATCACTCAAAAGTTTTTCAAGCTCGTCATAGGATGATTCAGGGGCTGAGAACTTAACCAGTTCAACTTTGTTAAATTGGTGTTGACGAATAAGGCCCCGCGTATCTTTTCCATAGGAACCCGCTTCGGAACGAAAGCAAGGGGTGTAGGCTACATATTGAATCGGCAGCTGTTCTTCCTCCAGAATTTCTCCCTGGTGGATGTTTGTAACCGGAACCTCAGCCGTGGGTATCAGATAATACTCCCATCCTTCGAGTTTGAATAGATCTTCCTCAAACTTTGGAAGCTGACCGGTGTTGGTCATGCTTTGCTTATTGACAATAAACGGCGGCAGCGTTTCCTTGTATCCATTTTCCATGGTATGGATATCAAGCATGAAGTTGATCAAGGCGCGTTCAAGTTTGGCACCCGCCCCATAATACAGAGGAAATCGCGCCCCGCTGATTTTAGCGGCTCTGTCAAAATCAAGGATACCCAATTGCTCCCCGAGGGTCCAATGGGGTTTGGGATCGAAGTCAAAATGGGTGCGCTTTCCGACGGTTTTAATGACAGGGTTGTCCGTACTGTCCTTGCCTACGGGAACCGTTGAATGCGGTATATTCGGCATACGCATCAAGGTTTCTTTGATCTTTTTTTCATTTTCCAACAAAGGCTTTTCCAAGCCTTTTATTTTTGCAGCCACGTCTCTCATCTCTTCAACCAGGCTAGCGGCATCTTCACCCTTCTTTTTCAGTTGAGCGATCTGATCCGACACAACATTTCGACGGTGCCGCAATTCTTCGATTTCAAAAAGAATGCCCCTTCGCGCTTCATCCCATCTTTGAAATGCATCCAGGTCGACTAAGGCGCCACGATTTGAAAACGCTTTGGTTACTTCATCCGCGTTGTCTCTGATATTCTTGATTTCCAGCATTGCAATGTCACCCGCCTAACTTCATATAATTTTAGTCTTTTGTCTAACATGTCCACACAATTTAGTCAATGTTTATTGAAAGTTGACATTTATGATTTATTATTATATATTAATAGGTTAATATTGTATTAAAGTCGAAAACATGAATTTATTTTGCGGAGACGGACATGGAAGAAACTCAAGAACTTAAACGTGACATCCGGAATGATATTGCAAAAGCCATTCAATCCATCCCGGCGGAAGGTTTGCAAAAGAAAAACGCTCAACTTGAGAACCGACTCTTTGAATTTGCAAACTTTATAGAGGCAAATATATCCTTGCTTTATATGCCGCATGGGAATGAAGTTGACACAAAACACATCATTCAACGCTGTTTTGACTATAACAAATTGATTGTCCTGCCCGCTTTTAATATCGCTAAATTTACGATGACGCTCTTAAAAGTTGATAATTTAGACGATGATTTGGGACTTGGCCCAAGGGGCATCTTAGAACCGGATCCAAACCATTGTAAGGTCGTGCCGATTGATCGTATCGACATTGCAATTTTACCTGGCATCGCCCTTGATGAAAAGGGAGGCCGAATCGGTTCGGGCGAGGGATATTACGATCGGCTTGTGCCCCGGTTGCCCATTACGACTCGAAAAGTTGCTTTGGCTTATGAGTGCCAGATTGTTCAGCAGGTCCCGATGGAATCTCACGACAAGCATGTGGATATCATCATTACAGAAGAGCGAATTATCTATAAGATTTAAATTGTATATGGTTAGAGAATCATTGAAATTTGAACGCCAGCGCCAGGAGATGGTCGATAAGCAGATTGAAGCGCGGGGCGTAACGGATCCAAACGTTTTGCTTGCCATGCGAAAGGTGCCCCGGCATCTTTTTGTGAGCGAAGCATTGATGGATCAGGCGTATGGCGATTTTCCGCTTCCGATTGGAGATCAGCAGACCATATCACAGCCCTATATTGTGGCTGAAATGACGCAGGCGTTACAGCTGCATCCGGAAGACAGGGTATTGGAAATCGGAACCGGTTCCGGTTATCAGGCAGCCGTTCTTGCAGAGATTGTTTACCGTGTTTACACGGTTGAACGATTGCACGCACTTTATAAGAAAACGCGTCGAATTTTCGATGAATTAAAATATTATAACATTGTAACCCGTTACTCGGACGGAACTTCCGGGTGGAGCGATGAAAGCCCATTTGATGCAATTATCGTGACAGCCGGCGCTCCCCAAATACCAATGACTCTGGTGGGTCAGCTGGCTGTGGGCGGCCGCATGGTGATCCCGGTGGGCAACCACTATTCGCAGGATTTGATAAAAATCGATAAGGACGAGCAGGGAATACGCCAAACCAATCTCGGTGGATGCCGCTTCGTCAAGCTCTTAGGTGAGCATGGCTGGAGATCCTAGCATATGTTGAGGCGGTTGTATGACTGGGTTCTTCACTGGGCAGATACACCCTATGGCGGTTGGGCTCTGTTTTTGCTTGCTTTCAGCGAGTCGTCTTTCTTCCCGGTTCCCCCGGATGTATTGCTTATCGCGCTTGCCGTCGGCAAGCCTGAGAAATCCCTGAAATATGCAGCGATCTGCACGGTGGGTTCTGTTTTTGGCGGCGTCGTGGGGTATATCATCGGCTGGCAGTTTATGGCGGGCGTGGGGGGAAAAATTGTCGCTTTTTATGGTTTGACGGAAAAGGTTGCTTACATTGGAACTTTGTATAATCAGTATGATGCTTGGGCTGTCGGCATCGCAGGGTTTACGCCGATTCCTTATAAAGTTTTCACCATTACAGCCGGTGCGTTTAAAATTAATTTTTTGGTCTTCTTTATGGCCTCGATGATTTCACGCGCAGCGCGCTTTTTTATCGTAGGCACATTGATTTATGCCTTTGGCCCCACCATACAGTCGTTTATCGATAAATATTTTAATATCCTCGTGATCGTGTTTACGATCCTGCTTGTGGCGGGGTTTTTCCTCATAAACGCCATCTTCTAGCGAAACTTCGCTTCTCGCCCGCTTCGCTTGAGTTCGCTGAGGACACAGAGATTTTTTTGCCACAGACTCACGCTAACTGCATTTAGAGAATCCGCACAAATGACAGATCAGACACCCTTCCTCGTGGGACAGGACGCCACCGCACTCGGGACAGCTGCCGGTAAAAACGTCTGTTTCAATGTCTTCCGCGTCAATAAAAATTTTCAAAACCTGCGCCATGGCGTCGGGGCAGGACAGAACCATCTTCCCATTCTGCCAGGCAGGGGAAGGGCAGCGGATACCTGTCAGCTGTTTGACGATGGCTGCCACATGAACACCTGAGCGCAACGCCAATGAAACAAGACGGCCGGCGGCTTCAATCTGAGAGGATGCGCACCCGCCGGTCTTTCCCATTTGCGCAAACACTTCGCACATGCCCTGAGAATCTGAATTGATGGTCACATACAGCTTACCGCATCCTGTTTGAATGCGTTCCGTCATGCCATGCGTGCGCTGAGGCCTCGGTCGTGGTGCAATACGCTGGTCGTCCGGCTGCGCTGCGCCAAGATTTAATACCTGTTTATCGCGGCTCCCGTAACGATAAATCGTGACACCTTTACAATGCGATCGGTGGGCCAGGAGATAGATTTTTTCAACATCCTGCTTTGTGGCGGCAGCCGGCAAGTTGACTGTTTTGGAAACCGCATTATCCGTATGTTTCTGAAAAGCGGCCTGAATTTTTACATGCCATTCCGGTGCAATGTCATGAGAAGTTTTAAACAGTTTCTTAATGGGCGCCGGCACCGCATCAATTCCTTGAATCGATCCCTCAGCTGCAATTTTTTCGATCAATGCTTTGCTGTAAAATTTTTCTTTTTTGGCTATTTCCACAAACAATGGATGCACCTCGTAGAGCGTCTGGCCGTCCAGAACTCTTCTGGTTTGCGCGATGGAAAAAAGCGGTTCAATTCCGCTTGAAGCGCCGGCAATAATGCTGATGGTTCCGGTGGGTGCTATGGTGGTCGTCGTTGCATTACGCATATGCGGCGTGGCATCATCATCATAGACGCTTCCCTTGTAATGAGGGAAGTTGCCTCTTTTTTTGGCAAGGTCGGCTGAGGCGCGTTTTGATTCTTCTGAAATGACAGCCATGACGGATTCGCCTTGGGAAACCGCTTTTTCAGAATCATACGGGATTCCCATTTTAATGATCATATCGGCAAATCCCATAACGCCAAGGCCGATTTTTCTGGTCCCTTTGCTCATGTGTTCAATTTCCGGCAGGGGGTATCGATTCATTTCGATGACATTGTCGAGAAAATGGACGGCATCTCGTACGGTCTGCCTTAAACGATTCATATTCAAACCGGTTTTTGTCACCATCTTAGAAAGGTTTATGGAACCCAGGGTGCAGGATTCATAGGGTAACAGGGGCTGTTCTCCACAGGGATTTGTGGCTTCTATTTCTCCCAGGTGCCTGGTGGGATTGAAGCGGTTCATTTCATCGATAAAAATAAGGCCGGGTTCACCGGTTCGCCAGGCGGAATGAACGATCCGATCGAAAACTCTTTTAGCTGAAATACGCGCTACCGATGTGCCCGTACGCGGATTGACCAGATCGTATGCGTCCTGTTTTTCAAGCGCATTCATAAAGACGTCCGTCAAGGCCACGGAGATGTTAAAGTTGTTCAGTTTATTCAAATCATTTTTCGAGTCAATGAATGCTTCAATGTCAGGGTGATCGATCCGCAAGACACCCATGTTAGCGCCGCGCCGCGTACCGCCTTGCTTAACGGTTTCAGTTGCGACGTCAAATACGGACATAAAGGATAAGGGCCCGCTGGATACGCCCGCGGTTGAAAGAACGACATCCTTGGCAGGGCGAATTCTTGAAAAAGAAAAACCGGTCCCCCCTCCGCTTTTGTGAATCATGGCAGTGTGTTTTACCGTTTCAAAAATACTCTCCATGGAGTCTTCAATCGGAAGTACAAAGCAGGCAGCCAGTTGACCCAGGCGCCGTCCGGCATTCATCAAAGTTGGTGAGTTCGGCAGAAACCAAATGCTGGCGAGGAGTCTTAGAAATTTTTTCTCCGTCGGACGGATATCTTCATCTGGATTGAAAAGTTTATCAGCCGCCGCCACACTTTTCACGACCCTCAGAAACATGTCTTCGGGGGTCTCGACAACATTGCCGTCGCGGTCTTTCTTGAGATACCGCTTTTCAATGACGACTTTTGCATTTTTTGAAATGGACACTTTTGTCTTCATCATAACTCCATTCATAAACCAAAATTCTTAAAATAAATCAGCGACCATGGGAAGTTTATATCACCTTCGAGTTGATTTTTTTATCACCCGGCGCTGATGGATGTTGCTGATTTATAGTGTTTCTCATAAATTGGATAAAGGCTTTGTTTACAGGAGAGCTGCTGCGAAGACTGTGCAGCGTGAGATAAAAATGCCTTTTTAAATCAATCCCGTCAATTGGAAGGGATTTCAACACACCCGACGCAATATCTTCGGCCACCGCAATCATGGAAAGAATAGAAATGCCGACGCCGCTTTTTATACCCTGGATCACAGCCGCTGTGCTTCCCATTTCGGCAACGATATTGAGCTGCTCAATCTGATAGTTGCATTTTTTTAAACTGAGTTGAATCGATTTTAATGTTCCTGATCCTTTTTCCCTTACAATAAATGGTTCTTGCATCAGCCGGTTCAGTTTGATGCGTTTTTTATCGCGCAATGGGTGTTTTGCCGGGATCACCAAAGACATTTCGTCTTCGATGAGTATTTCCTGTAAAATATTTTTAACATCCGACACGGCACCGACGATACCAAGTTCAAGCTCACCGTTCATAACACCTTGGATAATTTCTTCGGTATCCCCAATGACCAGCGAAATATTCACGCGGGGGTACGCCTGTTTAAATGCACCTATCATTCGGGGGAGTAAATAAACACCCGGTATATTGCTTCCACCCAGTACAAGCTTTCCCTTGATACTCCCCTGGAATTCAGCCATTGCTGATTCAGCCTCTTCTTTTAGAGCAATGATCCGCTTTGCATAGCTGAAAAGGAGTTCGCCGGCCTTGGTGGGGATGGCTTCTTTGGAGAGACGATCAATCAGTTTTGTGCCGTAATAATCTTCTAAATATTTGATATGACTGCTGACGGTGGGTTGAGAAATGTGAACGGCGTCGCCGGCTTTAGAAAAGCTTTTTAACGTGATGACCTTGCAAAATATATTTAGCTGCCAGATGTCCATGGGACCGTCTTATTTCCGTGATGAGTGATGAGAAAAGAGTGATGCGTTACGCGCCATTTTTAGGGCTTCGAATCAGACCCGAACTTTTCCTTAAGCCGTCTGTTGACGGTTGCCGGAACCATATCTTCAATGTCGCCGCCAAACTGGGCGGCCTCTTTTATGATGGAGGAGCTAGTGAAAATCCAGCGCAATCCGGTCATCAGGAAGACGGTTTGGATATCCCGTTGAAGCCGACGGTTCATAAGCGCCATTTGAAATTCATATTCAAAATCAGAAACAGCCCGCATGCCACGCAAAATCGCATGGGCTTTTCGTTGGACAGCATAATCCACCAGCAGTCCGCCGAAGATGTCGAATTCAACATTTGAGAAATTTTTCATGCTTTGCTGCAGCATATCCATGCGTTCCTCAACCGTAAAAAGGGAATCTTTGGCTGCGTTATGCAAAATTGCAACAATGATTTTATCAAATATTTTCAATCCTCTTTCAACGATGTCCAAATGCCCGTTTGTTACGGGGTCAAACGATCCCGGGTAGATAGCGATTCTCGTCATCAGCATTTAACCTCTTTTGGTTATAACTATCTGTAATCAATAGAAATCAATAAATAGCCACGGTCCACCAAACGAAAAATCTATATCATATATTCTAAAAAAGAAACAAGGGCTTTCCCATATTTTCGCTCATCTTTTAAGTGAAACGCTTCAACCGTATTTGGAATTACGTCGAATCGGCTATGTTCGACAACCAGGCATGCCTTGTTTTCCAGAGCCCGGCTATTGTGGATATGTTGCAGTGTCGGATGAAGCATATCTTTTTGATAGGGAGGATCCATGAAGACAAGATTGAATCGGGGGGTAATCGATTGGATGCAGTTCAAATTTTTCAGGGCATCCCATTGAATGACTTGCGTTTTTTCTTCAAGGCCGCAGGCATGAATATTTTTTCTGAGTATTGAAACGGCCGCGTTGTCCTTTTCTATAAATGTGGCGGCATGAGCGCCTCGGCTCAAAGCTTCGATGCCCAACGCACCGGTTCCGGCAAAAAGATCCAGCACAACCGCAAAACGAACACGATCCGACAGGATATTGAAGATCGCTTCCCTTAATCGGTCGGCGGTGGGTCGTATTTTTTTGCCTGGAAATGGTTGGAGCTTTTTTCCTCTATGTGCGCCGCTGATGATTCTCAAGGCTCTATTGGGGGCTAATTTGCTTGATTTTTTTATGCAGATAACTTCTCTCGACACCGATTTCCTTTGCTGTTTTTGAGATATTGTTGCCATATTCAAGAAGTTTTTGCCTGATAAATTCTTTTTCGAATTCTTTTTTTGCCTCTTTGAGAGACGTCAAAGACAGCAGCTGCAAATCGGTCTTCATCACAGTGTCCGTACCCATAGGGTTATAAGGAGGTGGTATATCCGACACATCGATCACATCGTGATCAACCATGATGGTTAAACGTTCCACTAGATTTTTCAATTCTCTGACATTCCCAGGCCATCCATAACCACTCAAGAGGGACAGCGCTTTTTGGGTAATCGTTTTCCTGGGACCCAATCCTTTTTTAAGGTTTTCATCGAGAAAGGTGTTCACGAGCAAAGGAAGATCTTCCCGCCGCTCTGTTAGCGACGGCACCTGTATAGGAACAACATTGAGGCGGTAGTAGAGATCTTCCCGAAATTTTCCATTTTCAATTTCGCTTTTAAGATCCTTGTTGCTTGCGGCAATGACCCGGACATCCACCTTGAGCGTTCTGCTGCCGCCGACCCGTTGCAACTGCTGCTCCTGGAGCACCCTTAATATTTTTGCCTGAGTTACCAGGCTCATGTCGCCAATTTCATCTAAAAAAATCGTTCCGTTGTTTGCCAGTTCGAATTTTCCTATTTTTTTTGAAACGGCACCCGTGAAAGATCCTTTCTCATGCCCAAACAACTCACTTTCAATGAGTTCTTCTGGTATCGCTGCACAGTTGACATCGATGAGCTGATATTCAGATCTGGCACTCAGCTGGTGCAGGGTCCGCGCGACAAGTTCCTTCCCTGTACCGTTTTCGCCGATGATCAAGACCCATGAATCGGTAGGTGCAACCGCAGCGATCTGTTTTTTTAAAGCTGAAATCAGGGGGCTTTTGCCGTCAATGGAATTTTTCTCCAGGGTTTTTTTGCGCAGATACCGATTTTCTTCCTCCAGTCGTCTAAAATTTAATGCATTGTTTATGGCCAAGATGACTTTATCAATGGAAAGGGGTTTTTCAATCAAATCAAAGGCGCCCAGCTTGGTTGCTTTTACTGCAGTTTCAATATTCCCATGCCCGGTAATAATAATGACTTGAATATAAGGATTCTCTTTCTTGATTTCCTTGAGCGTTTGGATACCGTCGATTCCGGGCATCCAAATATCAAGCAAAACAAGATCCGGCGATTCTTTATCGATAAGTTTTAAGGCTTCATAGCCATTGGCGGCGGTGACGACCTCAAAACCTTCATCCAGTAGAAGACCTCCCAGCGTTTTTCGAATGGAAGGCTCATCATCAACAATCAATATGGTTGGAAACATGCTAAACCCTTCATTACCTGTTTAGATGGGATATTTCATGAAATATCCCATCTAAACAGGTAATTCAATTATAAACTTGGCCCCCTGCGGTTTATTATCTTGAACCCGTATCGATCCGTAATGGTCATTGACAATGGTGCTCACAATCGTCAATCCTAATCCCATTCCTGTTTTTTTTGTCGAAAAATTGGGCTCAAAAAGCCGTGTTTTATCTTCATTTGATATTCCCGACCCGGTATCGGCCACTTCTACCCTCACGATTTTGTCGTTGGGTTCATGCAGGATGGAAATTTTGATTTCACCTTCTTTTTTTATGGCGGCGATGGCGTTGTCTACCAGGTTGATCATGGCCTGTTTAATCTGCTGACGATCTAGATTCAATAGCGGAACGGATTGATTCGCCTGAATTTCAAAATTGACACTGGGATGAGCTTCTCTGTATAGCGCGACGGTTTCTTCAATGATAGGCAGCAGATGGGCGGGTTTGGGGTCTGCAGTGGGAAACCTGGCAAAGGAGGAAAACTCATTTACAAGATTTTGTATCAAAGAGACATGATCGATAATTGTTTGCGTACACTCATCAAAAACCGGTTCTTTGATAGTTTCTGAGTATTTTCGCTTGAGTCTCTGAGCAGACAGCGTAATGGGGGTTAATGGATTTTTAACCTCATGGGCGATTCGTCTGGCAACCTCCCGCCAAGCCGCCATGCGTTGCGCTTTTTCAAGTTCCGTCAGATCGTCAAATACCATGACAATACCCATGTGCTTGCCGGCATCATCCGTCAATGAATTGATACTGATCAAAAAACTCCTGGGCCTTCCTTTGATGGTGAGTTTCAAGGGGAGTTCCACGGCATTTTTCCGAGAACTTGCCAGACGATTCATAACATCTTGGGCGAGGTTTAAATGCTGTCCCCAGAGGAGATTTTTATAACTCGTATTCAATACAGTGCCGGCGTTGAGATGCAACATCTTTTCCGCTGACTTATTGATGGTTGTCACGTACCCGTCGGCATCGATGGTGACAACGCCGGCTGAGACGTTTCTAAGAACGATCTCCATATATTGACGTCTGGCCTCAATCTCAATATTCCGCTCGCGCAACATGCGTGCCGAGAGCTCCAATTGTTCTCGTCCGCTCCTCAAATCCTTTGTCATTTTGTTGAACGAGTTTACCAGGCTGCCGATTTCATCATCAGCTGCGGCTTTTATTGAAAAGCTTAAATCACCTTCGGCAACTTTTTTAGTACCCTCAGCCAGGTCCATGATGGGAATCGTGATGGATTTAGCCAGATAAAAGCCGAACCACACGGCACAAAACAGAACCAGCAGCGCTACAATGGACAAGGTGATATAATAGGTAATCTGAATCGGCCTTTTGAGGAGTTTAATCTGCTGGTATTCTTCATAGCCCCGGGAGATGGAAGACATTTTATCAGACAGGTCCGGCGAAATAAGGTTGTTGACAATGATAAATGCTATGGCCTCCGTATGGTTAATCCCGAAAGGAACCGATCCGATGGTTCTTATAAGTTGTCCTTCCTGAATATTTTCAGTTATTGTGTGCACGGGGTTTGTTTCAGAGAATTCCTGCTGAAGGTCAGCTGCAGAAACGGTTTTAAACGGCATGTTTTCAAGCTTGGGCAGGAGTGCAAACGTCAGACGTTCTGAATTGGAAGAGTAGACTTCTACGCCGTCAAGATTAAATTCCCGTTGAGCAACTTGAATGTAGTGTGAAAGTGTTTTAAGCTTATCCGGCTCCTGGAGTTTCTTTGTTTTTATCTGGTAAGCGATTCTGCTTAAAAAAAAGCGATTGTTTTCTTCTGCAAAAGAATAGATTTTTCTCCCTACGCGCAGGGAATTATCGAGCGCCTGCTCTACAGGTACATTGAACCAGAATTCGATACTGGTGGTAATGAAATTAATTGAGAAGAAGAAAAGCACGATGGTTGGCAGAAGGGTCAGCGCGATAAATCCCACCACAAGCTTTGTACGCAGCTTGGCACCCATCACCTTTCGTTTTCTATCATACAATAGTTTTACAAGATTTCTTAATACGAGAAATATCAAAAGGATGAGCAGGAGCAGATTGATGTTGATCAGTATAAACATCAATATGGTGTTTGAAATCGGAAATTCAGCCCCAAAATGAATGATTCTGGTTTCTGCGAACGTTAAAACAGCCACGATGACGATGATGGCGATAATGATCACCCCTTCGCGTTTTCGTCGTTTTAGATCATCGTCCATGTTCGGAACTGAATATTTTTGCGTGTCGGCCATTGTATTATCAATTAGTAAATAAAATCGATGGTATACCAATCTGTTTCAAAATCCCACAGCGAAACAAAAATCAAAACATAGTGAAGATAGAATGGAAGCGTTAATTTACTGAGCTGTGCTTTGGTTCTGATTTGATATCGTTTGCCTTTTTCAAGGCGGCTTAAAGGAACAACTTTCAGGCTGTCGATTTCGGTCATAAGCTTTTTTGCTTCCACGAAGGACTTGACAATTTTCGGCGGGTCATCATCCCATGATCGATAAATAATATAGTCATTCTTGAGATTATCATATTTAATGGCATGCGTAATTTTTAGATCGACAATTTCTCGGTCAAACCAGAGGCTGCGGGCTAGATAAAGGTTTACAAAAAATGAAAATGTGGCAGGAACGCCGCTTGAGACCGCTGTTTCCATTTTTTCTGTGAACGCGCCTTCCACCGTCAGATAAATCAACAGGTCATCGCGTGTGTTGGTAACGATGATATTTTTGAGTTTGGCATCCTGACCATAAGCCAATGGCGGCTGAATGAAAACGA
>CAYTAQ010000037.1:18170-28757 GCA_964435695.1 uncultured Desulfobacterales bacterium | reverse complement strand
GATATCTACGGCGGAATTTATGTCGGGAGAAATTCATCCATCCCGAACACCAGCATATCACCCTGATCCGTTATGATCTCATTTCCCCGCAAGACTAAAATCCCGTGTTTTTGACTCAAATCTTTGACCCGTTCCGCCTCCCAGACATAGTTGTGATCGGTCAAGCAAATGGCATCCAGACCGATCCGTTTCGCCTCCTGAATTAATTGATCAACGCTTACCGAACTGCACGGAGAAGCTGGAAACGAATGCATGTGCAAATCAATGTTAAACCCTTCTGCAATTTCTTTTTTTACTATGGGGCTGGCGGCGGATTCTTCAGGGGGGTTGTTTTCAACTTGAAACGTTGAATGTACGGGCTTTTTCTTGACCGTATCAGACACACCGCCTGCAAGGTATTTTTCGAATGTCAGCCCCTGTTGATTTTTTTTTGCTTCTTCCCAGTTGATCACGGAAACGGCTTCCAATGCGGCATCACAACACTCGATAAGAAGATTCGCATAATGGGGACATGATTTTCGCCCCACCATTTTATTGATCTGACGTCCAAAATCCTGATCATCGATTTTATACCCGACGGCTTCCTGAAGAAAAGGGACCGCCCGGTGACACTCAGGCGTTTCCTGCCGATTCCATTTCCCGTCAATGGAATGAATTTTAAGGTCATCCATATGGATGATTACATTGAGTTCGAGGCCGAAAATGTGATCTTCTAAAACACCATGAATTGTGAGGGTGGCATCGTCGTCTTTCGAAATCGTAACCAGCTTATTTCTTTGAAAATTCAGCATAATTCCGTTTCACTGTTAATGGATCAAATTCTTTGAAAATAGGCGGATTGCCAATCTCGCTTGTGGCTATTCGACGTTCGATGTTCGATGTTCATCTTTTTCCGTTTCATCCGGGTTGTATTAAGGCGGCTCAACCCCTTCAACCAAGGGGCTTCCCGCCGCAAAAACCGCGCAGCTGTTATAAAGCCGGATATTTTTTTTCAGCATGTTTATAAAATATTCTCTGGATTGCGCTTCTTTTTTCGGGGCATCTTTTAAGGCGTCTTTGGTAAAGGTGAGAATAACGCTGTGACAGCACTCTTCAATTAAAACCGGCAGCTCCTTACAGGCGGTTACCTCGCCGGTAAGACCCCGGATAATTTTTTTGATTCCCGCACCGATACGAACACCTTTCAACTTTTCAAGTGCTTCTTTGATCTTCAGGCAGTCACGCTGGTATGAACGCTTAAACGATCCTTCAGCCTGAATGATTTCCAGTTCAGGCAATCGAACGTGTATCCAGACCAGCGCATCCTTTAAGGAATCATGCAGGTGACATGTCGATAGAAGTGTTTGTTCATCAATCTGCTCAACACTTGTGGAGCGGATTCGTGAATAGCAGAGGATGTTCGGCATATGTAAGACTCCGGTTTCGATAGCTCGTTATCAACACACATTATGATCATATACCCATAACGGTTCTATTTCAATACCCTATTTTAGTGAAAGGAATTATTTTATACTCATTGCCAGAAATTTTCATGCCCATGCGCACAACGAAGCATGAAACAATATCAGTACTGATTCGTACTTCGTTTAAGGCTTATGGATATGTAATCAACGAAAAAAACTGCTACGTGTTTCTGATGAAGCTGTTCCGAACCAAATACTCTGTTGAAGCGATTCCCAAATTTTTAGGTACAATTGGAACATTATTTGGGCAGACCCTATATAGCAAGATTGAGTATACACGTGAGCGTATTTACGAATCGATGGCCTGAGCGCTTTTCGGCAGCGTGGCTTTCGGATTCCATCCACTGGGAATATTCTGCCCTGGATTTTCTCCAAATTTTTCCTTTAGCTTTTTGAGCCCAGGTCTGGCATATTTCATATGGCCTTCCTTGAGCGTACGCCCATTGATGGCTGCTTCCGATCGCAGGCGTTGGCCGGCAGTCCGCTCCATCTGCCGCCCCAGCCATAGAACCCGATCCACATCAAAGCCGTGTTCGATACCCATTTCATCGATCTGTACCAGCATGTCTTCCAGACAGGTCAGCCCCACAAACCGTGGATCATCATAATAGTACTCACCGGTTCCGGGAACAGGGCAGTCATCCAGAAAATTGGCCGGCTGGCCGCCCAAACCACCGATGGTCGCCTCAAAATACGTTATGCCGGCCTGCAATGCCGCCAGAATAGAAGCCGATGAAACCCGTTTGGTTTCATGGAAATGGGCAATATGGAGATCGGTATTGGGTATTTCATCAAGAATCATTGAAAAATAACGATAGACATCCGGCGCGGAAGCACTGCCGTCATGATCGGCATGCTCGATATCGGCTGCACCTATTTCCAGCCAACGCTTGGTGAATTCCACCGCATCCTTCAAATCCGTTGCGCCGGCAATGGGGCTTCCCCAGATGGTGCTCACCGTACCGCACATTTTTATGCCGACATCATTACATTTTTTGATGCACCGCTCGGCTTCCTCCCAGTAGGCTGGGAGGGTTGTTCCTGAATTTGCAAAATGGTGCTCCTCTTCCGTTGACACCATCATAAGCACGCGATCCGGTCCAATACCTTTTTGCTTCAGCGCAATGGCTCGATCCACGGATTTCTCGCGGATGGTAACCGCTGTAATACAGATATCGTTATAATTGATCCCTTTGGCGACACAGCGTTTTCTAAAATTTTCACTGCGCAGATGGGTCAGCACGTCTTCTGCGTCACTAAATTGCGGCATCAAATAAGGATTCGCCAGATTGGTGACCTCAAGGTTGCGGCATCCGGCAAAAATCATTTCTTCGATATAAAAAATTTTTGCCCGTGTAGAAATGAACTTCTCCAGATGCTGAAATCCGTCCCGAACGGTAATGTCACCGATGGTTACTTTCTTCGGCATTCTGGGAAATATCTTCCAATAATCATACTCCGTCACTTTTTGTACTCCTTTTTTATTTCGGACAACCCAATAAGTGTTTTTAACACGAAAACACGAAAGGTACGAAATCATGAAAAAATTAAAAATTTCGTGCTTTCCAGGTTTCGTGCTTTCGTGATTGAATTATTCTTTTATGCACCATTTTGTTAAATGCTATTTGCCCTTGTAAACCGGTTTTCTTTTCTCGCGAAAGGCAGCCAATCCTTCCAATCGATCCTCGGTAGGGATGGTCACCCAATAGGCATTCGATTCAATGGCAAGACCTGTATGAAGATCTGTTTCAAGTCCGTAATTGATGGCGTATTTGGCCTGCTCCACGGCAATGGGGCCGGCCTCACATATCATGGCCGCCATTTTCATGGCTTCTGACAACAAATTATCTTTTTGGCAAATTTTATTGACCAATCCAATGGCAAGCGCCTCTTCAGCATTGATGCGCTGACCCGTGAATATAAGTTCTTTTGCTTTTCCTTTCCCCACCAGCCTCGGCAGTCTCTGGGTTCCACCACCGCCGGGAATGATTGCCAGCCGTGTTTCCGTCAAACCCATGGTGGCCGCCATCGATGCAATCCGGATATCCGATGCAAGCGCAAGTTCTGTCCCACCACCGAGCGCAATACCGTTTATTGCGGCGATGACAGGTTTGTTGAGATATTCGACGGCAGTGAAAAGGTTTCGAATGGTGGTAATGAATTCCTTGACCTTATCCGGTGTCAGCGTGACACGTTCTTTGAGATCGGCACCTGCGCAAAATGCTTTTTCTCCTGCTCCCGTGATAATTATGACCCGGATTTCATTCTTGAAACGCGTAAGCTCAATCTGCTTCTTTAACGCGTGCAGCATCTCAAAATTTAAAGAATTCATCACCTCCGGACGATTCAAGATCAACGTCATTATTCCATCTTTGACATCTTTTAACAGTACTGAATTACTCATCCCCCCCCCTTCTATGGCTATTAGCGGCGAAGCCGCGGTATATAAATTTTGCGCAGCAAAATTTATTTTGATTGAGCGCTCGTTCAGTTTTTACTCTATAATTAAACGTCTTTGCATGTCAACAGCTTCTTGACAATGAAAATCAAACCATGATACAAAAAATTTGAACGAGCGCTCGCTCATATTACTCGCCGATTTTCGTGAAATATTTGGGTTGGTCTGTTGGCGCGGGCCAGACGTGTTGAAAAACTCTTCTGGATGAAAAAAATGAATGAACAATCCATGCGCATGCGTGACGTCCCCACCCAAATAAAAAATCCTAATCTTGTTGAAAAGCGTCGGCGACAAATTGTTGAAGCCGCCGCAAAACTCTTCATTGCTAAAGGCTTCCATAAAACCACCACCCGACAGATCGCTCAGGCAGCAGGCTTTTCAATTGGATCGCTTTATGAATACGTGACGTCTAAAGAGGATGTTTTATATCTGGTGTGTGAATCCATCCATAAAGAAGTGGAACGCGGCGTGGCAAATGCCATGAAGCGGGCCAGCGGGGGAAAGGAAGTTTTAGCCGAAGTCATACGCGAATATTTTCTCGTCTGTCACCGAATGAGCGATTTTATTCTCCTCATTTACCAGGAAACAAGATCGTTGCCATCCATGTGGCGGAAACGGGTTTTAGAAAACGAACTTGGGATTACCGGGATCCTTGTGGGAGTGTTAGCAGACCTTGTGGAATCCGGTGATCTTTCAGGACTGGGTGAGCAGACCATCGAAATGATGGCACACAATATTTCAGTACTGGGGCATATGTGGACATTCAGACGGTGGTTTTTGTCCAGCCACTACAGCATTGATGAATATATACGAATTCAATCCGATTTTATCCTTGGCATGCTGTCAAACACTTCAACCTGAGTTGGGCAATATCAAAAGGGGGAGGGAATGGAAGTTAGATCCAATGGTTACAAACCCAGGCATCATGTTCGGATTGTAACGGCGACATCTCTTTTTGACGGTCATGATGCATCCATCAATATTATGCGCCGGATTCTCCAGAGCACGGGTGTGGAAGTTATCCACCTTGGCCATAACCGCTCGGTAAAAGAAGTTGTGGATGCTGCAATTGAAGAAGATGTACAAGGCATCGCTGTATCGAGCTATCAGGGTGGACATATCGAATATTTTAAATACATGCTCGACCTCCTCAAAGAATGTCATGCAACGCATATCAAGGTTTTTGGAGGTGGCGGCGGTGTTATTGTTCCGGATGAAATCAAGGAACTGGAAGCGTACGGCGTAGCAAAGATCTATTCACCTGAAGACGGAGCAAAAATGGGTCTTCAGGGCATCATTGACCACATGGTCCAATTGATGGATTTTTCCACCTTGAGTAATGAGATAACGGATATTTCTCATCTGGCGCCTGAGAATAAGCAGTTGGTGGCACGATTGATCACCTCCGTAGAGCTGGCAAAAGCCGGTAAAAATGGTGATCTTGTTTCTTTAAGATCCAAGCTTTTAGAGAAAACAGGTTCCAAACACACGCCCATTCTCGGAATAACCGGAACAGGCGGCGCCGGAAAATCATCTTTGACCGACGAACTGATCCTGCGGTTTCTGCATGACATGAAAGATCTGAATATTGCCGTCATCAGCAGTGACCCGACTCGCAGAAAAACCGGCGGTGCACTCCTTGGCGATAGAATCCGCATGAACTCAATTAAAAGCCCCAGGATATATATGCGTTCTCTGGCAACCCGCCGATCGCTGACAGAACTCCCCCAGGCGCTGTCTGATATTATTCCTGTCATCCATGCAGCTGGTTTTGGCTTGGTGATTTTAGAAACCGCCGGTATCGGTCAAGGGGATTCGAGTATTGTCAACCTTTCAGATGTTTGCATGTATGTCATGACCAGTGAGTTTGGTGCAGCATCCCAGCTCGAAAAAATCGATATGCTGGATTATGCCGATTTGGTGGTTGTCAACAAATATGAGAAACGGGGCGGCGACGATGCCGTGCGGGACGTTCGAAAACAGGTCCAGCGAAATCGCAATGACTGGGAATCATCTCCGGATGACATGCCGGTCTTCGGAACCATCGCTTCCAAGTTTAACGACGATGGCGTTAGCGCGCTGTATCACGCCATTATTCATGCCATCAAAGAAAAAACCGGTATTCAGCTTAAGACGTCCCTGCCGGAGCCATCCGAAAAAATATCAACGTCCAAAACCATTATCATCCCTCCGGAACGGATACGCTACCTTTCGGACATCGCCGCTGCGGCAAAACAGTATCATCAACAAACTGAAGAGCAGTCAGAAGTATTACGGCGTGCCTGGCATCTTGAAGAAACAAAAAAAATGTTAAGTCAATATCATGATACAGACGCCAATATATTGAATCGGCTCAAGGAAGAGATCAAGCAAACCAATAAAAAAATTAAAGAAGAAACCGTTACCATTTTAAATGAGTGGGAAAGCATAAAGAGAACCTACTCGCAGGATGAATTGATTTATAATGTGCGCAATAAGGAAATCAGGGTTCCACTTTTTACCGAGTCACTTTCTCATAAAAAAATACCCAAAATATCTTTGCCGAAATTTAAAGACATTGGAGAAATTTACCGCTGGATGCGGTATGAGAATGTGCCTGGCCGGTTTCCCTTTACAGCAGGCGTCTTCCCCATGAAACGCGTTGATGAAGATCCAACGCGGATGTTTGCCGGTGAAGGCGATCCCATGCGCACGAACAGACGCTTCAAGCTTCTGTCCCAAAATTATGAAGCCAAACGGTTATCAACCGCCTTTGATTCGGTAACGCTCTACGGCTATGATCCGGACAGACGGCCGGATATCTACGGAAAGGTGGGCAACTCAGGTGTCAGTGTCTGCACCCTGGAGGATGTGAAAGAGCTCTATAACGGGTTTGATCTCTGCGCCCCGAACACGTCCGTGTCCATGACCATCAACGGACCCGCTCCGATTGTTTTGGCCCAGTTTTTAAATGCAGCCATTGACCAGCAGGTGGACAAATATGAGAACGAATACGGCAACCCCCCGACATCGGAAATGTACAATAAGATAAAGGCAGACGTGTTGTCAACTGTCAGGGGAACTGTCCAGGCGGATATCTTAAAAGAAGATCAAGGCCAGAATACATGCATATTTTCCATTGACTTTGCACTCAAGATGATGGGGGATATTCAAGCATACTTCATTGATAACCATGTGCGTAACTTTTATTCGGTTTCCATTTCAGGATACCATATTGCAGAAGCCGGGGCCAATCCGATCACACAGCTTGCACTCACGTTGGCAAACGGGTTTACTTATGTGGAATATTATCTGTCCCGCGGGATGCCCATTGATGCGTTTGCGCCGAACCTTTCTTTCTTCTTTTCCAATGGGATGGATCCTGAATACACCGTCATCGGACGGGTTGCCAGAAGAATCTGGGCCATTGCCATGAGGGATCTTTACAAGGGATCGGATCGGTCTCAGATGCTGAAATATCATATTCAAACATCCGGGCGCTCACTTCACAGCCAGGATATACAATTCAATGATATACGAACAACCCTTCAGGCGCTGTGCGCGATTTATGACAACTGCAGCAGTCTTCACACCAATGCATTTGATGAGGCCATTACCACGCCCAGTCATGAGTCTGTTCGACGAGCGCTTGCCATTCAGCTCATTATCAACAGAGAATGGGGACTGGCAAAGAATGAAAACATGATTCAAGGCAGTTTTATTGTTGAAGAACTGACCGAACTTGTCGAAGAAGCGGTTTTAATGGAGTTTGAAAGAATCAGTGAAAGGGGTGGGGTTCTAGGGGCAATGGAAACCGGCTATCAGCGGAGCAAAATTCAGGAAGAATCGATGTATTATGAAGGATTGAAACATACGGGCGAACTTCCGATTATTGGTGTCAACACCTTTCGCGACCCTGACCGGGTTTCTGATGAACTGAGCGAAGGTCTTGAGCTGACTCGGGCAACCGAAGCAGAAAAAGATTCGCAACTGCAGCGCTTGGATGCATTTAAAAAGAAAAATGAGAAAAAGGCGCCGGAAGCGCTCGTGCGACTTCAGAAAACAGCTCTTGCAGGCGACAATATTTTTGCTGAGCTCATGGAGACGGTCAAAGTCTGCAGCCTCGGACAGGTTACGCAAGCTTTGTATGATGTGGGGGGGCAGTATCGCCGCAACATGTGATTTCCGGTTCATAAATGGCTATTTTTCCGATGAACGTCGTTCTCCGCGCGGTTTTTCTTCGACGTACATGAAGTACGCCTCAGGAAAAACCGCTTGTGCGGCCTTGCTCATCAAAAAAATTTCTCATTTCTGAACCGGAAATCCATATGAAACAACCGAATATGATCGTTTAAAAAAATTACGAACCTTTAATTAAAATTGAGATTCTTGAAAAATATTCAATTTTGTTTCAGTTCAAGGAAGATGAAAATATCAACCACAGACATACAAAAGGTATTTCGAGGATTGATATTTTCATCTGACGCCGAAATGGGACAAAAGGGGGTGTTTTTCAAGGATCTCAACAGGAGAGAGATATGAAAGAAGCTGTAATAGTAAGCGCCGTTCGAACGCCATTGGGCAATTTTGCCGGATCGTTGAGCAATATCGGTGCAACGGGTCTAGGGGCCATCGTCATTAAGGAATCCATTAAAAGAGCCGGCATCGATACTTCGGACGTGAATGAAGTTATTATGGGACAGGTGCTGCCATGCGGTTATGGACAGAACCCGGCAAAACAGGCCGCTGTAAAGGCGGGTATGCCGTGGAAAACCGAATGCATCACCATCAACAAGGTCTGTGGTTCCGCATTAAAATCAGTGATGCTCGCAGCACAGGCTATTCAGGTGGGTGATGCGGAAGTCGTTGTGGCAGGCGGCATGGAAAACATGAGCAACGCACCATATTATCTGGAAAAGGCCCGCTTCGGCTTTCGAATGGGCACGGGGGCGCTGCTGGACCATATGATTCAGGACGGTTTGTGGGATATTGTCAATGATTTTCATATGGGCATGTCCAACGAGCTCTGTTCCGAAAGATATCATGTCAGCAGGGAGGATCAAGATCGATATGCGGCCGAATCCTACCGGCGTGCCATGACGTCCATTGGAGCCGGGCGATTCAAAGATGAAATCGTTCCGGTTGAAATACCGCAAAGGAGAGGGGAGTCGAAATGGTTCTCCGAGGATGAATGCCCCCGGGATACAAGTTATGACGTGTTGTCTAAAATGAAACCGGCTTTTAAAAAAGACGGCGTGGGAACAGCCGGAAATGCCTCGATTATCAGTGATGGTGCGGCTGCCGTGGTGGTCATGTCGCAAGAGAAAGCTCAAACCCTCGGATGCAATATCATGGCGCGCATCGGCGCCCAGGCTTCCTATGGCCTTGATATGAAATATGTCCTGGTGGCACCCATCTGGGCCATCCCAAAATGTTTGAATAAAGAAGGCATCCCAAAAGAGGCTGTGGATCTTTATGAGATCAATGAGGCGTTCAGCGGATCCACCATTGCTGTGCTGAGAGAACTGGGGCTCGATGCTGCAAACGTCAACGTTAACGGCGGCAGCGTTGCATTGGGGCATCCCATCGGGGCTAGCGGGTGCCGTGTTCTGGTTACATTGCTGTACGAAATGATACGGCAGAACAAAAAGACAGGGCTGGCCAGCCTGTGTCTGGGGGGGGGCGAAGCCGTGGCATTGGTTGTCAAACGATAAACTTGCTACGCAATTTTATCGTAGGCGACTTCGTCGCATTTATTTTTCACTTGAACCCTCGAACCCTTGGATCCTTGAATCCTTGAAAAAGACAAAGCAATTCAAGGGATGATCCAATAATAAAAGTGTAGGAGGACAATATGGAAATACAGGTATTGGGTGTCATCGGCGCAGGCCAAATGGGGAACGGTATTACCCAGGTCGCTGCCATGAACGGCTTGCATGTCATCATGAATGACATTTCTGAAGAATTTGCCCAACGGGGTTTGGATATGATTGCAAAAATTCTGGCCCGAAATGTCGAAAAAGGAAAGATGACGCCGGACGAAAAAGAAGCGGTTCTCGGGCGCATACGAATGAGTACGGATTTGAAAGACATGGCCGAAGCTGATTTCGTTGTGGAAGCAGCCACGGAAAATGCGTCGCTGAAATTTCAGATTTTTAAAGATTTGGACATTATCTGCCCTGAAGCTGTGATTCTAGCCAGCAATACATCCTCTATTCCCATCGGCAGGATTTCCTTTCAAACCAAACGGCCGGAAAAAGTGATCGGCATGCACTTTATGAATCCGGTGCCGGTCATGAAGTTGGTGGAAGTGATTCGCGGTATTACCACCTCGGACGAAACATTTACCACCACATGGGATCTTTCAAAAAGGCTCGGAAAAACACCTGCAGCCGCCAATGATTATCCGGGGTTTATTGCCAATCGAATTCTCATGCCCATGCTCAATGAAGCCATATACTGCCTGTACCATGGTGTCGGCAATCGGGAAGACATCGATATTGTTATGAAACTGGGGATGAATCACCCCATGGGACCGTTGACACTGGCAGATCTGATCGGACTCGACACCTGTCTTGCCGTTATGGAAACACTGTTTGACGGTTTCAAGGACTCCAAATACCGCCCGTGTCCCTTGCTGAGGAAATATGTGGAAGCCGGCTGGTTGGGCCGAAAATCCGGACGCGG
>CAYTAQ010000037.1:0-18070 GCA_964435695.1 uncultured Desulfobacterales bacterium | reverse complement strand
CCTTGCTGAGGAAATATGTGGAAGCCGGCTGGTTGGGCCGAAAATCCGGACGCGGATTTTACGAGTACACTTAAGCTGAATAAACCCTTCACTACCTTGGTTATGTTCACGAAGGGACGACTTGTGATGATTGCGTTTTTTTGGGGTTTCAGGTTTCAGGTGTCAGTAATGTTTAGACTGAAACCTGAACACTGAAACCTGAAACCAAGCACATTGGGAGGTAACATGCCGAAGCAAAAAAAAGATTCGAAACTACCCATAGGGAAAAAGATAAAGAAAGCCCGAACATCTAAAAAATTGACCTATGACATGCTGGCCAACGAAACCGGTTTCGCCATCGATTATTTAAAAGAAATTGAATCCGGTAAGGAAACGCCGCCGGTGGGAACGTTGTTACAGATTGCCCGGGCGCTCGAAATTGATTCCGGCGTTCTTTTAAAAGAAGATGAATCCAAACTGAAGCGTCGAATCAAGGCATATACCAAACGTACCGATAATTATGCGTATACCACGCTGACACCCGGGGCTGAAAACAAGCATTTGAAAGCCTTTCTCGTGACCATTGACCCCTTGCAGGGTCATAAAGGGGTCGGTTATCAACATGAAGGAGAAGAATTTTCATACGTGCTGTCAGGTTCTGTCGAAATTCAGGTCGGCGATCATGTCAACAAATTGAAAGCCGGAGATTCACTTCATTTCAATTCAGGAATCAGGCACAATTTAAAAAACATCGGTAAAACAGAAGCAAAACTGGTGGTGGTCATTTATAATCCCTGAAGGAGTCACCTATGCTATTCAAGCTGACAGATGAACAGTTAATGATTCAATCCATGGTTCGGGAGTTTTCCAGAGATGTTGTCGCCGCAAAAGCGATGATACGGGATAAAACCAAAGAATTTCCCATAGACAACTTGCAGAAAATGGCTGAATTAGGTCTCATGGGAATGATGGTCCCATCTGAATATGACGGTTCCGCTGCGGATACGGTGAGTTATGTCTTGGCCCTTTCTGAGATTGCTTATTCATGTGCGTCCACTGCGGTGGTCATGTCCGTACATAATTCAATTGTCTGCGAAAGCATGCTTCGGTATGGCACTGAAGAACAGAAGCAAACCTATTTAAAGCCGCTAGCAAGGGGAGATTATATCGGTGCGTTTGCATTGACAGAACCCCAGGCCGGTTCAGACCCGGTAAGCCAGAATATGACGGCGGTAAGGGATGGTGCGTACTATGTCCTAAATGGTACCAAACGGTTTATTACCACCGGGAAAAATGCCGGTCTCACGATCGTGACGGCTAAAACCGATAAAACCCAAAGACACAAAGGCATCACCGCTTTTCTGGTAAAAAAGGATACGCCTGGGTTTAAAGTCGGGCGACTGGAAGAAAAAATGGGTCTTTGCGCGTCTGATACCGCGGATCTTATTTTCGAAGATTGTCGCGTGCGGGTTTCGGATGTGCTCGGTGGAGAAGGCATGGGCTTTAAGATCGCCATGACTGCGCTGGACGGCGGCCGCATCGGTATCGCAGCACAATCCATCGGTGTTGCCACGGCCGCTTTTGATGCAGCGGTTCGGTATGCGCAGGTCAGAGAACAGTTCGGTCAAAAAATTTCAAAATTCCAAGGACTGCGCTGGATGATTGCCGACATGGCCACGGAGATAGAAGCAGCCAAGCAACTGATGTTCTCTGCAGCCGCCATGAAAGACAGAGGAGAGAATTACACGATTCAAGCATCCATGGCCAAGCTGTATGCTTCTGAAATGGTGAATCGGATAACCGCAAAAGCGCTGCAAATACATGGCGGGTACGGCTTCACAAAAGAGTATGCCGTGGAGCGGTATTATAGAGATGCCCGCGTCTTTACAATCTATGAAGGCACCTCGGAAATTCAGCGGGTGGTAATTTCAGATAACATATTCAAGGATAAACGTCGCGTGAGCACATCACAATAATTTTCTTCATAAGCCACCTGTTCCACCGGTGGCTTATGAAGAAAATTTTAGGCAGCAAAAATCTTGGCAGCCAGCTCAACATCTTCCGGGCAGAACACAAAAAGGCATTTTTCATCCGGCGATGAGACAGAGCCATACACATAATTAATATTGATCCCTTCCTCACCGAATCTGGAAGTTATCTTGGCCAGTTCACCGGGCTTGTTATCGAGTTCCAGAGCAATGACCGGCAGAATGTCGAAAACATAGTCATGCTTGGACAAAAGATCGATGGCCTTGTTGGTCATACCGTTCGCAGGTAGCAGCCGTATGAGAGCAAATTGCGCCGAATCCTTTCGCATGGAATTGTAACTCGCCGGCGAGGCGATGCGCTTGAGTGATTTCCCTCTGCCTTTGAACAGCTCCTGAACATAGCTGGATGCATCCTGAATCATAATCGCATCGATATTGATTCCCGCTTCTCCAAAGGTTGTGGCCAATTTCCCGAGTTGGCCGGGCTCATTTTTCATGAATAAAGAGATCTCTGTTCTTACCATTGGTTGGTTCCCCATCTATTCAGTGATGTGTAATGAGCGATGGGACCCTTAGGCTCCGTAGGTCAAGTCCTGATTTAAAGTTGTCACTTTTGATGACTTTCCCATTGCTGTATAAGAATATATCCCGAACACGAAAAAGCGAATATCGAATGTCCAACAAGGAATGTCGAATGATGAAGGAAGGAATTCTATCGATTTACAGATAGAGCGCGAGCGATTCCTCACTTCGACATTGGAAATTCGATATTGGATATTCTGCTGTTCTCTCTATATAACCCATAACGCGCAACTCGAAACCCGGTCAGCTTGCTAATCACGCATTACTCATCACTAACTCTTGCCGTACAACTCCTTAACCTTTTGCCGATCGATCTCACCCGTTTGCTTTAGCGGAAGTTCGGCAACAAATTCCACATGCTGAGGCTTCTTATACCGGGCAATTCTTTCGCCTACGAATTGAATCAGCGCTTCTGATGATAGTGTTTGACCCGGCTTTAGCTGGCAGACCGCTTTGATGCCTTCCTTCCATTTCGGATCCGGCACGCCGATCACAACCGTTTTTTCGACAGCAGCATGCTGTAAAATGACCTTTTCAACTTCGGCCGGATAGACATTCTCTCCGCCGGGCTTGATCAACTCCTTCTCCGCTTTCCGGCCGGCATACCAGAGGAATCCATTCTCATCAAACCGCCCCAGATCTCCGGTGTGGTGCCGCCCTTCCCGGAACGTATATGCGTTGTCTTCAGGTAAATTCCAGTATCCCTTAAACACCATGGGGCCTTTCACAGTAATTTCACCAACCGTTCCTGCCGAAACCGGTTGATCATAATCATCAACCAAACGAACTTCCGCCAGAGGGACCGGTTTTCCCGCCGATCCCGGTTTGTCGTCATAACGACCCATGGTGGCAATGCAGGATGTTTCGGTCTGGCCGTACAGGCAATAAAAACTTCCGCCGGTTCTTTTTTGGTATGCTTCAATGGTTTCAGGTGAGTCAAGCCCCATGACGGCCCTTAAAGATTTTATGGTTCTGCCTGTCTTTGTCTGAGATTCAAGAATCGCGGAGAGGATGGGAGAAAAATCGAACAAAACCGATACGCGGTGTGTTTCGATAAGCGCAACCGCTTTGTCGGCATCAAATTTGCTCATGTTGATGTTCTGTGCGCCTGCATGAAAGCTGTTGCTCGCCATGAACAACCCTCCCACATGGAACAGCGGCAGCAGATTGAGATGTACATCCCGGGAAGTCAAATTAAAGCAGTAGTTGAGCGCCAAATTGGCGCACAACATGTTACGGTGGCTGAGCAGCGCTCCGCGGGGTCTGCCGGCCACCGCCGCCGTATGAATGATGACAAACCCATCATCGGATGAAACCTCCGCCGGTTCGAATCGGCCGGCATTATCGAGCAGCAGGGAGATTTCCTCAAAGCATCCTTCATTGATTTTGAGGTTGTAGACGTGCTTCACGAAAGAGAGATCATCTTTTACAGCATGGATCACCTTCTCAAAATCTTCATCGACGAACAGCAAAACCGGCTCGCAGTCCTTCAGGTTAAAGAGGATCTCGTCGGTTGAAAGGCGCCAGTTGACGGGAAGAACAACAGCGCCGAGCGCCGCTGCCGCGCCGTACAGGAGAAAATATTCAAGGCTGTTTTTTCCCAGAATACCGATGCGGTCGCCTTTTTGTATGCCGACGTTCTGGAGTCCGCCGGCCAGTCGATCAACCGCTTCCTTGAATTGACCGAAGGTCAATGACCTGCCGTCATCCGCTTCAAACCAGGCCGGACAGGTATCGTATGCACCGGCATTTCTGCATATCAGATCGTAAAATGTAAAATCATGAAGTCCCATAGTATTCACATGCCTTCATTGAAAATAGCCGGCATTATCGATCCTGCCTCTGATTCTTAAAAAAAATGGATTCACGCGTGTGATGTTGACGTCCCCATGCTCTCCGGACTGGGAAAGCATGGGGAGATACGATACTTATGAATTAAGGAAATACTGCTTCAAATGGTACGACTTTTACAACGCCGCCGGCATTAAAGACAGCCGATCCTTCTTTAGCGGAGACCGGGAAAGAAAAATCTGGTGCACCGGTCCACCATTTTTCGAGGGCATCCCATGGGGAAATTCCCTTTTCTTTAAGTTTCATAGCCCCGGGGAGCAGCAGCGTCGTCAGTGTCTGCCGCGTGTCGAAGACGGCCGGCACGCGAAGCTGATTGGTCTTGCCCGCCGGAATCCACATGGTTTCAGGGGAGTTAACCGTATTGACTTCAAAATCTTCGAATAAGACTGAAAATTGGAATCCATCCAGCATGACGGGAAATTTGTTCGGATTTTGGATGTCAAAAATAAAGGCCATCATCATGGGTGCGCCGTAGTTGTCCTTGTTGCCCTTGGTCACTTCCACCTTGTTCGAAATGTAGTAGTAGCCGACATAATAGGGCACCTCCACGTGGTTCAACATCACCACCGGCGCCTGGAAATTTTTCTCGGTTGGTTTTGCCTGCATGCCCGCACAGCCGGATAAAAGGGCAGCAACCATTACAAGACTCAAAAATATCAGTAAATATGATTTTCTATGCATTTTATTCCTCCCTTATGCTATTAAAGGGTTAGGTAAGCCATCGTTTTCTGCGTTTATAGTGCTTTACATCGCGAAAGCTTTTTCTTCCCCCAAAGTCGGTCATGCCCAGATAAAAATCTTTGATATCCGGGTTTTCTCTGAGCCTTTCAGCCGTATCATCCATCACGATGCGCCCGTTTTCCATTACATAGGCGTGCGGCGCAACGTTCAGGGCCAGTTTAGCATTCTGTTCCACCAGGAGTATGGATATCTTTTCTTCTTTATTCAGCTTTGTGATGATATTGAAGATTTCATGAATCAGAAGCGGGGCCAGCCCCATGGAGGGCTCATCGAGCAGGATCAGCTTTGGGCTGGTCATCAAAGCGCGGCCGACAACCGTCATCTGTTGTTCACCGCCGCTGATGAACCCTGCTGTTTCGCTGCGCTTTTCCTTGAGCCGCGGGAAATAGTGATATACCATTTCCAGGCCGTCCTTTACGGATCGCCCGAATTTGCGCATATGGGCACCCACTTTCAAGTTTTCCTCCACGGTCAGGTGCTCAAACACCCTGCGCCCTTCAATGACCTGAACAATACCCATTTTGGCGATCTTTTCAGCAGCCATTTTATCGATGCGCTCACCCAAAAATTCGATGGATCCGTCCGAGACGTGACCATCTTCATGTTTCAGCAGACCGGAAACCGCTTTCAGGGTCGTGCTCTTTCCGGCACCGTTGGCGCCCAAAAGGGCCACAATACCGCCTTGGGGCACTTCGATGGAAACACCCTTGATGACCAGGATAACCTCGTGATACTTCACTTCAATGTTATTGATCTTTAAAATCATATTATCATTCGACAAAGCTTTCAAACCTCCTTTGGGCGGTTGCACTATCTACCATCCAAGCCATTCGTTTTCCCACTTTTCGGGCCAGCGTTTTTTGAGATCGATCTCGGCCAGAAGGTTGAATTTTCCATTGGTATATTCATATATTTTCGCTTCGCTTTGAGATCTGTGATCCGTGGCGGTAAATGTTGCGGGTGCGATGCCCAGACCGATTTCATAATTTCTCATGGTCTCAAAGCCTTTTGTCAGAATTCCGGGGCCACTCAAATCTCCGGCTTTATCGGCCCGTTTGAGGGCTTCAGCCAGACCCAGCGCGTTGGCCCAGGCCTGAACCGTGTGGATGGTCCTTTTTTCAACCGGAACGCCCGGGTTGTATTTTTTGGCGTATGCGACAACTTTGTCCATCAGGGGTACGTCCTGCCCGAAGAAAGCCCACGGCGCACATCCGATGGCACCCTCCGCCGCTTTACCCGCCAGCATGGGAAGGTTCTCGTCAAATCCCCAGCACTTGATAATGTTATCAGCACCCAGTCCAAGGGCATAAGAATCCCGCATGGTTGCCGCGACGGACATGACGGTATTCGTATGCAGCAGAACATCCGGTTTGAATTCTTTCAATGCAAGTATCTGGCTCTTCGTGTCGATGGCAAAAAGAGAGACATCCTGATCAGGACCAACCTCGAAGCCCAGAATATCGGCTTGATCTTTGGCTGCTTTAATAGACGCGCTGCTGAAGGGAGATGCAAACATATAGCACATGGCGATTCTTGGCTTGCGTTTGCCGTAATCCGGTTTTTGCGGCCATTTTTTGTCAAACCATGCGGTGATGAGTCCCCGCGACTGCGTTGAATAATCCGTTGAGAAAAACAGATTGTAGGGTGTTTTTTCCGGTTTGCACAAATGACCGGAGTATGATGCCGAGACATAGGGTATTTTGTCCTTGGCCACGGTCGGCGCCAGTGCCTCGGTGTCACCGGTTCCCCATCCTAGAATCGCTACACACTTCAGGCGCTTGAACAGGTTGTATTTGGTCAATGCCTCGGGAATACGGTATCCATAGTCGAACTGGTACAACTTAATTTTTTTCCCGTTGATACCGCCCGTATCATTGATGTAATGAATGGCCTCGGCGATACCCAGCGCGTAATCCTTGCCCACATCAGAGGTAGCACCGGTCATGTCGTTCAGCGCGCCGATATTGATTGTCCCGGCAGCACCTGCAATGGAAGAAAATCCGATAACGGCCATTGCCGCCAATAAGAGCAGACTTAATTTCGAAAACACGTTTTTAAAATTCATAGCTCTTTCCCCTTCTTTTCAATGTGTATTTTTGCCACAGAGCTTCCGCCAGTTTTTAGAAATTATCACCTCCTTTGATACGCGTTGTGTTTGGTCGTAACTGATTGATTGCGGTTCGATGCGTATTTAGTATGAAAAAGGCCATAAGTTAAAATAGTTTTTGGCTTGCCACCAGCGGTAAGCCAGTCCATTAGGTTCAAATATCATGAACGCGCATATTGCCAAGCCAAAGGTGGCTTCCTTGATGAACAGAAAATCCATGAGAAGTTTCGGGAATGTATCTGCCAGCGGCATCACAGCCAGTTGTAATGCTTCCATAACCACGACCATAAACAAAGATCCGAAAATCGTTCCGTGAATCGATCCCACCCCGCCGATGAGGATGACACCCACCAGCCACAGGGACCAGAACCAGGGAAAGTGTTCGGGGCTGATAGCCGCCAGGTTGCTGATCCAAAAAGCGCCGGTGATCCCGCCGAGACAACCCGCTACAAAAAAAGCCAGCAGCTTGTATTTTACCACATTAATCCCCATGACTTCCGCCGATATATCATTGTCGCGAATGGCCACCCAGGCCCTGCCCGCCCTGGATCTGAGCAGATTGAGAATGGCAATGCAGCAGACGATGACCAGAAACAGCATCAGAAAGTAGACCTTCAGATCGCTGTCGATGACCCACGGCCCGATTTTGATGGTGCCCGGGGGCAGTGAAAAGGCCTGCCCCCGCCCGCCGATCTGGGCTACATATTGGGTAATGATGAAATCGACGGTAATAAACTGGGCCGCCATGGTCGTTAGAATAAGGTAAAAACCTTTGACGCGGGCGGAAGGGAGCCCGAACAGAACGCTCCAGATACCGGCAACAAACGCAGCGATGATAATGCTTATTGGATATGCCAGCCCCCAATTTATGAGAATTGCCGGCCAGGGAAATTCCAGAATAAGCAGGGTGCTGGTGTATGCGCCTACCGCCAGGAAAGCAGCATGTCCCAGGGTGATCTGGCCGCAAAAACCGATCAAAAGCTGTACACCCAAGGCGCCTAATATGGTATAGCCTATCAGATTGCACACACTGAGTATATATGAGTCGGCAAAGAGAGGAATAACGATAAACAGAATCATGGCCAGCAGAATCATCTTACCCTTGATGAAGGTTGTTTGCCACCAGGCATGCTCTTCAGAATAGCTCTGATGGTAATCGCCGCAGGGAAGCCAAGTCGTTGACATTGATTAACTCCGTTCAAGTTTTGTTTTTACATTTCAGGGTTAGAATTGCTATACGCGTTCGATCCGCTCCCAGCCCCAAAGTCCGAAGGGTCTAAAAAGCAAAAAGACCGCCATAAACGCAAACGGTGCGATTTCTTTTACTGCGCCCGGGAAGTACCTGTCCAGATAGGTGCCGCAAAGGTTTTGCAGCACCCCGATCAGAATGCCGCCCACGATTGCTCCGGGCACGGAATTCAAGCCCCCCAGCACCACCGCCGGCAGCACCAGCAGTCCCAGGTAGCTCACCGATATATTAAGGCCGTTGATGTTTCCCAGCAGGGTGCCGCCGACCCCAGCCGCCATAAATGCAATGGCCCATGCGGCAGCATACACAAACCGGGCGCTCACGCCTACCGACAGAGCGGCCATTTCATCGTCCGCAGTGGCCTGCATGGCAAGCCCCCAACGTGTGTATTTAAAGAAGGCCACAAATATAATTAAAAGAATAATGGCCGCAACAAAGCTCCAGAGATACGCCTGGCCAATGAGAATCGGACCCAAGCGAATCGGCTCTATGGTGAACACCGGCGGGTCAAATACCCGGGTATCGGTTCCCCATATGAACTCAACAGTACCCTTAAAGAAAAAGGAAAGGCCCACCGTTACCATGATGACCGTCAGCACCGGTTCGCCGATCAGTCTGTCCAGAAAAATTCTTTCCGTTATGATCCCCAGCGCGAATCCGATAATCAGCGAGAATAAGAGTGAAAGCAAAAACGGAACGCCCATCGAATAGAAACTCAGCGTCACATAAGCGCCGACCAGCGTCATTTCCCCCATGGCCAGATTGAGAACGCCTGAACATTTATAGATCAGCACCCATCCCAGGGCCACCAGGGCATAGATTCCGCCGATCATTATGCCACTCGTAAGGGTCATAAAAAAAAGTTCCACTGTTATTTTCCCCTTTTTGTAAAATTTAAATTTGCTGATACATAAAAGCCGACATCAGTCTTTTACGGTTTTAATCTGCAAATCTGTTTTGATATGTGCCTGACGGCCGTCTTCATATTTAATTTTCGTATCGATATGCACCATATCATTATCCGAGTAAAGCGCATTGATAATATCTTTATACCGCTTTTCAACAAAGGCCCTGCGCAGTTTGCGGGTTCTTGTCAGTTCGTCGTCATCTGCGTCCAGCTCTTTATAAAGATTGGTAAATTTATGGATCCTGGCTGTCTCAGGCAGGTCTTTGTTGGCCGCTCGAATCTGTTTCTCTACCAATTCGTATACTTCCGGCTTTTGGGACAGTTCAGGATAGCTGGTATAGTTGAGCTTTTTGTCATCCGCCCACTTGCCCACCACTGAATAGTCGATACACAACACCGCAGAGACATAATCCTTTCTGTCGCCGATAACCCACGAATCTAAGATATACGGGCTGAACTTCAGGCGTGTTTCCAAATATTGCGGCGAAAAAGGTCGACCGTCTCTTAACGTGAACACGTCTTTGGTCCTGTCAAAAACCACCAGATGCCCATCGTCATCTATAAACCCCTTATCATCGGAATAGAGCCACCCATCCTGAATTGTTTTTGTCGTGGCCTCATCGTTTTTATAATAGCCTAAAAATACAGAAGGGCTTTTGGTTATGATTTCACCGTCAGCCGTAATTTTAATCTGTGTTCCCGGAATGGGATGTCCCACGGTGTCGAATTTGATATCTCCGGTTCGATGAACCACCGAAATCCCGGCAACTTCCGTCTGGCCGTATATCTGCTTCAGGTTGACGCCCAAGGCATGGAAAAACCGAAAATGGTCCGGCCCCATGGCGGCACCACCGGTATATGCATTGCGCACGCGGGACAGCCCCAGGTGATCTTTCAATTTTTTCTGAACGGATATATAGGCAAACCAATGGAGGAGCTTCCAGTACCAGGGCACGGGCTTTTTATCAAATTTTAAGTTCGCCACATGGTAACCGATTTTTGTGGACAGTTCATAACTATTACGCTTCAGCCATGTGGCATCCAAGTACTTAACCTGTACCGTCCGCGTCATTTCTTCATATAAACGCGGGGGTGCAAACATGACATGCGGCCCGATTTCACGACGGTTTTCCGGGGACGTTTCAGGTTCCTCCGGGAAATTGATGACATATCCTACCTGAAGGCCGCAGGAAATCGACATCATCTGTTCACCGATCCACGCAAAGGGGAGGTAGGAAACGTAGTCATCCGTGTCATAACAAGGGTCAACGGCCATGAGATGTTTTCCCATGGTCAACATGTTATTATGGGAGAGAAGGGCACCCTTCGGCAGGGACGTTGTTCCGGACGTGTAGAAAAGGAGCGCCACCTCCTCGCCGGAGCCCTTGCCAACCATTTCTTTAAATAAGTCGGGCTGCTCCTGATCCAGCTTTTTACCCAGTTCCTGAACTTCCTTCAGGCTGATTAAATAGTCCTGATCATAATTGCGCATCCCTTTGGGGTCATCCCATATAATTTTTTTCAGCTTCGGACATTCATCAAAAATGGAAATGGCTTTGTCCACCTCTTCCTGACCTTCACCGAACATGAATTTGGTGTCCGAATGATCGATGATGTATTTTACTTCATCGATTAAACTGTCCCGGAAAAGCCAAACGCCGATCCCGCGGGCACAGAGGGCCGCCATCTCAGCCCACAAGCCTTCGGGCCGGTTGTCGCCGATCATGGAAATTTTGTCTCCATCTTCCAGGCCAAGGCTTTTAAGTCCCAACGCAATATATTTCACGTTTTCAAAATACTCCTGCCAAGTAATGGGGCGCCAGATACCGAACTCCTTTTCCCGCATGGCAACCCGATCCTTACCGTATTTGGTCGCCTTTTCATAAAAGAGCTTCGGAATGGTAAGATCCGGTGATATTTCAATGCGCTCAGATGCTGATTTATCTTCTTGTTGCATACAACTCCTCTTCACCCAGATACGCTTTGATAACCTCAGGGTTGTTCTGAACCTCCTCGGGGGTACCGTCCATAATCATATTGCCGAAATTCAACACAAAGACGCGATTGGAAAGATCCATCACCACGCCCATATCGTGTTCCACCAGCAAGCAGGTAACTTTCCAGCGTTCTTCTTCATTCACGTCCAGAATAAAGCGCGCCATGTCTTCCACCTCTTCGAGATTCAAACCCGCCAGCGGTTCATCCAGTATCAGGAGCTCCGGTTCAAGCGCCAGCGCCCGGCCGAGCTCCACGCGTTTCTGCAGGCCATATGGCAGCATCCCCACCGGCTTGTGCCGAATTTGCTCGATCTCCAAAAGATCGATGATTTCCTCTTCAATAAATTTTCGATGTTCGATTTCTTCCCTGGCGGTTTTCCCAAGATACCAGGACCCGCTGACAATACCGGATTTAAAATGGATGTGGCGTCCCAGGCGGATATTGTCGAGCACGGTCATACCGCCGAATACTTCAACCTTTTGAAAGGTCCGTGCAATGCCCAGTTTGGCGCGTTCATGGGGTTTCAAGTGATTAACCTGCCGGCCCTTATACGTGATGCTCCCTTTTTGCGGTTTATAAAGCCCGTTGACGATGTTCATCATCACTGTCTTGCCGGCCCCGTTCGGCCCGATTACGGAATGAATCTCTCCTTTTCTGATTTTCAGGCTGACGCCGGATAATGCGCTCACTTTTCCGAAATACATGTGGACATCCTTGAGTTCAAGCAGGACATCCGCATCTCTTGTTTTATCTAATAAAACCAATATGTCGGCCTCCCGTTATCGTTAAAGATCAAACGATCCGTTGAAGAAAGTTGTGCCAATAAAAAAAGATCCGAACATCAAGCTTGCAAAGGCGAAAGACTTCAGACCCTTTCTTATAATAATCGGGACGTTGTTATTATATGAATTAAATTCAGTATCGTTTTCAAAGCTATATGCGATGCTGTTTTTCAGGTCAAGCAAATAAACCATTTTTTTGTTCAATAAGGGTTGGCCCGACAGAACAGAAATCGCTTAAACCAGGATTTTACCATATAGAATGCGCTTCAAATGTCAAGTTGATAATATAGTGGGAGAATAGTGGGTAAAAACAACTACTCATCATTTTCACAATTATTTAAACGGTTATGCCCGTTATCCTAAACACGGGTTAATTGTCGTATGATAACAAATGAGATCGAAGGTTGATCTTTGTATTTTTTAAGCCAAGTTTTGTACGTATATTGTGACGGTGAAACAATACCGTGTTTTTGGATAGAAATAACAGGGATGCGGTCTCCTTATTGGTTTTACCCTCCTTGACCAGATTGGCCACACGGATTTCCATAGGGGTAAAATTCAGGAACCTTGAAGACAGCTTGCTGATAAAGGGAGAAATAATGTTGTTCAGGTTCGATTCCAGGATATTGGTGAACATCGCCTGTCTCGTATTCAAGCGGGTTTTTCTCAGCTGTTCGATGTAGGGGCTGATTAACTCCTTTACGTTGGAGAGCATATTTTCTTCCAGTTCGTTTCTGTCATTTTCCCGCTGCTTCAATAAAACCTTCAATGCCGTATTGACCTCTTCCAGGTGGTGGGATTGTGCCTCCAGTTCTTTTTCCCGCTTGCGGAGGGTCTCCTCCGCACGTTTTCGTTCATCAATTTCCTGCTCCAGCTGATCATTGATTTTTCCCAGTTCAGCTGTGCGTTCAGCCACCAGATCTTCAAGGTGTTCACGATATTTCATCAGTTCCTGTTGTGTCTGTTTCAACGCACTGATATCCCGCAATGTGACGATATTGCCTGCCGGTTTTTCGTTGCGGTTCAGGTAGAGAGTAGAGCTGATTTGCACATCCAGCACCTTGCGCTGTTTGGTGAAACGCCTTGTCTCGAACAGGTTGATTTTCTTCCCGCTTTTCATATGGCGGATGGCCCGTTTGGTTTCCGGCCAGTTTTCCTCGGGAACAAAATCGATATGTTTGCCGATGAGTTCATCACAAGAAAAACCAAATGTCTGCTCAAAGGCGGGATTCACATAGGTGGCAATGCCTTCCATATCGTAGACGACAATCGGATCGGGAGAAGATTCCAGTAGCGATCGATATCGCTCCTCGCTTTCTCGTAAAACAGCCTCCGTCTTTTTTCTTTCGTTCAGTTCCCGCTTTACATCGGCATAGAGCCTCGCTTTTTCAAGCGCAATGAGGGATAATTCAGCAAAGCGGCTTAAAATGACAACATCCGCCTGGCCGAATTTTTTTTTGTCATTGACCCGGGCCAGACCAATAACGCCCTCCACTTTGTGCTTTGATTTTAAAGGGATGCCGACAACCGACTGAAGTCCGTCCAGTGATTTGTCGGACAGACGTCCGGGCCAGGAAAAATAATCTTCCACCAGGACCGCCGCTTCCGCTTCCCAGGCTTTTCCACCTATTCCTTCTCCGCGCTTCACGGTTCGGCCCAGTTGTCCCTTGAAAAAGCCCATACCGACACGCATCTGCATTTTATCTTCCACCGGGTTAAGAAGAAGATAGATATAGCCGTGCTGGGTGCCTGTAAGCAAGCATGCGCGATTCAAGATGGATTCCAGCAACTCCTCTTTGTCGAGCAGGTCCATAAATCCAAGAGATGTTTCATGGAGCGCTGACAGGTATTCATTTTGCTGCCGCAGCATTTTTTCAGCTTTTAGAAGGCGTTGATTCTCTTTTTTTAGAAAAATAAGTTCTTCTTCTAATTTATTGACATCCATTTTCATCACCAAGCAAAGCGTTTGGCAGAATAACGTCCGATTATGTTTTATATTCTTAGGATTATTTTTTGAACATAACACAGATATTGGGCAAAAAGACCATGTATGGATGGATACTAGAGAATAACCACCTTTTGCACAAACTTCACAATCTCCTCAGGCTCATCCATGATTTGAAAGATTTCAAGATCCTTCGGCGATACTCTCTTTTCCGCCAGAAGTTTCCCATCAATCCAGCCTTTCAACCCTGACCAGTGATCGCTTCCCACCAGAATGATGGGTAACGGTCTAATGCGGTGCGTTTGAATTAGTGTTATCACCTCAAACAGCTCATCCAGTGTGCCGAAACCTCCCGGCATGGCAATATAGGCCATGGCATATTTGATGAACATGACTTTACGGATAAAAAAATATTTGAATTCGAGCCGAATATTCGCAAAATCATTGGGTTTCTGTTCAAAGGGAAGTCGAATATTAAGACCGGCCGATTGACCCCCGGCCTCTGCAGCACCTTTGTTGGCCGCTTCCATAACCCCGCCGCCGCCGCCGGTGATAACGGCAAAGCCGCTTTTTGCGAACAGGCCGCCGAGTTCCTCTGTTTTTTTATAAATGGGGTCGTCGGGTTTGACCCTTGCCGATCCGAAAATACTGACAGCAGGCCCCAGATCGTGCAGCGTTTCGACACCGTCAACAAATTCACCCATAATTTTGAACAACCGCCAGGACTCCCCAAGCTTAAAATCATCTATAACAAATTGTTTTTCCATTTTTTCTCCATTGGTATTCCCATTTGACAATTGGTTCTTGCATTGTTTAATATTCTTATATAAAAAACTTAACTTTCATTTTTTAATATTATACAATTATGTGTAAAAATGCGTGCGTATTCTCAATGGACGTCATCGTCGTCAATGAACTGGGTATTCATGCGAGGTCTGCTGCCAAGATAGCAGAATTGGCCCAAAATGCAAAATCAAAAGTTTGGCTGCAAAAAGGCGACGAAAAAGTCGACGGTAAAAGCATTATCGATATTTTAACATTAGCCTGTGGAAAGGGATCAACCATTCGGATTGCCATCGAGGATCAATCCGACATGGACATCTTTAACAAAATCATTAAGCTCGTAAAAAATGGTTTTAGAGAGTAGGAACGCATGCCGGACCGTCAAGAATTAAATGAAATTATAATAAAAGGCATCTGCACTTCACCGGGCATCTGCATCGGAAAAGCTTACATAGTGGATCGTGAAGGTGTTGATGTCATTAAACGGTACCGCATCCCAAAATCATCTTTACAGAATGAGACGAACCGTTTCAAAGCAGCCGTAAAACAGGCCAAGGACGAGCTTCATCAAATCATTGCAGAAACGCAGGAGGGTCTCCGACAGCACTCGGACATACTTGAGACGCATGCCGTTTTGCTGGAAGATAAAATGCTTTTCGGCAGAACCATTGAGACCATAGAAAAAGAGCTGATCAATGCGGAATGGGCGCTGAAAAAAGTCGTTGCGACCGTGAAAGCCATGTTTCAAGACATTTCGGATCCTTATTTACGTGATCGTTCTTTGGACATTGTGCATGTCTCAGACCGTATCATGAGTTATTTAACCGGTGCGAATTCCGTAAACATCTCGAATATCGACAAACGGGTCATACTGGTTGCCAATGATCTGTCACCCGCCCAAACCAGCCAAATCAACCTGGAACGTATCAAGGGATTTGTAACCGCGCGAGGGGGGGTCACCTCTCATACCAGTATTATCGCACGGACGCTGGGAATACCGGCGGTGCAGGGCATTGTCCATGCCACGCGACGCATACACAATGACGATATCATCATTGTTGACGGATCCGCAGGCACCGTCATCATCAACCCCTTGGACCAGACCCTTATTATATACGGCGAGCGGCAGACAAAATTTGAATCCTACCGGGCAAGCATTGCCAGAACCAGCCATCAGCCGGCGGTAACAACGGATGGCGTGCACATCAAGATTATGGGCAATATCGAACAGCCCGAGCAGGTGGTTTCCGTTATCGACAATGGAGGGGAGGGTATCGGCCTCTATAGGACCGAGTTTCAATATTTATCACGTCCGGACTTCCCTGATGAAAATGAGCTGTTTGACAAATACCGGGACGTGGTGGAGGTTATGCCGTCAAAACCGATAACGATTCGAACGCTCGACATCAATGGCGACAAAGCATTGCAAAACAGAATGGCAACGGAGATAAATCCGGCGCTCGGATTGCGGGCCATTCGATATTGTCTGAAACGGCCTGAAATTTTCAAAACACAGCTCAGGGCCATATTACGCGCCTCAGTTTTCGGCAAGGTTAGAATTCTATTTCCCATGATATCCACTTACGACGAGCTCATTGCATCGCGGGCCCTATTGAATGACGCCATGGAATCCCTGGAAAAAGAGGGCGTCGAATTTGATAAAGCGATTGAGGTGGGCGTCATGATCGAAGTGCCGTCCCTGGCGATTATAGCGGACATCATTGCCAAAGATGTCGATTTCTTCAGCATCGGCACCAATGATCTCATTCAATATTCCATGGCGGTGGATCGCGCAAACAAGGAAGTCGCCTATCTCTACAACCCGCTTCATCCGGCAATTTTAAGGATGCTCAAATATGTTTCCGATGTGGCAAAGGATCAGGGCGTAAAATTGTTTATGTGTGGTGAAATGGCAGGCGATCCCTTTAACCTGCCGTTGCTGTTGAGCCTGGAAATGGATGAACTCAGCATGAATCCCCAATCCATCCCGGTGGCAAAAACCGTGATACGATCCCTGAGTGCTGAAGATACCAAACGCCTGATGAAAAAGGTCTTCAAGCTGACCCAGGCAAAAGATATATCTGAAATGATTCAAAAGCATTACGGCGACGTTATATCCAAAGCCGTCTTTCCGGAATAAATGGTGGTCTGCTGATGAAATCGGGACACAAAAAAATAATAACCGAAAATAGAAAAGCCCGGCATGATTATTTTATCGAGGATACCTTTGAAGCCGGCATGGTCCTGGTAGGAACGGAAGTCAAATCTCTTCGTCTCGGGCACGCGAACCTAAAGGACGCGTACGCAAAAATTACAAACGGCGAGGTGTTTGTTCATCAGGTGCACATCAGCCCATATCCCTTTGCCCACTATGACAATCACGATCCGTTAAGACTGCGAAAGTTGCTATTAAAAAACCATGAAATCAAACGGTTATACGGAAAGGTGAACGAAAAAGGATATTCACTGGTCCCCCTGAATATCTATTTCAGGGACGGCAAAGCCAAAATGACGCTGGCACTGGCAAAAGGAAAGCGCAAGTTCGATAAACGAGAGACCATCCGTCGCCGGGACGAAAAAAGAGATCTGGACAGGCAAAAGAAAGAATACACATAAAAAATCGCAGAGCGATTTTTTATATACTTTTTTTCTATTTGAAAAATCATCATCATTGACATCTATCGTTATCCTGATTAAGTTATCTCCATAACAATTTGTTTTTAAGCAGCGTGCTGCTTATATAAAATTGCAGAGCAATTTTATTGTTCTTTTAAAAATTGGGGGCGAAACGGCTTCGACGGGGATATAGAAGCTCTGGTTGCATGCCGAGTTCCTGTCAACTCGTAAAAAAGACGGGACCTAAAGATAATCGCAGACGATTATAATTACGCTCTAGCCGCTTAGGCTAGCGTCCTGCCGGATCATTCCTGCTAATCCGGTTTGGGCGACGACTTGCAGGATAGCCGGGAATGTACTCCTGTTACACTTCCAGCGAAAATCTAACAGGATAGTCGTTTGAGCATCTTGCCTGGTTGATTCTTAAATGGCGAATACCCAATATCAGGACAAGCATGTAGATACCCGTGTGGAGTATTTTCGGACGCGGGTTCGACTCCCGCCGCCTCCACCATTTTTATCTCAATAATATCAGATAGCTA